>JANRJF010000333.1:0-13661 GCA_033764095.1 Deltaproteobacteria bacterium | reverse complement strand
CGCCCACAGCGCGGTGAACGCGTCGAGCAGCCGCGCGCCGGCCGGCCGCGCGCTGCCGTCGGCGAAGCCGCTGGTCAGGAACAGCGTCGCCGGCACGCCCTGGCGGGCGAGGATCGGCAGCGCCTGATCGAGGTTGTCCTGGTAGCCATCGTCGAAGGTGACGGCGGCGAGGTCGGTGTCGATGCCGCGCGGATCGGCGAGCCGGGCGACCAGCTCGCGCAGCGGCACGATGCGCGCGCGGGCGCGCAGGCGCGCCAGCTGCGCCTCGAACAGCGCCGGCGGCACGCTGAGCCCGAGGTAGTCCGGCGCCGCGTCGACGCGGTGATACATCAGCACCAGTCCGCGCGGCTGCCGGCGCAGGCGGCGCGCCACCGCCGGCAGGCCGCTGCGCGCCGCCAAGCGGGCGAGGCTACGGCCGGCCGACACAGGCCTCCCCCGCCGTCGCCGCCGCGGCGCGATGCGCCGCGCGGGCCTGCTCGCAGGCCGCCAGCACGCGCGCGGCGGTGTCGGTCCAGGTGAGCTCGCGGCGCACCCGCGCCGCCGCGGCGGCGCCGAGCGCCGCCCGCCGCGCCGCGTCGTCGCACAGCGCGATCACCGCCCGCGTCATCGCCGCCGCATCGCGCGGCGGCACCAGCACGCCCTCGACCCCGTCGCGGATCAGCTCGCCGATCGGCGCGTAGGCCGGCGCGACGATGGCGCGACCGGCCGCCATCCACTCCACCAGCTTGAGCGGACAGCGGTAGAAGTCGGCCTCCGGCAGCAGGCCGACGTCGAGCCCGGCGACCAGCGCCGGCAGGCGCGCGTGCGGCAGCGTGCCGGTGAACTGGACGCGCGTCCCGAGGTCGGCGAGCGCCGCCTGCAGGGCGCCGCGCTCCGGCCCGTCGCCGATCAGCGCGAAGCGCACCGGCGCGCGCGCGGCGGCGACGGCGCGAATCACCGCGGCGAGCAGCGCGGTGCCGTGCCATTTCTGGAAGGAGCCGACGAAGCCGACCAGCGGCCCGGCGCCGCGCAGCGCCGCATCGGGCGTCACCCCGGCATGGAAGCGCTCGACGTCGGCGCCGTTCGGACACACCGCGACGCGCGCCGCCGCCACGCCGCAGCGCCCGACCAGGTGCTGCTTGAGCGGCGTCGAGACCACCGTCACCGCGTCGGCGCGGCGCAGCTTCCACCCTTCCAGCCACTCCGGCACCCACGGCAGGTGGGCGTACTGGTCGAGGTACAGGCGCGACTCCACCGCCGGCGCGTTCACCTCCAGCACCAGCGGCAGCCCGAGCCGCCGCGCCACCGGCACGCACGAGGCGGTGAGCAGGTGGTCGCGCACCAGCAGCACGTCGGGCGGCGCGCCGCGCAGGCGCGCCAGCTCGGCGCGGACATAGCGCGCGTTCCACGCCAGCTCCTTGGGCTCGTGCAACCAATAGCGCAGCAAGCGACGAGCGATGAGCGATGAGCGATGCGATTGCCGGCTTCGACCACCACTCATCGCTCCCCACTCATCGCTCATCGCTTCCAAGCGCTCTCGACCACCACCCGTCGCTCGCCCCGCATCGCGCATCGCTTCCGAGCGCTCTCGACCATTACTCGTCGCTCCCCACTCATCGCTCATCGCTTCCGAGCGCTCTCGACCACCACTCATCGCTCCCCACTCATCGCTCATCGCTTCCGAGCGGAAGTTCATGGCGTGCACGTCGACCCGATGGCCGAGCCCGCGCGCCGCGTCCGCGAACTGACGCACGTGGTGCAGCGCCATGTCGTCGTCGGTCAGATAGTGGAGGTAGGCGAGGTGCATGCCGGTCCTAGTCCTGCTGGCGGTGCGCGGCGGCACCGGCGGTCACGCCGGCGGCGAGCCGCGGCGGCCGCGCGGCGAGCTGGCGGTAGCGGCGCTCGTACTCGGCCACCATGCGCGCGGCGGTGAAGCGCTCGCGGAAGCGCGCCTGCGCGGCGGCGCCGAGGCGGGTGCGCAGCGGCGCGTCGGCGAGCGCCCGATCGATTCCCGCCGCCAGCGCGGGGGCGTCGCCGACCGGCACCAGCAGCGCCTGGTCGTCGCCGAGCGCGTCGGTGACGCCGGCGGCGCGCGTCGCCACCAGGCAGCGCGCCGCCGCCATCGCTTCGAGCAGCGCCATCGACAGGCCCTCGAAGCGCGAGCTGATCGCGACCACGTCGAACGCCGGCAGCAGCGCGCGCGCGTCGTCGCGCAGGCCGGCGAAGTGGACGCGGGTGCGGATGCCGAGCCGGCGCGCCTGCGCCTCCAACCCGGCGCGCAGCGGCCCGTCGCCGAGCAGCACCAGCTCGGGCAGCGCCCCGCCCTGCGGCTGGCAGCGCGCCAGCGCGTCGAGCAGCGTGGCGAAATCCTTCTGCGCGACGCAGCGCCCGAGCGCGCCGATCAACGGGGTGTGGGCGCCAACCCCGAGCGCGCGGCGCGCCGCGGCGCGCGCCGCCGGGGCGGTGGCGTCACCCGGATGCGGGTCGATGCCGTTGGCGATCGTCTCGATGCCGTCGGCCAGGCCGAGGAACGAGCGGCGCGCCGACTCGGTGCAGGCGATGCGCGCGGCGGCGCGACCGAGCAGCCAGCGATAGCCGAGCCGCTGCAGCCGCGAGTGCGCCGCGGCGCCATTGTGCAGCGTCACCAGCACCGGCACGCCGCCGGCCAGTCGTGCAGCGCACACGCCGTGCAGGCTGTCTCCGAAGAGGTGGGTGTGGACGAGCCCGACGCGATCGGCGCGCATGGCGCGCGACAAAGCGAACGCCCAGGAAGGGTCGAGCTTCGCCCAGCGGCGCGGAATGACCCGCACCGACGCGCCGGCGGCTTCGATCGGCGCGCGGAACAGCCCGTCCTCGGGCGTGTAGACGACGTGCCGCACGGCGCTGCTGCGCCCCGCGACCAGGTGCCGGATCACCTGCTGGGCGCCGCCGAGCCCGAGCCCGTGGATGCAGTGCGCGACGATCACGCCCGCCTCCCCGCAGATTCGCTGATGCGGTCCGCCGCGGCGCGCGATATACCGGTGCGCGAGTGAGCGAGTGCACGAGTAGTCCCGTCTCGATCCGCGACGCACGCGCGCACGCGCCCACTCGCGCCGCGCTGGTGCTGCTCGCGCTGCTCGGCGCGGCACCGACGTGGGGCGCGCCGGGCTACGCGCCGCGGCCGTGCGGCTTCGACCTGGCGACCCGCAACGGGGTGCGCGGCGAGGCGGCCGACTGCAACGTCTGCGACGGTGTCACCACCGATGTCGACGGCAACGGCGTCGCCGACGTGCAGCGCTACGTCGACTGCGGCGGCGGCAACGACAGCAGTGGCAGCGGCACGCCCGCGGCGCCGTTCAAAACCATTCAGAAGGCGCTCGACAGCCTGCCCGGCCCGGCCGCCAACCAGATCGAGGCGGTGTGCATCAAGGGGGTCTGCGGCGGCGCCATCGGCAAGACCTACGGCACCAGCGGCGCCGCCGGGGTGTACACGCTGCCGGCCAGCGGTTCGCAGGCGACCGACTTCGAGTACCCGCGCTATCCGCTGATCATCAGCGGCTGGGACGCCGACAACGACGGCAGCTACCCGCCGTACGACACCGACGACGTCGCCGTGCTCGACGGCAACCTCACCGCGCCGACGATGGCCAACCTGGTGCTCACGGTCACCGCACGCACCGAGGTGGCGCACCTCACCGTGCGCGACTACGGCGTCAACCTCGCCGGCACCGCCTGCGCGACCACCAACCAGGGCACCGCCGCCAGCCGCTTCCTCAACAGCGGCGTGCACATCTTCACGCACGACGTCGAGCTCGAGCGCTTCAACAAGTTCTGCAACTCGATCACCGACTGGATCGTCTTCGACTTCTTCGGCTCCAACGACGTGCGCTACGTCGCGGTCGAGAACGTCTCGTCGATCGAGCAGGGCTCGTACTTCGCGCGCGGCGAGGCGGACAAGACCAAGCCGAACGGCGACGAGGGGCCGCTGCGCTTCCAGCACGTCACCATGACCGCGCGCCCCTGCGACGGTTGCGCCGTCGCCGCCTTCAAGCTCTACCGCCACTGGACCGGCATCGAGCTGCTCGACAGCGTGCTCGACGCCAACACCGCCGCCTACGGCGGCGCCAGCTACCAGGCGGGCTACCAGTTCGCGGTCGGCGCCTCGTGCAACACGCGCCAATGGACGATCCGCAACAACCGCTTCTCGGACTGGATGGAGACCATCCAGATCGAGCCGGTCATCTCCGAGCCCGGCTACTGCTACAACGACGCCAGCAAGGGCGCCGCGGCGCTGCCGCGCTCGATCGACGACGTGGTCATCGACCGCAACGTCATCCGCAACACCTACCCCGGCCACTACTGGGGCGTGCAGGGCATCGTCGCCACGCCGGCGCGCAACACCGCGCCGGGCAACGACGCCAACTACGTGGTCGAGGACCTGACCATCACCAACAACGTCATCGCCTCGACCACCGCGATGGCGTGCATGCACCTGGCGCCGACCCACAACGTCGCCTGCGCCAGCTATCCACCCAGCACCGTGACCATCGCCGGCAATACCTGCGTCGCCGACGTCGAGCGGCGCGGCGACCCCGACCGCTGGGCGCTGCTGGTGATCGGCAACGCCAACCCGAGCGGCCTGCTCAACGGCGGCGTCGAGGGCGTCTGCAAGCAGCAGCACTTCATCGTGAAGGACAACGTCTTCGCCGGCATGAGCAGCGGCGACCGCGCCGTCTGCACCGAGTGGGCGCCGAGCGACTGGCAGGCGGACGGCAACGTCTTCGACCGCGGCAGCGCGCAGAACGCCTTCCTGTGGAACGTCAACAACGACTGCGGCGCCGGCGCCGTGCCGTTCGCCACCTGGCGCACGGCGAGCGGCGGCGATGCCGCCTCCAGGCTCTGTGCACCGCGCTTCGCCAACGCCGCCGCGGGGGATTTCCACCTCGCCGCCGGCGACAGCTGCGCGCGTGACGCCGGCGTGCCGCTGAGCGGCATCACCGGCGTCGACCTCGACGGCGAGCCGCGCGGCACGCCGCCCGACGCCGGCGCCGACGAGCTGATCGTCTCCGGCGCCCCGCCCGCTCCGGTCCTGATCGAGGCCGTGCCGCTGCCCTGAGCTTTCACCGCGAAGGCGCAGAGCCGCGGAGCGCGCGCGTCGCTCTCCGCGTCTCCGCGTCTCCGCGGTGAGGAGTCCGCTCTTCATCGCCATCCCAACCGAAGGCTGCTCGGGCGCACGCGCCGCAGCAGCGCCCTCAGCGCCACCCACTCGGGCTCGCGCAGGAAGCCGGCGGCGGCGAGCAGCAGCGGGAAGGCGACCAGGCCGGCGACTGCCAGCAGCACCGCGGCGGCGGTGCCGGCCGGCGTGCACAGCGTCACCGCGCCGTACACCGCCGCGGCCGCGCCGATCACCAGGCCGAGGCGGCCGCGCTCCAGCGCGATCGGGTAAACGCGCTGCGCGGTGCGCAGCGACAGCGTGGCGAGCAGCGCGAAGGCGGCGAGCGTCGCCAGCGCGGCGCCGTACATGCCGAAGCGCGGCACCAGCAGCAGCGCCAGGCCGACGTTGAGCAGCGCCGCCAGCGGCGCGAACCAGGCGAGCGAGCGCACCTGCCCGCCGAGCTGCACCGCCGGCGAGAAGAAGAACTGCACGCCGTTGCACGCGTAGGCCAGCGCCACCAGCGGCACGATGGTCGCGGCAGCGCGGTACGACTCGCCGGCGATCCACGGCAACAGCACCGGCGCGAGCAGCGCCGCGGCCAACGTCGCCGCGCTCAGCACCAGGACCAGGTAGGTGAAGGCGCGCGCCCAGCTCTCGCGGTGCCCGGCGCGGCGGCTGGCGGCGAAGGCAAACGCCGGCCAGGCGAGCTGGAACGGCCACACCAGCGCGGTGTCGAGCAGCCCGCCGAGCTTGTAGCCGACCGCGTACACGGCGACCTCGTCGAGCGTGCGGGTGGCGCGCAGCACCCAGCGGTCGGAGACGTCCATGGCGAAGCCGGCCAGCATCATCGGCAGCAGCAGCACGCCGAAGCGCAGCAGCGGCCGCACCAGGTGCGGCGCCGGCAGCAGCGGCGCGCCGCGCCCGGCGACCCACAGCGCCGCCGGCAGCGCCAGCACCTGCGCGCACAGAGTGCCGAGCAGGATGCCGCGCAGCCCCCAACCGAGCACGCCGGTGAGCAGGATGTTGGCCGCCGCGGTGAGCACGAACTGGGCGACGCTGAGCGCGCCGAAGGCCAGGGCGCGCTCGCGCGCCCGCAGCGTCGCCAGGGCCAGCGACCAGATGGTGGCGCACACCATGGTGCCGGCGAGCAGACGCACGCAGTCGGCGGCGGCGGCGGCGCCGACCAGCAGCACGGCGAGCGGCTCCGCCGCGACCAGCGCGGCGGCGGCGCCGAGCAGCAGCAGCGGCAGGTCGAGCCACACCGCCGTCGCCAGGACGGCGCGGCGTTCGGTCTCCGTGGCGCAGTCGGCGTGCAGGACCTTGATGATCGACGAGGCGAGGCCGAGGCCGAGCACCGCGCCGACCACCGCCGCGACGGTGTTGAAGATCTCCAGCATGCCGTACTCGGTCGGCGTCAGGGCGCGGGTGTAGAGCGGCAGCAGCACCAGGCCGACGCCGCGCTGCGCCAGCGCGGCGGCGACGTAGACCCCGGCCGAGCCGACCAGCCCGCGCAGCGTCGGGGTGGCGTCGCCGTCGCTCACGAGCGCACCTCGACCGCCACCGCCGGCGCCAGCGCGGCGCGCGGTCGGGCCGGCGACACCGCCGTCGGCGCGGCGTGGAAGCGCGCCGGCTGTTGCGCCGCCAGCGTCGTCACCCCGATCAGCAGCCAGTAGACCTTGGCGGCAAACGCATTGAGCAGCGTCGCGTCGATCAGGTTGTGGATCAGCAGCGCGACCAGCGTCGCCGCCACCGCCAGGCCGAGCACCCGCAGGTCGCCGTCAGCGCCGCGCTGCAGCCGCCAGGCCGCCGCCAGTCCGGCCAGCGCGAAGCCGATGGTCAGCGTCGCCGCCGGGATGCCGGAGATGAGCGCCAGCGACAGATAGCCGTTGTGCGGCGTGTTCATCTCCTCGCCGAGCGTCAGGTCGCGGCCGTCGCCGGTGCCCAGCCACGGGTGCTCGGCGATGATCGCGGCGAAGTGCGGCCAGCGCTCCTGGATGCGGAACTGCATGTTCGCGTCCTCGGTGCCGGCGCTGGCGGTGAGCAGCTCGGCGACCACCGGGCGGTCCGACTTGAGCAGCACCACCACGCCGGCCAGCAGCGCCAGCGGCAGCAGCGTCAGCACGGCGCGGCGCAGCCGCCGGTCGGCGAGCAGGCCGGCGCACAGCAGCGCCGCGCCGGCCAGCGCGGCGACCGTGGCGCCGCGCGACAGCGCGAACATCAGCGCGCGACCGATGATCAGCGCCGCGACGCCGCAGGCCAGGCGCGCGCCGGGCGGGCGGCCCGACACCGCGCCGGCGAGCGCCAGCAGCAGCGGCGCCAGCAGCGCCGCGCCGAGCTCGTTCTTGTGGCTGAACGGCCCGGTGGCGTAGTCGCCGCCGTAGCCCTGCGCGATCGCCGGCAGCGAGAAGATCACCCCGGAGACGACGATCGCCGCCAGCAGCCAGCCCAGGCGGCGGCGGTCGCGGATGCACACGGCGGCGAGCACGAACCAGGCGATCGGCCGCCAGCAGTAGCGGTAGAGCTGGTAGGCGATCCGCGACCAGCTGTCGAGCACCGGCGCGTTGATCGGCGCGGCGAGGTAGGCGATCGACAGCAGGCCGCCGAGCAGCAGCCACCAGCGCAGCCCGGGCACCGTCGCCGAGCCGCCGCGCGCGCGCGGCACGCCGCGCGCGGCGAATGCCAGCAGCAGCGCCGCCAGCACCAGGTCGGAGGGGTCGAAGAGGATCTCGTTCAACTCCCACTGCCCCTGCAGGGCGGTGAGCGGCAGGTCGGCGACCAGCAGCAGCGCCGGCGGCGCGGTGAAGGCCAGCGCCGCGAGCGCCGGCAGCAGCGCCGCCAGCAGCGCGGTGGAGAGCGGGCCGTTCACGCCGCCGCCTCCGTCTGCATGACGCGGTCGTAGACCGCCTGCATGGCGTCGACGTTGACCCGCCACTCGTAGCGGTCGCGCACGAAGTCGCGCCCGGCGGCGCCGAGCCGCCGCGCCCGTGCCGGATCGGCGAGCAGTTCGAGCAGCGCCGCGGCGAGCGCGGCCGGGTCGCGCGGCGGCACCAGCACGCCGGTGGCGCCGTCGACCACCGCCTCGGCGACCCCGCCGACGCGCGTCGCCACCACCGGCAGGCCGCTCGCCGAGGCCTCGACCGCGGCGACGCCGAAGGTCTCCGAGTCGTACACCGACGGCATGCAGAAGATGTCGAGCTCGCGCATCAGCGCCGGGATGCCGTCGTGCGCCACCGCGCCGCGCAGCTCGACGACGCCGTCGAGCCCGAGCCCGCTCGCCTGGCGCCGGTAGGGGGTCGGATCGCCGAGGCCGACCATCACCAGGCGCGCGTCCGGGCGGCGCGCGTGCACGCGCGCCATCGCCTCGAGCAGCACGTCGGGGCCGTATTTGGGCAGGTAGTGCTTGGCGAAACCGATCACCGGGGCGCCGCCGCGCGGCAGCTCGCGCGGCCGGAAGCGGGCGGTGTCGACGCCCCACGGCACGACGCTCAGGCGCTGCGCCGGGCCGAGCAGCGGCCGCGTGCGCTCGGCATGGAAGCGGGTGATCGCGGTGACCTCCTGCGCGCCGGCGAGCAGGGCGCGCTTGCGCGCGACGCGCGCCGCCGGCTCCGGCTCGAGGCCGTCCCAGATCACGTCGCGCCCCCACACCGACACCACCGTGCGCGGCCAGCCGCGCGCCTGGCGCACCATCCACGGGCTGGCGTCGAGCCAGTGCAGGTGGACCAGATCGGGCCGGAACGCGGCGATGGCGCGGCGGGTCAGCGCGTAGGCGGCGAGATGATGCAGCTTCGGCACCCGCCAGCGCATCTGCGCGTAGGGATTCACCACGCGCACGCCGCGCACCGGCGACGGGCGCTGCGTCACCAGCAGCACCTCGTGGCCGCGCCCGTGCATCGCCTCCACCCAGCGGGTGGTGTGGATGCTGTCGCCGAGCACGGCGACGAAGCAGACGCGCAGCGGACGCGACATGGCGAGGCAGCGCGACGCCGCGTCAGGCGGCGCGCCGTTCCTCCAGCGCCTGCGCGTAGGTCACGACGCGGCGCGCCGCGGCGATGGTGCGCAGGACGTCGCGCAGGGCGCGGCGCTTCACCGCCACCGGCAGGCGCATGCCGGGATGGCGGGCGAGGCGCACGTCGACGCCGTCCGCGACCAGGTCGAGCAGGTCGGCGGCGTGGAATTCGTAACAGAGCGGCGCCGGCGAGCGCAGCGCGGCGCGCAGGCTGCGGCGCGTCACCCACTGCGGCGCCAGATGGGTGATGGTGTGGTACACCGGCAGCCGCAGCCACGGCGTCACCGCCACCGGGAACTCCACCAGTCCGTTGCCGTCGGCGCGATGCGGCGCGCGCGGCGCGAAGGCGTGGCCGAGCAGATCCATGGCGAACAGCGAGCGCTTGCCGGTGCTGCGCCGATAGGCGGCGACGCGGCTGGCGAGCAGCGCCGGGGTGGGCAGGACCGAGGCGTCGTAGCGGTAGCCGGCCTCGGCGACCAGGCGCAGCACGCGCCGGTCGACATCCCAGGCCGGCGCGCGGAAGCCGACCACGTCGGCGCCGCACGCGGCGCGCAGGCGGCGGCGCGATTCGCCGATCTCGGCGCGCAGCGCCGCGTCGTCGAGCGTGCGGAACGGCTGCGGATGGGTGAGCGAGTGGCTGGCGATCTCGTGCCCGGCGGCGTGCAGCTGGCGCAGCAGCGGCGCCTGCGCCTCGGCGTCGCGCGCGATGACGAAGAACACCGCCGGCTGGCCGAGCTCGGCGAGCAGCGCCTGAATGCGCGGCACCGCGGCGCGGTAGATCGCGTCGCAGGGCGGCAGGTCGTCGAACCCGTAGCCCTGCAGGTGGCGATCGACGGTGTCGAGATCGCAGGAGAGGATAGCGTAGCTCATGCCGTGCGCAGCGCCTCGACCGCCTGGCGCACCACCGCGGCGATGAAGTCGACGTGCGCCGCCTCGTACGCCTCGTTCCACGGCAGCACGACGACGCGCTCCAGCCCCTGCGTGGTGCCCGGGTAGTCGGCGGCGTCGTAGACGATGGCGCGGCCGTCCTCGCGCTCGCGCTCGGCGAACGGCCGCTGGCTGCGCCCGAAGGTCTTGCGCGCGGTGAAGACGCGGCACTGGAAGGCCGGCTTCTGGATGTAGCGCGGCGCGCAGAACACGCCCGCCGCCCGCAGCGCGGCGCCGAGCCCGTCGGCGCCGCCGCGGATCACCGCCGGGTCGACGATCAGCGGGTACTTCCAGAACACGTGCGTGCAGCCCGGCAGCGGCCGCGGCAGCGTCAGGCCGGGCAGGTCGGCGAGCTGCGCGGTGAGCGCCGCGGCGCTCGCCTGGCGGCGCGCGACGACCCCGTCGAGCTTGTCGAGCTGGGCGCGGGCGACGGCGCCCTGCAGCTCGGTCATCCGGTAGTTGAGCGCCAGGAAGTAGTGGTCGGGGTCGGGATCGCCGTAGCCCCACGCCTTGTCGCTGAACAGGCGCACCCAGCGGCCGTGCGCGTCGTCGGCGGTGACCACGACGCCGCCCTCGCCGGTGGTCATGTGCTTGCCCTGCTGCAGACTGAAGGCGCCGAGCGCGCCGATGCTGCCGACCGGGCGGCCGTCCTGCGTCGCGCAGAAGGCCTGCGCCGCGTCCTCGATCACCGGGATGCGGCGCGGCGCGCAGACGCGCACGATGCCGGCGACGTCGCACGGGTTGCCGAACAGATGGGTGGCGATGACCGCGCGGGTGCGGTCGGTGAGGCGCGCCGCGACGCTCTGCGGGGTGACGTTGAGGCTGACCGGATCGACGTCGGCGAACACCGGAATCGCCTGCTGGTAGAGGATCGGCGCGATCGCGCCCATGTCGGTGATGGCGGTGGTGACGATCTCGTCGCCCGGCTCGGGATCGATCGCGGCGATGGCGCTGTGCACCGCGGCGGTGCCGGAGGTGACGGCGCGGGCGTGCGCGATGCCGAGCCGCGCCGCGAAGGCGCGCTCGAAGGCGTTCACCTGCGTGCCCCTGGTGCAGTTGAGCGTGCCGGAGTCGATCACCTGCTGCAGCAGCGCGAGCTCCGCGGCGCCGAGGTCGCGGCCACTGTGGTCGGCGTCGCTCGGCAGCAGCAGGGGGCGGCGGGGGGGGGCGTTCACGATGGCTCTCCAATCGGCACGCGGCGTCAGGCCGCGGCGCTGCGCGGCGGGGCGGCGGCGCGGTCGGCGTGCAGCGCGGCGACGCACTCGCGCGCCAGCGCGACGCTGGTGTTCCAGGCGGTGACGCGCGGATAGGCCTGCGCGGTGGTGGCGAGATAGAGCGGGTGGTCGGCGACGCGCGGCGCCGGGCGCTGGCGCAGGTAGCCGCGCGTCCACACCGGCTCGACGTAGGGAGCGCGGAACACGCGCACCCCCTCGACGTCGGCGGGACGGAAGTGCGGGTAGAGCGCGCACAGTCCATCCACCGCCTGGCGTGCGACGGTGTCGTCGTCGCGCGCGTAGAGCGGCGAGTCGGCGGCGCAGTAGTTCATCGCGTAGACGAGATGACGGCCGCCGACCCACGCGTTGGGGATGACGTGGGTGGTCTCGACGACGCCCTGGAAGGCGAAGCGCGGGTCGACGACGATGGTCCAGTAGAAGCGTTCGAGCCGGCGGCGCGCCATCACCACCGCGTTGACCACGCCCTGGTAGTGCAGCGCCGGCAGCGGCACCTGCGCGGCCAGTGCGCCGCGCGCGACGCGCGCCAGCACCGGCAGCGGCAGGGTCGCGACCGCCGCGTCGGCCTGCAGCCGCGCGTCGCCGACCTCCAGGGTGACGCCGGCGGCGCTCGCCTCGATCGCCCGCACCGGCGCGTTGAGGCGAATCTCGCCGCCGCCCTGCAGAACGGCGGCGCGCAGCGCCGCGACCAGCGCCGCGTAGCCGCCGCGCAGGTAGCCCTTCACTTCCTGGCCGCCGTTCTTCTCGCGCGACAGCGTGTTCCACACCCAGTAGGCCGGCACCTCGGCGGCGCGGTCGCCGAACTTGGCGCGCAGCAGCGGCTGCCAGATGCGCTCGAAGACGCGCGCGCCGAAGACGCGCGGCAGCCACTCGACCGCGGCGATGTCGTCGAGCGCCAGCGGATCGCGCACGCCGCGGGTCAGATAGAGCGCGCCGACGCCGGTGCGCAGCCGATCCACCATCGGCAAGGCGGCGAAGCGCAGCACGTCGAGCGGCGAGTTGAAGCCGTACAGGCGGCCACCGAGGTGGAAGCCCATGCCGGTCTCGCGCCACACCAGGTCCTGGCCGAGGCCGAGCTCGCCGATCAGGCCGCAGAGCTCGGCGTCGGAATCGAGGATGACGTGATACCAGCGGTCGAGCGCGACGCCGTCGTGGTCGAAGTGCGCGCCGAGGCCGCCCAGCTGCGCGCCGGCCTCCAGCAGCAGCGGCCGGTAGCCGTGCCGGGTGAGATAGTAGGCGCTCGCCAGGCCGGCGATGCCGCCGCCGATCACTGCGATGGTCGGCTGCATGCGTGGAGCGCTCCGTCGGCGGGCAGATCGTAGGTGGCGTGCGGGGCGAGGGCCGGCAGCGCGACGCGGCGCGCGCCGTCGGCGGCCTCGATGAGCAGGGTCGCGCCGGCGACCGGCCGCGGACCGGCGTTGGCGACGCGCCAGCCCGACGCGGCATCGCCAGCCAGGTGCAGCTGCTCGCGCGCCGTCCACCACTCGACCAGCGCGGGCAGCGTCGTACACCAGGTGTCGGCCTGCGCCAGCGCGTCGCCGACCACCTGCAGGTGCGCCTCGCGGCGCGCCGCGTCGGCCGGGCCGAAGACGCCGGCGTGCACCAGCGCGACGTAGCAGCCGCCGCTGGCGCGCACCCAGGCGGCCTTCTGGCGCACGGTGTCGGCCAGCGCCGCGGCGTCGGCGCCGGCGAACAGCGGCTGGATGCAGTCGGGCGCGGTGAGCGGCACCTCCAGGCAGCGGCTCGGGCGCCAGCCGCCGGCGCCGTCGTCGAGCGGGGCGCGGTAGGGCAGGCAGAGGCGCACGCCGCGCCCGTAGTGGCTGGGGTTCTCGCGGTCGACGTCGGGATGCGACGAATCGAAGCGGAAGCCGGCGCGGTCGAGGGCGCGGTCGAGATCCGGCGAGCGGTCGAGGCGCGGGCTGCGGTAGCCGTCGACGGTGCGGCCGAGGTGGCGCTCGAGCAGCGCACGGGCGCGGGTCAGCTGGCGCGCGACGCGGCGCGCGCCGCGCACCGGCTCGCCGCGATGATCGAGGCCGTGACAATACACGTCGCGTCCGGCCAGCACGGCGCGGCGGTCAGCCCGCAGGTGGCGGCGCGCCGGCCGCGCCACCAGACCGAGCGCACCGCGCGGCAGGCCGGCCGCCGGGCGCGCCAGCAGGCGGTCGAGCCCGGCGCCGTAGGCATAGCGGCGCGGCTCGAGATCGTGCGTCAGCACCGCCGCCGCGCGGTGGCCGTGCGGCCAGTGCGCGATGCGCGCACCGCCCCCGCCGGCGCGGCCGGCGAGCGCCGCGATCAGCTCCAGCAGCAGCCAGCCGCTCGCGTCGATCGGATACGCCGCGGCGCGCCTGCCGAGCGCCGCCAGCCGCGCCTCGCAGCGCGCGTA
>JANRJF010000332.1:0-20901 GCA_033764095.1 Deltaproteobacteria bacterium | reverse complement strand
GGCACCGTCCAGGTGATCCCGCACATCACCGACGAGATCAAAACGCGGATCGCGGCCGCCGCCGAGGGCTTCGACGTGCTGATCGGCGAGGTCGGGGGCACGGTCGGCGACATCGAGAGCCTGCCGTTCCTCGAAGCGGTGCGGCAGTTCCGCGCCGACTTCGGCCGCGAGAACGTCATCTACGTCCACCTGACTCTCGTGCCCTACATTTCGAGCGCGCACGAGCTCAAGACGAAGCCCACCCAGCACAGCGTGAAGGAGCTGACGGGCCTTGGCATCCAGCCGGACGTGCTGCTGTGCCGCACCGATCGCGTGCTGGAGCTGAAGATCAAGGCCAAGATCGCCCACTTCTGCAACGTCGACGAGAACGCGGTGATCACCGCGCGCGACGTCGACTGCATCTACGAGGTGCCGCTGGCGCTGCACGAAGAGGGCATCGACGAGCGGCTGGTCGAGAAGCTCAACATGTGGACCGGCGCGCCGAACCTGCAGAAGTGGCAGAAGGTCGTGCAGACGGCGAAGAGCAAGACCGACGGCGTGCGCATCGCCGTGGTCGGCAAGTACGTCGACCTGGCCGACTCCTACAAGAGCCTCAACGAGGCGCTGGCGCACGGCGGCTTCGCCAACGAGTGCCACGTCGAGCTGGAGTTCGTCGACTCGGAGAAGATCGCCAACGAAGGTCTGCCCGAGACGCTGACCAGCGCCGACGCGGTGCTGGTGCCGATGGGCTTCGGGCCGCGCGGCACCGAGGGCAAGATCGCCGCGGTGCGCTACGCGCGAGAGCAGAAGGTCCCGTTCTTCGGCATCTGCTTCGGCATGCAGATGGCGGTGATCGAATACGCGCGCAACGTCTGCGGCCTGGTCGGCGCCAACTCCAGCGAGGTCGACGAGCGCACCCCGCATCCGGTCATTCACCTGATGCAGAGCCAACACATGGTGACCCGCAAGGGCGGCACCATGCGCCTCGGCTCGTATCCGTGCACGCTGGAAGAGCACTCGCTGGCGGCGCGCATGTACGGCAAGCGCAAGATCAACGAGCGCCACCGCCACCGCTACGAGTTCAACAACGCCTACCGCGAACAGCTCAGCAAGGCCGGCCTGATCCTCAGCGGCGTGTCGCCGGACGAATCGCTGGTCGAGATCGTCGAGCTCGCCGATCACCCGTGGTTTGTCGGGTGCCAGTTCCACCCCGAGTTCAAGTCCCGTCCGGTCGACTGCCACCCGCTGTTCAAGGGCTTCATCCGCGCCGCCGTCCAGCACCGCGCCGAGGCCCGTCAGAAGCCGCTGCTCAGCGCGGTGAAGTGATTCGATCCGGAACCACGGATGAACACGGATGAACACGGATAGGAACAGGAAGGTCTTTCTTCTCCTGCTTTCTCATCTGTGTTCATCCGTGTTCATCTGTGGTTTCGTTTTCCGGCATGAGCCGTGAAGTCGCGATCGGTGCGGTGCGCGTCGGCGGCGGGCGGCCGTTGGCGCTGTTCGCCGGCACCTGCGCGATCGAGGGGCGCGACAGCGCGCTGCGCCACGCGGCGGCGATCAAGCGCGCCTGCGACGCGGCGGGCGTGCCGCTGGTCTACAAATCCTCCTTCGACAAGGCGAACCGCACCTCGCTGACCGCGGCGCGCGGCCCCGGGCTCGACGCCGGGCTGGAGATCCTCGCGGAAGTGAAGCGCGAGGTCGGCGTGCCGATCGTCACCGATGTGCACGAGGCAGAGCAGGCGGTGCCGGTGGCGCAGGTCGCCGACCTGCTGCAGACGCCGGCGTTCCTCTGCCGGCAGACCGACTACCTGCTGGCGGTGGCGCGCGCCGGCAAACCGGTGAACGTAAAGAAGGGGCAGTTCCTGGCGCCGTGGGACGTCGGGCCGTTGCTGGAGAAAGTGGCATCGACCGGCAACCGCGACCTCCTCATCACCGAGCGCGGTGCCAGCTTCGGCTACAACAACCTGGTCGCCGACATGCGCAGCCTCGCGGTGCTCGGCGAGCTCGGCTACCCGGTGGTCTACGACGCCGGCCACAGCGTGCAGCTGCCCGGCGGGCAGGGCGGCGCCTCCGGCGGGCAGCGCCAGTTCATCCGCCCGCTGGCGCGCGCCGCGGTAGCGGTCGGGGTCGACGCGGTATTCCTCGAGACGCACGAGGACCCCGACCGCGCGCTCAGCGACGGGCCCAACTCGTATCGCCTCGCCGAGCTGCCGGCATTGCTCGCCGAGCTGGTGCGCATCGATGCGGCGCGCCGCGGATGAGCAAAGCTTTCACCACAGCGACACAGAGGCACGGAGAGATCGCACTGAGGATGGGGCCGCGCGGCGGTCAGTGGTTCTGTAGAAGAGACGGTTCCGATGTTCCCTTTGTGAGTCTCGGTGCCTCTGTGTCTCTGTGGTGAATCCGGAAAATGCCGCGCCCCTCACAACGCCGTGTGAAATCGTCCGACGCGCTCACTCGCGCGCGCCGCGTCCTCGACATCGAGATCGCTGCGCTCGAAGCGGTGCGCGACCGGCTCGACGCGCGCATCGAGCGCGCCGTCGAGATTCTCGCCGCCTGCCGCGGCAAGGTCGTGGTCACCGGGATCGGCAAGTCGGGCCTCATCTGTCGCAAGATCGCCGCGACGCTGGCCAGCACCGGCACGACCGCAACCTTCCTGCACGCGGCGGAGGCGGTCCATGGCGACTTCGGACTGGTCGGCAAGGACGACGTCGTGCTGGCGCTGTCGCATAGCGGCGAGGTGGAAGAGGTCGTGCGCCTGCTGCCGCTGATCAAGCGCCACGATTTGCCGCTGATCGCCATCACCGGTGCGCCCGACTCGACGCTCGGCCGCGCCGCCGACGTGGTGCTCGACTCCAGCGTGCCGGAGGAAGCGTGTCCGCTCGGCCTCGCGCCCACTGCCAGCACGACGGCGGCGCTGGCGCTCGGCGACGCGCTGGCGGTCGCGCTGTTCGAGCGCAACGGCTTCAGCGAGGCCGACTTCGCGGCGCTGCACCCGGCCGGCAGCCTCGGCCGGCGACTGCTCAAGGTCAGCGACCTGATGCACAGCGGCGACCAGCTGCCGCTCGTCGGCCGCGACGCCAGCCTCGCCGATGCGGTGTTGGAGATCTCGCGCCAGCGCCTCGGCGTCACCGGCGTGGTCGACCGGCGCGGCAACCTGGTCGGCATCATCACCGACGGCGATCTGCGCCGCGGTCTTGGCCGCACCCCCGATCTGCGCAAGCTCACCGCCGAACAGATGATGACCCGCGCCCCGAAGACCATCGAGCCCACCGCCCTCGCCGCCCGCGCGCTCGCCGAGATGGAGCGCTACAGCATCACCTCGCTGTTCGTCCTCGCCGCCGGCTCGCGCCAGCCGCTCGGCGTGCTGCACCTGCACGATATTCTCAAGGCCGGCGTGGCGTGAGCCGGTGACAACTGCCCTGGTTCCATCCCACAACCCCCGACGCTAGGTTGGCCGGATGGCGAAGCGCCGGCCCATCCGCCGCCTGTATCGGCGCTATCCGGCGCTGCGCCACTTCGTGCGCCGGCGCAAGGATGCGGTCACCTACCATGCGGCGCGCTTTGCGCTCTGGCTGCCGCGCCAGGTGAGCCTGCAGCGGGCGCTGCGCATCGCCGATCGCGCCGGCGACCTCGCCTACCGCTTCGACGGCACGACGCGCCGGCGCTCGCTCGCCAACCTCGACCGCGCCTATGGCGACACGCTGTCGCGTGCCGAGAAGGAAACCATCGCGCGCAACGCGCTGCGCAACGCGGCGCGCTGCTTCGTCGAGCTGACCCACATCGAGGACATTCGCGCTCACTTCGACGACTACGCCGACGTCGAGGGGTGGGAGCACGTCGAGAAGCTGCTCGCGCAGGATCGCGCCGTCATCGTCATCACCGGCCACATCGGCAACTGGGAACTGCTTGCCGGCTATTTCGCCGGCAAGGGCGTGCCGATCTCCGCCATCGCGCGACGCATCAACGACCCGCGCCTCAACCAGCTGCTGGTCGACTTCCGCGCCGACAACGGCGTGCACTCGATCCTGCGCGAGAGCGCCGACTCCAGCCGCGAAATCCTCCGCGTCCTGCGCGGCCGCAATGCTCTCGCCCTGGTCATCGACCAGGACATCATGGCGCCATCGATCTCGGTGCCGTTCTTCGGCCACCCGGCGCGCACACCGGTGGCCGCGGCAGCGCTGGCGGTGCGCAAGAAGATCCCGGTGGTGCCCGCCTTCGCGCGCCGCCGGCCGCAGGGCGGACATCACTTCACGGTGATGGCGCCGATCCTGCCGCCGAACAGCGGCGACCGCGCCATGGACGTCTACGCGTTGACGCGCCAGTTCAACGAGATCCTCGAGGCGCGCATCCGCGCCAACCCGTCCGAATGGGTCTGGTGGCACCAGCGTTGGCGGCGCACGCCAGTTCCCAATCTTGATCTGGACTATGATATGCACTACCAGAATCACGTTTTGCGCTAACGCGCTGGAGGTCCCTTCATGGCGACGCCGACGCCCGAGAGCATGATCGAGATCATGAGCTACTACCGCGACGCGGAGTTGCATGGAGCGACCCTGCTGCTGCGCCTGACCAAGCTGATGCAGGACGACGGCGACTCGCAGATCAAGCTCACGCTGCACCTGCACGAGGAGACCCACCACGCCTGGCTGTGGACCAAGCGCATCAACGAGCTCGGCGGTGCGCCCAAGGTGGTCGGCGACGGCTACCAGAAGCGCATCGGCCTGCGCACCGTGCCGCGCTCGCTGCTCGAGCTGCTCGCCCTGACCGTCGTCGTCGAGGAGCGTTCCTTCGCCCGCTACAAGGAACATGCGGCGCGGTCCGACACCGACGAGGCGACCCTGGCGATCCTCAAAGAGGTCACCAAGGACGAGAAGTGGCACATCGCCTGGATCCGCGGAAAGCTGATGGATCTGGCCAAGGCCGAGGGCGACGTGGGCAAGGCCGAGGCGGCGCTCGACAAGTACCGCAAGATCGACGCCGAGGTGTACGGCGAGCTGAAGAAGAAGGAAGCCGAGATCCTTGGTCAGCCACTCGCCTAGTCCGCTCCCGTCGGAGGAGGGACAGCGCGAGACGCCGCGCGGCGCCGCGCCGACCGAGGCAGCGCCCGAAGCCCCACCGTCACTCGGCGACCGGCTCGAGCTGCTCGGCTTTCGCGCCGTGCTCGGCCTGATCGGCCTGATCCCGCGCCGGCTGGCGCTGCGCATCGGCGCCTGGCTCGGCGACATTCTCTACCTGCTGCACCGCCGCGGCCGCCGCGTCGCGTTGCTCAACCTGGCGCGCGCCTTTCCCGACCGCTCTCCGTCGGAGCACCGCGCGATTCTGCGCGAGTCGATCCGCAACCTCGGCCGGGTCGCCGCCGAAGTCTGCCACTTCGGCTCGCTGACGCCGCAGAACATCGGCGACTACGTCCACATCGACGACCGCGCCACGTGGGAGCAGCTGTTCGCCACCGCCGAGCAGCGCGGCGTGCTGGTGCTCACCGGCCATTTCGGCAACTTCGAGCTGCTCGCCTATGCGCACGGTCTGCTCGGCCACCCGATCACGCTGGTCCACCGGCCGATGAACAACCCGCTGGTCGACCGCGCCATCACCGACCTGCGCGCCGTCGCCGGCACCGTCTCGCTGCCGAAGAAGAGCGCCGCCAAGGCGGCGCTGCGCGCCCTGCATCGCCATCAGATCGTCGCCATCCCCGCCGATCAGAACCAGACGCGCCGCTACGGCGTGTTCGTCGATTTCTTCGGCTTACCGGCCTGCACGACGCCCGGACCGGCGCGGCTGGCGATGCTGAGCGGCGCCGCGGTCATCCCCGTGTTCCTGCTGCGCGAGGGCGCCAGCGACAAGCATCGCGTCCTGGTGCTGCCCGAGATCCCGTTGGCGCGCAGCGGCGACCGCGATGCCGACGTGATCGCCAACACGCAGCGCTGCACCGCGGTGATCGAAGATCTGCTGCGCCGCTACCCGGAACAGTGGATCTGGTTCCACAAGCGCTGGAACACCCGCGCCAAGGGCGAGCCGCGCATCTACTGACCGCCGTTGGTCGGCGGCGCTGCGCTGAGGTGGTTCCTCCAGGGCTGGACAGGGTACAGCGCCCGAGTCCGGATGGAGGAACGATGGGAGACGGCGTCGTCCACGTACCCGGCCGGGTGATACTGCTTCAGCTGGCCGTCGACGCCGCCGGCGCGCGGTGCGTACTTTAGGATCGCGCTCGGCATCGGGTCGGACGCGGGGGGGCGGCGCCGCAACAGGAGAGGGCCCGCCGGCGCGCTCGTCGGGCTGGCCGTCGCGCTAGACATCGCGCCTCGCCGAGCTCGCCGTCAGCGACACGACGCGTCTCACCGCGCGCCGGGCGTGGGCGTCGTGTTCCAGCGCTGCGGCACGCGCTGGATGGCGCTGGTGTCGTAGCCCCAGGCGCCGAGCTGCTCGACCAGGCGTCGGTAGTCGGCCGCCGGCATCGTCGGCGTGCGCGCCATGATCCAGACGTAGTCGCGCTGGTTTCGCGCCACGACCGTCTGCGTGTAGTCGGCGTCGAGGAAGACGATCAGGTACTCGGCCTTGATCGGCCAGACGAACTGCATGCCCCAGATGGCATTTGATCCGTCGTCCTGCACGTACCCGGTCGGGTGATACTGCTTCAGCGGGCCGTCGAAGCCGCCGGCGCGGAAGCGGAACGTCGTCGCGATCGTGCCGTCTGGGTTCAGGGCGTAGGACTCGACGGCGTTGTGCGCGCCGCGTTCGATGAACGTCGGAATGTTACCGATCACGTACCAGTCGCCCATGAAGCGCTCGAGGTCGACGTGCGCGACGGTCGGCAGTGGGGCGGAGGGGCTGCAGCCGCCAAGCAGGCCGAGCGCGCCCAGCGCCACTCCCAATACGGGGAATGTCTTGTGCATCACTGCAGAGTAGCCGGCCACACCGGCTTGAACAGCGGGTCGACCGCCGGCCTGACACTACGCGAGTTGCTGATCGTCCTGGCGCTGTTCGGCGGTCGAACGTCTAGAGCTCGGTGACCTGCTTCGCGAAGGGCCGAAGCCGGGTAGCGTGAACGGATACGCCTGGCCGGTGCCGGCGCGCCCAAGCGGCGTACTTCGACCTGCCGAAGGCGGGATGGAGCGTCAATCGCAAGGGCACCAGCTACAAGTTCGTCAACCGCAAGCAGGCGAAGCTCGCGACCGACCCTCACGCGCGCCGTCGTCCGCACCACCGACAAGGGAACGGTCGTCCAGCTGAGTGCGTCGCGGACCGGGGTGACGCTCGACGGGGCGCAGGGCGCGATCGGCCTGCGGCTCACCATCGGCTCGCAGCGGATCTGCACCCGGTTCGTCGACGGCGCCGTGAGCGTCGACGCCGCCGGCAAGTTCACCGGCAGCGAGTCGCTCGCCGTCGGCGACTGCGACGCCGACACGCTGCGCGGGTATCCGTGACGCTGGCCGACGTCGTCGAGGTCCGGTTGGTGCCGCAGTTGCTCGGCAAATCGATGCCGACGACTTCGATCGAGCCCGGCCCGGCTCCCAGATGCGGCTTGATATCGATGCGATAGCCGTACTCGAGGTTGGCCGTGGTCGAGAAGCACCCGGCGGCCCCTGGTTGGAGCACCACCACGCCGAGAGAGCGTCCGAAGTTGAAACGCCCATACGGTCGGAGTAGCTCCAGCGCGTGCGGGCCGCTCCTTTCGCATCGCGTCCGGCGTCGTTCGACGACGTCCCGGTGCTCGGGCGTCTGATCGCGGCGTCGGCGCGCAGTCCAAGCGGCGCCGACTCCGGCGCGGCGCAGATCGAGACGGGGCTCGGCACCGCCCGATGAAGGCCGATCATCCGCTCTCACGTTCGATGCGCGGCCGGGCAGACGTCGATGAAGCTGCTGGTGGTCGATGACGAACCCGCCGCGGTGAGCTTCCTGCGCCGCGGCTTGAGCGAGGAGGGCTTCGCGGTCGACGTGGCGACGGACGCGGCGCAGGCCGACGCCGCCGTCGCGGCGCACCGCTACGACCTCATCGTCCTCGACGTCATGCTGCCGGGCGGCGACGGCTTCGCGCTCTGCCAGCGCTGGCGCGGCGAGGGCGTGCGCGCTCCGATCCTCTTCCTCACCGCGCGCGACGAGGTGGCCGACCGGGTGCGCGGTCTGCGGCTCGGCGGAGACGACTATCTGGTCAAGCCGTTCGCGTTCGCCGAGCTGGTGGCGCGCATCCAGGCGCTGCTGCGGCGGGACAGAGGGGCGCAGTCGCCCGTGCTGGAGGTCGCCGATCTGCGCATCGAGCCGGCGCAGCGCCGCGTCACCCGCGGCGGCGAGCCGATCGAGCTGACGACGCGCGAGTTCCAGCTGCTCGAGTACCTCGCCCGCCGCGCCGGCGAGGTCGTCACCCGCGCCGACCTCTGGGAGTACGTGTGGGGCACCGAGGAGGTACCCGACTCCAACGTCGTTGACGTCTACGTGCGCTATCTGCGCAACAAACTGGGCCGCTCGCCGGACCTGATCCGCACCGTTCGCGGTGGCGGCTACGTGCTCGGGCCGCCCGCGGCGGCCCGCTCGTGCGATGGCCGGGACGCCTGACCCGCCTGCCGGCGCCGGCGCGGCGCGGCCGGGCCGCCGCGGCCCGACCTTCCGCCTGCGCCTGACGCTGGCAATGTTCCTGCTGGCGCTGGCGGTGCTCACCGCCGTCGGCGTCACCATCTTCGCCGCCGCGCGCCACATCCTGCGCCGCAATCTCGACAACGCGCTGCTGGCCATCGCCCGCACCGAGGTGGCCTCGTCGCTCGATGCGCCGGGGGGGCGCGTGCACGTGCACGAGGAAGGCTGGGCGCCGATCGAGATCGACGCCTCCGACGGCTACGTGAAGCTCGCCATGGTGAAGCGCGCCGGCACGGTGCTGGCGCAGACGGCCAACCTCGCCAGCGGCCCGGCGCTCGACACCGATCCGGTCAAGGAGGCGCACGCCCTGGCCGGCGAGCCGTCGTTCGGCAGCCTCCACCGCGGCGAGGAGACCTACCGCGGCATCTACTATCCCCTCCGCGATGCGACCGGCGAGCCGCTGGTCGCCGTGGTGGCCCTGCCGCTGGCGCCGATCAAGCACTCGCTCGACACGCTGCTCGGGGTGCTGGTCGGCGTGCTCGTGGTCGGCAGCGGCGCCGCGGCCTGGGGCGCCAGCCTGGTGGCGCCGCGGCTCACCCGGCCGCTCGAGCGCATCGCTGAGGCGGCGCGCGCCATCGACGCCTCCGACCTGGCGGCGCGCATCCCGGCGACGTCGCCCGACGCCGAGCTGCGCGAGGTCACCGCAATCCTCAACCAGATGCTGGGAAGACTGCAGGCGGCGATCGAGTCGCAGCGCCGCTTCGTCGCCGACGCCTCGCACGAGCTGCGCTCGCCGCTCGGGAACCTGCGCGGTACGGTCGAGGTCGCGTTGCGGCGGCCGCGCAGCGGCGACGAGTACGCGGCGACCCTCGGAGAGGCGCAGGCCGAGATCGAGCGGCTGTGCCGGCTGGTCGACCATCTGCTGACGCTGAGCCGCGCCGACGCCGGCCAGATCTTCCTGCAGCGCGGCCCGTGCGACCTGGCGCAGCTCGCCGAGGCGGCGGCGCGCGCCCACGCCGCGCGGGCGGCGGCGGCGGGGGTGACGCTGGCGTGCGACGCGGCGCAGCCGGTGCCGGTCGACGGCGACGCGGACCGCCTGCGCGCCGTGCTCGATAACCTGGTCGACAACGCCCTGCGCCATGCACCGCGCGGCTCGGCGGTGACGGTACGCGCCAACCGGGCCGACGGTCGCGGCACCGTCGCTGTGCGGGACGCCGGCGCGGGGTTGGCGCCCGAGGAGCAGGCCAAGGTGTTCGAGCGCTTCTACCGCACCGATGCGGCGCGGGCGCGCCACAGCGGCGGCCTCGGCCTCGGCCTGGCGATCGCGCGCAGCGTCGTCGAGGCGCACGATGGCGCCATCCACGTCGAGAGCGCTCCCGGCCACGGCGCCACCTTCACGATCGAGCTGCCCCTGGCGCCGCCGGCGGGCTCGCCGGGCTAGCAGCAGCCCTGCGAAACGGCCGCCGGACGCAGGCTGAAACCTCTGTCCGGGAACACCAGGGAGCGCCGGCCACAGGCCTGCGCCGACAGGACCGGTGGTCCGTCAGAAGACCGGCGCGCGCGGCGTTCTCATCTCGCTCTCATGGGCTGCCGTTACATTCCTTCCCGACGCGAACCTCGCGTTCGTGAACCGGAACCCGCGCGTCGCAACCAGTAGCGCAGGACCAGACGGAGGAGAGACGAGCATGCAATCACGATGGACGGAGCGGCTGAGGGTCGGCGCCGTGGCCTGTGTCGCGGCACTGGCGGCGTTCGCGTCGAGCCCGGCCAGGGCCAGCACGGCGTATGGCGACCTGAACAACTTCGACGTGTTCAACGACACCGGGAGCAACTGCCACGGCTTCGAGATCGAATTGGAGGACCTGCATAGCGCCGACCTCACCTATACCTACGACTACAATCACTACGGCGCCCCGACGATCAGCGAGGACAATACCAATCCACTGCATCCCAAGGTGATCGTGCGCCATGCGGCCAAGTACGACACCGCGACCAGCACCTTCTCCGCCTACACCGCCATGCCGGCGGCACCGCCGGCGGCGACCGACGGACATCAGTGCACCAATCCGTCGGTCAACATCGGGTGCGAGCACTTCGGCGTCGGACACTATGGCAGCCCGACCGTGGTCCGGTACCACTGGCTGATCGAGGACCCGGCGTCGCCGGGCACGCTGATCCGCGGTCCCGCGGTCAACGTGGCGACGCCGTCGTGGACCTACTACGCGGTCGCGCCCAACCAACCGGTCGCGCAGGTGCAGGCGGTCATCCAGGCGCCGCCGCCGCCGCCCGCGCCGGTCTACGACTTCGGCGACGCCGTGTGGGTGAAATGCATCGTGACGAAATCGCACAACAACCAGGTCGTCGAGCTGCGCGACCTGGTGTCCGACGACCCCGACGATCCCAACGACAAGAACTGGACGAACGGCGAGCCGGACGAAGTCGAGGTGGAATGGCGCATCATGCAGACCGAGTTCAAAAACCCCGACGGCGCCAACAACGAGCTGGCGGGTGAGAACGAGGACCTGCCGAACGGCGACGAGGTGATCACCCGCCGCTACGAGTTCTACAAGTACAGCGGTCCCCTCGACTCGGAGACCAACGAGGCGAAGTGCGACAACTACCCGCAGATCGCTGACCCCACCGATCCGAGCTACAAGCCGGAGTGCGACCCGGCGACGGTCGTGGTCCTCGGCGACTACATCGGCGCCCAGATGGCGGGGTTCAACGTCGAGGCGGTCCTGGGCTTGATCGATCACATCCAGGACGGCGAGCTCGACCAGCCCTTCACGATCAGGACAGTCGCGGTCGGCGGCAACACTCCGTACGTCACCACCGTGGGGCCGGGCTCGCTGCCGCCGGGCCTGAACATCGACTCCGCCACCGGCGTCCTGTCCGGCACCCCGACGGCCGTCGGCGAGTTCTCATTCACCATCACCGCCACCGACGCCGACGCCGTGCAGGTCTCCAAGGCTTACACGGTGCATATCGTTGATACGGCGGCCGACGCTTGTCCGGACGATCCCGCCAAGACCGCGCCCGGCGTGTGCGGCTGCGGCCTCTCGGACGTCGACACCGACGCCGACGGCACGCCGGACTGCAACGACCAGTGCCCGGCCGACGCGGGCAAGACCGCGCCGGGCGTGTGCGGCTGCGGCGTCTCGGACGTCGACACCGACGCCGACGGCACGCCGGACTGCAACGACCAGTGCCCGGCCGACGCGGGCAAGACCGTGCCGGGCGTGTGCGGCTGCGGCGTCTCGGACGTCGACACCGACGCCGACGGCACGCCGGACTGCAACGACCAGTGCCCGGCCGACGCGGGCAAGACCGCTCCTGGCCTCTGCGGCTGTGGTGTCGCCGATGCGGACGCCAACGGCAACGGCGTCGTCGATTGTCTCGAGGGTGGCGCTGATCTGTCGCTGG
This sequence comes from Deltaproteobacteria bacterium, assembly GCA_033764095.1. Taxonomy (GTDB): domain Bacteria; phylum Desulfobacterota; class Binatia; order HRBIN30; family CADEER01; genus JBDTMT01. The sequence continues at coordinate 8,928 of JANRJF010000332.1, read as the reverse complement.
CAATGAAGGCGGCGCCGCGGATGGTGTCGAGGAAGCACCCGATGGAGGTCCGGGTGCGAGTCCGGAACAAGGGACCCGAGAGCGCGCACTCGGTGATGACCCAGACCGCCTGCTCCGGAGTGGACTATCGCATCGTCGAAGCTCCGGAGGGTTGCGAGATCGCGGCGGGCGCCACTCCGTCGCTGACCTGCTCGAAACCGCTCCTGCACAGCGGGGAGACGGCGGAGATGGAGTTCCGGATCGTGCCCCGCGCCGCCGGCACGCTGACGTGCATAGCGACCGCCTCGAGCACGACGCCGGATCCCGATCCGACCAACCAGTCGAGGACTGTAACCGCGCGCGTGCGCTGATCGGTTGAACGGCGACGGACGCTACGCCTCCTCGCCATCCCGGCGAGGGGGCGTGGCCGTCGTCGATTTCGCAGAGTCGTCGCCGAGAATCCCGGCAAGGGCCACACGTGCTACACGGACGAGGGGCCAACGTTGCGCAGCTCGATCCGTCCGGTCGCCGTTCCGAGATTGGCGCTGTTCAGCGGGGCAACAAGGGGCTCAACATGGTGTTCGAGCCCCACAACGAGAACCCCGCGTCGTCCGGTCAGCTGCGTGACCGGACCCTGCTCGAACGCATCGTGCGCTTCGTGCTCGGGCGCATGGCGTTCGACTGGGCGCGCGCGCAGCGCCAGCAGATCGGCGCCGTGTCCCTTGTTTGCGCCGGCGTTTGTCGTCGTCGCCCTGATCGTGGTTGGGTCGCCGCTGCGCCGCGTCCCGCCGCGGTCTTCAACGCGAAGGCGCGCGGGCGCGGAGATCAGGAGCTGAAATCGGGCGTCCTGTTTCCCGACCTCATCTCATCTCCGCGTCCGCGCGCCTTCGCTTTGATGCCTACTGGGTGGTGATCTGGTAGGGCACCGACACCTTGCATGTCGCCACCCCCCTGCTGCTGCCGCCGGACAGTTCCTGATTCTTGGTGGTGACGGAGCTCAGCTGGTCATAGGTGTAGGAATCGAAGAACGGCAGCAGACAATTGTAGATGATGCTGCCGGAATCGAAGCAGTGGTTCACGCTCGCCACCTCGCCGTGGACGATGAAGCCCTCGCCGTCGCGCAGCACGAACGTCGTGGACTCGTTCACCTGGATCAACGTCGGGTTGGCCAGTCTGCAGGCTCGGCGCCGGGAACACCCTTCGACAGCCCCCTGCGGGCATGAGAGTCCGCCGCCCTGATCGCGCGGCGGCATCGTCGACAGAAGCTCGCCGGGGAAATCCGCTGGAGGGGGGGTCTGGGTCTGGTTCGGCACGTTGGGATGCTGCACGTACAGGGTCCAGTCCCACAGCAAGTCGTGCGTTTCATCGGAGTCCGTAAAGGAACCTTCGGCCCTCACCCCGAGGTAGGTGACGGTCACAACCTTGTCCTTGAGCAGCGGGTTCGCGCCCACCTCCTGCTCGCGGCCATCCAGGCGCCCGTCACCGTCCGTGTCGGGATCCGTCGGATCGGTCTTCTTGGTCTTCTCCGCGTTGTCGTCGAGGCCGTCGTCGTCGGTGTCTCTCTTTGTGGCGTCGGTGAGTCCGTCGCGCACCACGCTCTCGCCCGGCACCGCGACCCTGAAAGGCACCAGTAACTCGTCGAAGTCCGTCAACGTGTCGCCGTCGGTGTCCGCGTTCAGCGGGTCGGTGCCGTAATGTTTGGAGGCGCCACCGTTGAAGCTGTAGCCGCGGAAGAAGCCGTTCAGGCTGCTGAGCACGGCAATCTGGTCCGCCGACAGCTCGTCGAAATCGCTCAACCCGTCGGCGTCCGTGTCGCCGTTGGCCGGGTCGGTGCGACACTTCTTGGTCAGATCGTGGCGACACGGCAGATGGTATTCGGCATAGTCGGGAATGCCGTCGCCGTCGGTGTCCGGGTTGAAGACGTTCGATCCCACCTTGCGCGGCATCGTTCCCGCCACCGCCACCGTCCATCCGGCTCGCTCGGTGGTGTTCGTCAAGCCGTCCTGATCGGTGTCGCCGGAGACGCCAGTATCCGCCGAATCGTTCGGGCTCGAGCCGAGGAGGCGCTCGATGCCATCCTCGATCTCGTCCCCGTCGGTGTCCGGGTTCAACGGGTCGGTGACCTCGATCTTCTGTCCCGACCCGGCGGGCACCAGCAGGTTGCTGAACACGTCCAGCGGCTGGTCGAGCGGCAGGCCGCTATCGATCAGGCCGTTCGGACCCGGCTTGACGATGCCGCACATCAGGAAGCGCTCCGCCAGGCCGGGAATGCCGCGAGCAAAGAACTCGCTGCCGTCGACACAGCGCGGCTGTCTGGGGTCGACGCTGGTTCCCTTGAACTCCGTCACCGACTCACCGTTCGGTACGACCTGCAGGTCGTCGTTGACGGCGATGCTGCGAGCGAGAATGGACGCGGTCGCGGCCTCCGGAACGCCGACGGCTTCGCTGTAGAGGACACAGTGTCCCTCATCCGGAGCACAGCCATTATCTGAGAAGCAGGGTATCGCCGGGAAGTCCGAACAGAACCCTGAAACGAAGCCCGATGTGATGCCGACATCCCCGCCTGCCGTCGTGATCGGCGCAGAATTGTCGTACGCGCGATAGCTCCCTGGCGCGATGACCACGGTGCTCGGATCGTCCACCGGCTCGCCCGGGGCGACGACCTGCACGTCGTCGCACGGCTCCTCATGGATGCACTGATGGCTGCCCGGGCAGTCGCCGTCGGTCTGGCAGTGCGCTCCGTCGTCGACGCAGTAGTTCTGCGGACAAGCCACGCTGTTCGCCACGTTGTCGGGGCCGGCGACGACCGTGCGATAGCCATTGCCAAGTCTCCCGGCGACGGGAACGCTGACGATCCCGGCGCCGGTGCGATAGCCGAACACCTCGTCGGCGTCGGCCACGCGGTCGGCGTCGGTGTCCCGCAGCCGCGGATCGCTGCGATGCAGGGAGGGGTCGGTGTCGCACCGTGGGCACGAGCTTCCGCCGCCGGTTCTGGAGTTGATGTAGTTCGCGGTCGTGCAGCGCGCGGTGTCGCGACACACCGATCCCATGCTGCACTGGTCGTCGCTGCTGCAGGGCTGGGCGCCCTGCAGCGGGTCGTGCGGATCGCCGCGCAGCACGCTGCCGTTGCCGAGCAGGGTCTTCGGTCCGACCGCATCGCAGGCACAGCGTGAGGTGCGCAGATCCTGCTCGTCGCTGTCCGACAGCCCATCGCCGTCCGAATCCTTCTTGGTGGGGTCCGGGAAGACGCGGCGCAGCGGTTGGCCGATGGGCCCCACCGGCCAGCCGACCCGGACCTCGGCGAAATCGTCGAGCGTGTCGACATCGCTGTCGCGGTTGAGATCGGAAGTGCCGTAGAGGAATTCCTCCTGGGCGATCAGACCGTCGCGGTCCGCGTCCTGGACGAAGGAGAGATGGATCGCGTCGCCGGGCTGCACCAGGATCTGACCGAAGTCGGTCTGCACCTGCTCCGCCTTGCTCGACAGCAGCGCCCAGTGTCGGCGGAACTGCCCGCTGCGCCGCTGCGCCACGCGCACCACCGCCTCCGGCCCGGAGCACTCGCCCGCGACGGGCCCGCTGGGGAAGACGACGGTGCAGTCTGCCGCCGTCGTGCAGGGAATGCCCGGAGCGACGTACTGGTCGTCGGAGCTGAGCAGCGGCACCGTGCGCAGCGAGGTGCCGCGTCTGGGATCTCCGTCTGCGGCCTTCGGCCCGATCACCGCGCCATTGGCATCAGCGAGGTTGGCATCCTTCGCGGCCCACACATGGTCACTGCTGCACACACCGGGCGTGCCGCAATCGCTGTTGGCGGTGCAGCCCGGCTCGCCGATGAAGTGCGGCGGAGAGGCCGCGGTGCAGACGCCGGGCGCGGGGGTGGTGTTGGCGACCTTGTCCGGACCGGCGACGATCGCCGCCGGCGTCAGGAAGTTGCAGGTGCGGCTGACCTCGTAGCCGGTGACGACATCGGCCGCGTCATCGCTCAGGCGCGGAGTTTCGAGGATCCCGTTCCGTCCGGCCGACACGACGACCGTGTCCTCCGGCACCCCCTGGGTGCCGACCGGAACCAACTGCACGTCGTCGCCCTGCGCCACGCTCTCCACCGCGCCGTCACTGCCGGCGACGAGGCCGTCGGGCCCGGACGTGACATCGTCTCCGCTCGGCCGGGTCCTGAGGAGACCGTCTCCTTCCAGCGGGGAACCGTCGGGCGTCACGACGTTCGGCCCGGTGGCGGCCACGACGATGGCATCCGACGGCAGGTCGCGCGTGCCCGGCGGAATGACCTGGATGTCGGCGGGATCCGCGACGCTATCGGCCACGCCGTCCGGTCCGGCCAGGATTGCCGCTCCCTGGCTGAGCAGGTTGCGCAACGCCTGCAGCGGAACCGCTTGGTCGTCGCCCAGCGGCGCCGTGTCCAACCTGTTGTTCAGTCCGGCCGCGATGGCGACACTTCCGGGCGGCAGGCCGGGGATTCCCGGGGGGATCACCTGGATGTCATCGCCCTGGGCGAAGCTCTCCACGGACCCGTTGGCCCCAACGTGGATGTAGGGGAACGCCTCCACCGCCGCCCCGGGGACCGTATCGAGGACTCCGTTTCTGCCTGGCGCGACGACGACGGTGTCGGGCGCGAGGCCCTCGACACCCAGCGGCACCACCTGAATGTCGTCCGTTCCGGCGGCGACGAGCGTGAGGGACTGCCCTGCCGGGCCGGCGAGAATCACCGGCGGGGTGCTGCGACGCATCTGCAGAATGTCGCGCAGGACGAAGTCGAGCGGGATGCCGGCGCCCACGCCGGTGCCGGTGTACGACGACAGGCCGCCGATCACCTTGCCGCCGCTGCAGGGCTGCGAGCTGCCGCACTCGGCATCGCTCGAGCAGGGTCGGCTGGGATGGTCGCCGCCCGGCGCGCAGCGCCGCTCTTCGCGCGGGCGGTCGAGGACGGCGGCGGTAATCGCGTTGGCCTGGGTGACTTCGCCGTCGCCGAAGTCGATGGTGACGTTGGTGGTGCGTTCGCGCACCGTCTGCAGCCCGAAGGCAAAATTGCGCCCGTCGCCGGTGGTCAGATCGTAGTTCGCCACCCTGAACAGCAGACCGCGCGGCGCGCGCATCAGGTCTTCGACCAGGTTGGGGAACACCTCGCGGTTGGAGAAGATGATCGGACCGCGCGTCTGGCCGGGCCCCACCGAGAACGCGGCGGCGTTGCCGCTCTGCTGCTGGCTGTCGGGGAGCAGTGTCGCCACCGGCACCAACCGGGTGGGGTCCGACGGATCGGTGGTCAGCACCGTCAGCTCCACGTTGCTGATCGTGAACGCCACGTCGCCGGTGTTGCGAAAGGTCACGCCGACATCCATGCGCGCGCCGGTGATCTCGCGCGTCACCGCCGACTCGGTGCTGATCTCCGTCGCCTTGTCGAGCGAGCTCTGAAACGCCTGCTGGGCGGCGGTACTGGATTCCTCGGTCGTCTGCACGTTGCGCTGGAACATGACTTTCAACGAGCCCACCGGCACGATTCCGTCGATACTCGTCGGAACGCACATTTCGCACTGCGCGGGTTCGACTCCGACCATCGCCTCGAAGCCGCCGCCGATGTCCTCGGTGGTGCCGCTGGACTGCTGCCGGCCGCTCTCCAAGGAGGTCGCCGTGCTGGAGGTCTCGCTGCGCGTCTGGCCGTTCCCGTCGGTGTAGGTGAACTGCTCGTAGATCTGCAGCCGTACCTCGCCGATCGAGAAGTCGGGGGCCGGCAGGTCGGCGATGCGGGGATCGCGGTGCGACTGGAACAGTTCCACCCCGTCGAGGAAGCCGTCGCCGTCGGAATCGTCGGTGAGGGCGTCGGTCTTGAAGAACTCGACCTCGAGCTTGTCGTCGATGCCGTCGCCGTCGGTGTCCTGGCTGTTGGTGTCGCTGTAGACGACGTTGAATTCCTCGTAGTCCGACAACCCGTCGCCGTCGGTGTCGGCACGGCGCGGGTCGCTGCCGATCTGCAGCTCGGTCTGGTCGTCGAGCTCGTCGCCGTCGGTGTCGGCGCGGGTCGGGTTGCCGGTCACTTCGCGCTGGGTCGTCGAGCCGTCGGTGCGGCGCACGGTGACCACCCAGCCGAGCTGCTCGACGTGGTCGGGGACGCCGTCGCCGTCGCCGTCGAGCAGGGTGCAGATATCGACGCACGCGCCGACCGATGTGCAGCCGACCGGCGCCCCGTCCGGACACGGGCAGTCGTCGTCGGTCGCGCACAGCCCCATGTCGCCGACCCCGGCGCTGGCGTTGCCGCACACGTGCGGGCCGCAGCTCGGCGGCGTGCCCGGGAAGGTGGCGGAGCTGGAATCGATGATGACGCCGCCGACGACCTGGATCTGCGCCAGGGGATTGTTGAGCTCGTCGCGCACGTTCACCACCCGCAGGCGGTAGATGACCTCGTTCTGCGGCAATGTCGTCAGCCGCACCGTGAACCGATCGCCCTGGAAGAAATCCGCGCCGATGACCGTCAGCCGGCCGGCCTCCGGATTGACGTGCTCCTGGGTGACGACGAAGTTCCCCGGGTCTTTCACGCTGTCGCTCATCGCCTTGCTGAACTGCACGATGATCACGGTGTTCGAGGCCGAGGCCGCGCCGACCAGCCGCGGCAGCTTCTCGTCCGACGTTCCGGGCGGCGTGTTGAGCGGCGTCGACGTCGGCGTCGGGGTCGGCGTGACGGTCGGCGGCGTCCCGGTCGGCGTCGGGACGGTGGCGGTGGGCGTCCCGACCGCCGGGCTGCCGGTCGCCACCCCGCTCCGGGTCGCGGTCGGCGTGCCCAATGGGAAGCTGCCGGTGGCGCTCGGCGTCGCGGTCGCCGGCGTTCCCGTCCGCGTGAGCGATGCCGTCGCGGTCCGGGTGGCGCCGCCCGGCGTCCCGCCGTCCACGGTCGGCGACGGCGTCGATGCGCCGGGGCATCCGTTCAGCAGGTTGCTCACCGCCACGACGAGCTCGTTGACGGAGACGGCGCGATCGAGGTCCGGATCGCCGGCGAGGCACTCGTCGACGTTGCGGCTGCCGAGGGCGATGCCGACGCCCCTGGTCAGCTCGTCGACCGTCACCTGTCCGCCGGCGTTGCAGTCGCCGACGCATACGACCTCCTGCGCGGTCGCCGCGCCCGCTGCGACGCCCGCGATGGCGACGAGCGTGGCAAGCACGTGCGGTAGATGATCGCGCCCCAGGCGGCGGCGCCTCACATTACCTATACGGGTCATATACGCTCTCCTCCGCGAGAAGTGCCAATTGGGCGCTTGCCACAAAAGTTTGCGTTGCATAGTCAGTGTCGAACCACTGATCCTGACCCTTCGATGACTTTTCGGCGACTTCGCGCCTGCGCGTTCTGCAGCCCACCGGGATTCGGAGGGCGACTGGTCCATGATGCTCGAGTTCCCGCCCTTTCACGCCGATCTCACTGACGAACGGCTGTGGCGCGACGGAAGCGCCCAGTCACTCACTCGCAAGGCCTGGGCGGTGCTCGTTGTCCTGCTCGAGGCCGAAGGCAAATTGGTCACCAAGGACCGGCTCGCGACGACGGTGTGGCGCGACACGCATGTCAGCGACGCCAGCATCACCAAGGCGATCAAGGAGCTGCGCCGCGCCCTGGGCGACGATCAACGCGCGCCGCGCTTCATCGCCACGGTGCGGGGGCGCGGCTATCGGTTCATCGCGCCGCTCTCGCGGCGCGCGGCGTTGCCGGCGGCGCGCGGTTCGGCGGCCCCCCTTTCGGCTTCGTTGGTCGGGCGCGCGCGCGAGCGCGCAGTGCTCCGAAGCTGGCTCGAGGCAGCGCTCGGTGGGCAGCGCCGCATCGGCTTCGTCAGCGGCGAGGTAGGTGTCGGCAAGAGCAGCCTGGTCGACGCGGTGCTGTCCGAGGCCCGTGAGGCGCCGGCGCGCGTCGCGGTCGGACAGTGCGTGGAGCAGTTTGGCGAGCCGGAATCCTTCCTGCCCGTCCTCATGGCGTTGCGCGACCTGGGCCGTGCCCCATCGGCGGCCGCGGTGCTGCGCGCCGCCGCGCCGTCCTGGCTGCTCGGTTTATGCGGTCTCACCGACGCCGCCGCAGCGCGGGCGGCAGCGGGTATGCGTGCTGGGATGCTGCGCACGCTGGCGGAGGCCATCGAGGCGGTGGCGAGCCAGACGCCGCTGGTCCTCGTGCTCGAAGACCTGCACTGGAGCGACGGCCCGACACTCGACCTGCTCAACCTGCTGGCGCGTCGCACCGAGCCTGCCCATCTGCTCGTCCTCGCCACGATACGGCACGCCGATGCGCTCGCCGCCGGCCACGATTCGGCGCGGCTCGTGCGCGAGCTCCGGCGCGCCGCCCTGGGACAGGAGGTCGTCGTCGGCGGGCTCGCCGAGCCCGAGATCGCGTCGTACCTCGCCACGCGCCTCGGCGACGGCGAGCTGTCGGCGCGGGGCTGCGCCTTCCTGCGGCGCCACACCGGCGGCAATCCGTTCTTCCTCACCGCGCTGATCGACGATCTGCACGCGCGCGGCTCACTGCGACGCGACGGCGGCCGCTGGACGCTGACGATCGACGAGGCGCCGGCCATCCCGTCGGCCACGCTCGCCGCCCTGGCGCAGCGGCTCGAGCGCCTGAGCGAGGCGGATCGCGCGATGCTGGAGGCGGCGAGCGTCGTCGGCGAGGTGTTCTCCGTCGACGTCGTGGCCGCACTCGTCGGCGCGGCCGGCACGGCGGTCGAAGCCGTGGAAGCCGCTTGCGAGCATCTCGTGCAGCATCAGGACCTGCTCTCCGCCCAGCCCGGCACGCCACGGTATGCCTTCCGTCATGCGCTCTATCGGCAGGCGCTGTATACGGGCATTCCGCCGCTTCGGCGGCGTCGCCTGCACGCGCGCGCCGCCGCGTGGCTGGCGGCGGCGCCCCGGTCGGGCGGCGCCGCCGCCGAGGTCGCCCGGCATTTCGCGCACGCCGATGACGACGCGCAGGCGGCG
>JANRJF010000331.1:0-7127 GCA_033764095.1 Deltaproteobacteria bacterium | reverse complement strand
CCCCAGTCGCGCAGCCGCGCGACGGCCTCGCGCTCGGGCGGCGACACGTGCGTGCCGCCGTGGCAGGCGCGCGGATCCCAGACGTCGGCGTCCTCCGGCGCGACGTTCAGGTCGCCGCCGAGCGCCAGCGGCTCGTCCGGCGCGCTCGCCTCGCGCAGCCACGCCGCCAGCCGCTCGAACCACAGCAGCTTCAGCGCGTAGTGCGGCGAGCCGACGCTGCGCCCGTTCGGCGCATAGACGCTGACCACGCGCACGCCGTCGCAGCGGGCTGCGATCATGCGCGCCTCGGCGAGCGGCTCGTCGTCGCCGGCGTCGTCGCTGCGCGCCGGTCGCAGCGGCGTGCCGAAGTTGCTGATCACGTCGCGCGGCGCGCTGCGGCTGGCGATGGCGACCCCGTTCCAGCGCCCTTCGCCGTGGTGCGCCAGCGCGTAGCCGGCGGCGGCAAAGGCCGCGTGCGGCGCGTCGGCGTCGCTCAGCTTGGTCTCCTGCAGCAGCAGCACGTCCGGCCGGGCGCGCTCCAGCCACCACAGCACCTTCTCGAGCCGCGCCTTGAGCGAGTTCACGTTCCACGTCGCGATACGCACCGGCGCAGGCTACCACGCCGGCGGGGCGCGGTCTTGCCGAGGCCGGCGGCTTGAAGGGCGCTTGCGGCCGATGCTGGTGCCCCCGGCGCAGGCGCGCCCCGCCACGCCGCGCTTTTGACCGTCTCGGCATCCTCGTATAGGCGACCCCGCATGCCGAAACGACGCGACGCAATCCGCATGAGCGAGGCCGAGATCTGGGACCTGATCGGTGCGCAGAAGAACCTGCAGGTGGCGACCATCAACAAGGACGGCTCGGTGCAACTGACCACCCTGTGGTTCGCGATCGTCGACGGCGCGATCGTCTTCGAGACCTTCACCAAGTCGCAGAAGATCGTCAACCTGCGGCGCGACCCGCGCATCGCGGTGCTGGTCGAGGACGGCGACAGCTACGACCAGCTGCGCGGCGTGTCGATCAACGGCCGCGCCGAGCTGGTCGACGAGCCCGCCCAGGTGGAGCGCTACGCCGAGGCGATCGTCGCCAAGAACAACCCGGAGGTGCCGCCGGAGATGCGCGCCGACGCGGCCAAGATGATGGCGCGCAAGCGCACCGTGGTGATCGTCCGCCCGGAGCGCATCGCCAGTTGGGACCACCGCAAGCTCGGCGGCACGTACTGAGCGCGCCGCGCCGACCCCGCGCCGGCGGGCGATCAGCGGCGCAGCAGCCCGGCGACGACGGCACCGACGCGCGCCAGGCTGGTCGACTTGAACAGCACCGCGGCGACACCACAGTCCTCGGCGGCGGCGAGCAACTCGGCCGAATCACTGCCGGTCAGCAATACCACCGGCGTGCGCGTCGCGTTGGCGCGGATGTGGCGGACCAGGTTGAGGCCCTCGCGGCATTCGGCGCCGGTGAGGCGCAGATCGACGATCGCTACGTCGTAGTCGGAGACACCGAGCAGGCGCTGCGCCGACTCGCGATCGGCGGCGGCGTCGACGTGGAAGCCGTTCTGTTCGAAGTAGTCGGCGACGGCGAACCGGATCGCGGCTTCGTCGTCGACCAGCAGGAGACGGGTGGACATCATGGCAACCTCGGCTCGAGCTCAGGCCTCGAGGGTGAAGTAGAAGGTGGCACCGCGTTCGACCGCACCGCTCGCCCACACCCGTCCGCCATGGCGCGTGATGATGCGCTGCACGGTGGCCAGGCCGATGCCGGTGCCGTCGAACTCCTCGCGCCGATGGGCGCGCTGAAACGTGCCGAACAGGCGCTGCGCGTCCGTCCCGGTGAAGCCGGCGCCGTCGTCGCGCACGAAGTACACGGGCGCGCCGTGGTCGCGCAGCGCGCCGATCTCGATGCGCGCCGAGCTGTGCCGGCTGGTGTACTTCCAGGCGTTGCCGATCAGGTTCTGCAGGGCGAGATGCAGCAGGCGGGGGTCGGCCTCGGCGCGCAGGTCGGCTTCGATCGCCACCTCCACCTGGCGCTCCGGCGCCCGTTCACGCAGTTCGGCGACAATCGCCTGCGCCATCGCGCTGAGGTCGACCGGCCGGCGGGTCATCGGCGCCCGCGTCACCCCGGCCAGCTCCAGCAGGCCCTCGAGCAGTTCCTGCATGCGCCGGGCGCCGGTGTGGATGCGCTCCGCGCAACCGCGCACCGGCGCGTCGAGGTGGTCGCCATGGTCGTCGAGCAGCGCGCGCGAGAAGCCCTCGATGGCGCGCAGCGGGGCGCGCAGCTCGTGGGTGAGGGAATGACAGAACGCCTCCATCTCGCGGTGCACGAGGTCGGACTCGGCCGCGCCGGGCGTCGGCGCGGCCGGCTCGCGGCGCACCTCCGTCCACACGTCGTCGGGGCTGCGCCATTCGACCACCAGCGCGGCGATCTCCGGATGGTCGAGGCGATTGCGCAGCCGCGCGTCGGCATAGCGCCAGACGCCGTCGCGCCCGGGCTGGCGGAAGCGTGCCACCCTGACGGTGCCGGGCCGGTAGAGCACCTCGGCGATCAGCGTGCTCCAGTCGGCCCGCTCATCGGCATGGATCAGCTCCACGGCGGCGCGCGGCGCCCGTCTCGGCAGACCGTTGGCGAAGCGCTGCATGGCCGCCGGGCTGGCGTGGACCAGCTCGCCGTCCGCGCCGACGAGCCACAGCTCGACCAGCTCGTCGAGCAGCGCGCGGTCGCGCCGCGCCGCGGCACGGCGCGCGGCGCTGAACGCCGCGCGGTGCGGCAGCCGTTCGCTGCTGCTCTGTGCGGCCGGTTGACTGAACATCTCGGTGACGCTGCCCTGGAACATGTTCGCCCTCGCTGCGGCTGGGTCATCGCAGGCGGCGTGCCAGCCCTGCCGAGGGCGAAAGGCCGGGCGCCGGGACCGCCGCGAAGGCCTGGTCGATCCAGATTCCAGACTGGCGTCTGAGATTCAGACGGGCGCGGTCAGCCGGACAACTCTCCGTGACCGCCCTTCTTCGCGGCGGGGAAGCTCAGGGCGTATTTCTTGATGCGCTGGTACAGGGTGCTCTTGGGAATGCCCAGGCGGAGCGCGGCGCGCGGCACGTTGCCGTCCTCCTCGCCGAGCACCGCCTCGATGTGCTGGCGCTCGACCTCGTCGAGGGTCAGCGCGGTACTGCGGGCGGCGGGGCTCGGCGCCGCATCGAAGTGCAGGGCGCGGCGATCGATGCTCTCGCCCTCGCTGAGCAGCGCGGCGCGCTCCAGTACGTTGCGCAGCTCGCGCACGTTACCCGGCCAGTCATATGCCTGCAGCGCCTGCTGCGCGTCGGCGGCGAGCCGCAGGCCGATGCGGCCGACCTCGACCCCGATGCTCTCCAGCAGATGCGCCGCCAGCAGCGGGATGTCCTCGCGCCGCGCGCGCAGCGGCGGCACCCGCAGCGGCAGCGTGCTGATGCGGAAGAACAGATCGCTGCGGAAGCGCTGTTCCTGGACGAAGCGGGCGAGGTCCTGGTGCGTCGCGCTGATCAGGCGGATGTCGACGCGCCGATCGGTGACGCTGCCGAGGCGGCGGAAGCGGTGGTCCTCCAGCACCTTGAGCAGCTTGGGTTGCACCAGCGGGTCCATGTCGCCGACCTCGTCGAGGAAGACGCTGCCGCGATGCGCCACCTCGAGCAGCCCCGGCTTGCTGGTCTGGGCACCCGTGAAGGCGCCCTTCTCGTGGCCGAACAGCTCCGACTCCAGCAATTCGCGGCCGAGGCCGGCGCAGTTGAGGTCGACGAACGCCTCGTCGGCGCGCGGCCCGTTGCGGTGCAGCCAGTTGGCCAGCACGCCCTTGCCGCTGCCGGTCTCGCCCTGGATGAGCACCGGCCGGTCGGTCGCCGCGACGCGGCGCGCGTCCTCGGCCAGCTGGCGCATGGTCGGATGGGCGCCGAGGAACGGATCGACGGCCGCCCGCGTCTGGCGCGCCTGCCCGGCGAGATTGCACTGGCGAACGCGCTGGTGCTCGAGCAGGCGCCGCAGGATCACCAGCAGCGCCGGCAGCTCCACCGGCTTGGTCAGGAACTGCTCGGCGCCCTCTTTGATCGCGCGCACCGCCAGGTCGATCGAGCCGTGCGCCGTGAGGATCGCCACCGGCACTTCGGGGGCGATCTCCTTCAACCGCGGCAGCAGCTCCAGCGCGGTGCCGTCGGGCAGGCGGAAGTCGACCAGCGCCACGTCGGGCAGATTCTGCCGGAAGGCCGCCACCGCCTCCGTGCAGCTGGTCGCCTCCTCGACCTCGAAGCCATGCGCCCCGAGGAAGTCGCGCACGCCGAAGCGGATCGCCGCCTCGTCGTCGACAATCAGCAGCTTCATGGCTGGCATGCGCCCTCCAGTGGCAGACACACGGTGAGCGCGGCGCCGCCGCCGGCGCGATTGGCGGCCGCCACCGTGCCGCCGTGCTCCTCGACGATGCGCTGCACGATCGACAGGCCGAGCCCGGTGCCGCCCGGCCGTCGGCTGACGAACGGATCGAAGACGCGCTCGAGATCCTCCGCCGCGAACCCGGGGCCGCGATCGGCGACGACGCACACCAGGCCGCCGCCGCGCGGCCGGTCGGCGCGCCGTACGCTCACCTCGACGGTGGTCTGGCGCGGCGCCAGCTGCAGCGCGTTGCGCAGCAGGTTCTCGAAGACCTGGCGCAGACGCGCCACGTCCATGCGCACCGCCGGCAGGTCGTCGGGCACGTCGCACGCCAGCTCGACGCCGGCCTCGCGCGCCAGCGCGCGACAGCTCTCGACCGCGGCCGCGATCACCGGCGCCAGCGGCGCCGCGGTCAGCGTCGTGGCGTAGGGTTTGCCGTAGGCCAGCAGGTCGCGCATCAGCTCGCCGAGCCGGTCGATCTCGCCGCGCAGCACGCCCAGGTAGGGGTCGAGCTCGGCGCGCTCGCCGAAGCGCGCCTGCATCGCGTCGAGCGTGGCGCTGATGCCGAACAGCGGATTGCGCACCTCGTGCGCGACGCCGCCGACCAGCGCCCCCATCGCCGCCATCACCTCGCTGCGGCGCAGCGCCGCCTGCAGCCGCTCCTGCTCGTCGGCGGCGCGCTTGCGCTCGGTGATGTCGAGCACCGTGCCGGCGAGGCGGACGACGGCGCCGCTCGCGTCGCGCACACAGTCGATGGTGCCGCTCAGCCAGCGGTCCTCGCCGTGCGCGGTGCGGGCGCGAAACTCGATCGTCGTGGTGGCGCCGCTCGCCAGGCAGCCGCGGTAGGCGTCGCGCACGCGCTGCCGATCGTCCGGGTGGGTGAGGTCGAAGAACTCCTCGAAGCTGGGCTCGCCGAGCGCCGGATCGCGTTCGTAGAGCGCGTACATCTGCGCCGACCAGTCGCTGCGCCGCGTCGCCGGGTCGATCTCCCAGCTGCCCAGCCGGGCGCGCTGCTGCGCCTCCTCGAGGCGGCGGCGGGTCTCCAGCAGCGCCGCTTCGGCGCGTTTGCGCGGCGTGATGTCGATGCCGGTGCCGATCAGGCACAGGCGGCCGTCGAGGCGCAGCGTCTGGCCGGTGAAATAGAAGGGGACGCGGCGGCCGTCGCGGGTGGTGAACTCGGCTTCGACGTCGGAGGCGCCGCGCGCGAACACCTCGGCGATGCGCTCGGCGAGCCGCAGCCGGTCGGGCCCGGTGAACAGGTCGAGCGGGCTGAGCGCGCGGATCTCGTCGGCGCTGTAGCCGAGCACCTGTTCGAAGTTGCGGTTCCAGCGCAGGAACTCGAGGTCGTCGTTGTAGAGGTAGAAGACCCCCGGCAGGCTGCTGAGGATCGCCTCGGAGAAATCGCGCTCGCGGCGGATCGCCGCCTCGCTGCGGGCGTGCGCGGTGACGTCCCAGGCGGTGCCGATGGCGATCTGGCGGCCGCCGATCTCGGCGAAGCCGGCGCTGTAGTCCACCCAGCGCTCGCTGCCGTCGCGCGTGACGACGCGCATGGTGGCGCGCGGCGCCACCGCCTCGCCCTGCGTGCGCGCGGCGCGCCGGGCGCGGATGCGGTCGTGGAACTCGGGATGGACGAGATCCCAGAGCGACTTGGCGAGCAGCTCCTCGCGGCTGAAGCCGGTGATCAGGCTGGTGGCGGGATTGACGTAGAAGACGCGGTCCTGCTCGTCGTACAGCAGGATCGCGGCGCTGGTGGTGTCGGCCAGGGTGCGGAACTGGATCTCGCTGGCGCGCAGCGCGATCTCCAGGCGGCGGCGGTCGGTGACGTCGCGCGTCGCCCCGTCGACCCGCACCACCCGTCCGCTGCGCCGGTCGACGTGCGGGCGGTCGTGACTACGCACCCAGCGCTCCTCGCCGTCGCGGCGGATGATGCGCAGCTCGATCACGTCGCCGCGGCCGGCGAGCACGCGCTGGCGGTGCGCCGCGACGGCGGCGCGATCGGCGGGATGGACCAGGCTGAGCCAGCCGCCGCGCGCCGCCAGCTCGGCGGCGCTGAAGCCGGTGAGCAGCTGAAAGGCCCCGACGCCCCATTCGAGCTGCTCGGCGCCGTGCTCGTCGACGCGCACCGAATAGGCGTAGTCGCTGCTCAGCTCGACGGCGGTGCGGTAGCGATCGCGCTCGCGCTCCGCCGTCGCCAGCGCGGCGCGCAGGCGCGCCACCTCGTCGTCCACGGGCGCGCCCGGGCGCTCGGGGGTGACGCGCGGCAACGCCTCGTGCCGTTTGCTGCCCACGCCGCGCGTGTAAGCATCCCGGCGCCGGCCTGGCAATCGACTTTTCGACCGCGCCGACCGATCGGCATGGCAGGCGCCGCGCGCCGCCCCTCGCCGGGCGGCGCCGCGCGGCGGCGCCCCAGATTGGAATTCGTCGCGGTTTGCGATCTGTGGGAGGCATGTCGGCACGCAACGCGATCCGCTTCGGTCCGTACCGGCTGGATCAGGACGCCGTGTGCCTGTGGAAGGGCGAGGAGGTGGTGCCCCTGCAGCCGCGCCCGCTGGCGGTGTTGTCGTACCTGGCGGCGCGGCCCGGCGAGGTGGTGGGGGGCGACGAGCTGCTGGCGCGCGTCTGGGAGGGCTCGCACGTCACCCGCGCGGTGCTCAAGGTCGCGGTGCGCGCCCTGCGCGAAGCGCTGGAGGACGTGGCCGACGCGCCGCGCTACATCGAGACGGTCGGCCGCAGCGGCTATCGCTTCCGCGGCGGCGACGGCGCGCGCG
>JANRJF010000330.1:0-35853 GCA_033764095.1 Deltaproteobacteria bacterium | reverse complement strand
CGGGCGATGTTGATGCCCTGCTCGCCGACCTGGCCGACGCAGCCCATGATCACGTCCTCGACCAGCGCCGGATCGATCTTGCTGCGCTCGACGACGGCGCGCAGCGTCTCGGCGGCGAGATCGGCGGGATGCCAGCCGTGCAGGGCGCCATTCTCCTTGCCGCGCCCGAGCGGCGTGCGGACGGCTTCGACGATGACGGCTTCACGCATGACGAGGGTCTCCTTTGAGCAATGTCGTGGGGATGGTGACGATCGAACGCCCGACCTTCCCAGCAATGCCGGCGTGGTGCAAGAGGACCGCGCCGCATGTCGCGCAACGCTTCAGTCCGCCCCGGCGGCGCGCAAACGGTGCGGCGCGAGGCGTGCGGCGAGCTGGTCGAGCAGCGCGTAGAGCTCGCCGCTGCGCAGCGGTTTGCTCAGGTAGCCGTCCATGCCGGCGGCCAGGCAGCGCTCGCGGTCGCCCTCCATCGCATGCGCGGTCAGCGCGATGATCGGCACCGGGGTGCCGCCGCTGGCGGCTTCGGCGGCGCGGATGGCGGCGGTGGTGGCGAAGCCGTCCATCTCCGGCATCTGCATGTCCATCAACACGACGTCGAAGGGCTCGGCGCGCCAGCGCGCCAGCGCGGCGACACCGTCGCCGGCCAGCACGCAGGCGTCGCCATGCTTGGCGAGCAGGCGGCGAATCAGCTCCTGGTTGACCGGGTTGTCCTCTGCCACCAGCACGCGCAGCGCCTGGCCGGCAGCGGCTGGCGGACGCGACGCGGTCGGCGCCACCGGCGACCGGGATTCGGCGCCACCGCCGGCGAGGCGCGCGAGCGCGTCGAGCAGGTCGCGTGGGCTCACCGGCTTGAGCAGCAGATCCTGGGCACCCCGCTGCCGGGCGCGGCGGGTTCCGCCGGCTTCGCGCATCGACGACATCACCAGCACCGCGGCGTCGCGCTGTGCCGGCTGATCGCGCAGCCAGCCGATCAAGGACCAGCCGTCCTCGTCCGGCATGCAGACGTCGATCAGCAGCAGCGCGAAGGGCGCGTCGGCGGGCGCGGCGAGAGCACGGCGCGCGGCGGCGGCGCTGGCCACCGCGGTCGGGCGCATTCCCCAGCGGCGCAGCAGGTCGACGAGCAACGCGCGGTTGGTGTCGTTGTCGTCGACGACCAGGGCGCGGCAGGCATCGAGATCGATGGGGAGGCGCGGGGCGGCCGGCAACCCGGCGGTGTGGCGCGCGAAGCGGGCAGTGAAATGGAACGTGCTGCCGGCGCCGACGCGGCTCTCCACCCAGAGCCGTCCGCCCATCAGGGCGACCAGCCGGGCCGCGATGCCGAGCCCCAGCCCGGTGCCGCCATGCCGTCGCGTCGTCGAGCTGTCCGCCTGCACGAACGCGTCGAAGATCGCCGCCTGGCGGTCGGACGGAATGCCGATGCCGGTGTCGCGGACCCGGAAGTGCAGCGTGACACTGTCGGCGTCGGCGCCGTCGCGACCGACCGAGACCGCGATGTCGCCGGTCTCGGTGAACTTGACGGCGTTGCCCAGCAGGTTCACCAGCACCTGGCCGAGACGGCCGGCGTCGCCGACCAGCGCGGCGGGGACCTCGGCGTCGATGCGGCCGGTGAGCTCCAGCCCTTTCTGCTGCGCTCGGATCGAGAGTCCCTTGAGGACCGCGTCGAGCGTGTCGGGCAGGTCGAACGGTTCCGGATCGAGCGCCAGCTTGCCGGCCTCGATCTTCGAGTAGTCGAGGATGTCGTTGATGATCGTCAGCAGCGACTCCGCCGAATGTTGCACCAACTCCAGGTAGCGGCGCTGGTCGGGGCCGAGCGACGTGTCGAGCGCCAGCTCGGTCATGCCGATGATGCCGTTCATCGGGGTGCGGATCTCGTGGCTCATGTTGGCGAGGAACTCGCTCTTGGCGCGGCTGGCGGCCTCGGCGGCGTCGCGCGCCTGCCGCAGCGCCTCCTGGTCGTGGGTGCGCGCGGTGACGTCGCGCAGCACCGCCAGCGCCCCGACGATCACGCCGTCGGCATCGCGGATCGGGCTGGCGGCGGTGCTGAGCCAGACGGCGTCGCCGTTGGGGCGCAGCAGCAGGGCGTCGGTGCACACGCGCTCCTCGCCGCGCAGGGCGCGCGAGATCGGCAGATCGCCGGCGCCAGCCGGCGTCACGCCGTCGGGCAGGCGCAGGTCGCAGCGGCGCGAGAAGTCCGCCGCCGAACCGGCGAGCGCGGCACCGAACCAGTCGTGCGCGGCGCGGTTGTACAGGATGATCTCGGGCCGGGTGTCGACCACGATCAGGCCCTCGGCCATGTTGTCCAGCACCGAGTGCAGCAGGTGGGTCTGCTGGCGCAGCGCGCGGTCGGCGGCGATGCGGCGCCGCACGTCGCGCCCGCGCGCCAGCCAGGCCAACGCGAACAGCGCGACGGCGAGCGCCCCACCGCCGCTGGTCGCCAGCAGGGTGCGCTGCAGCACCTGTTGGCGCGCCGCGAGGCGCTCGGCGAGCAGTGCACGCTCCTGCTCGGCCATGGCGGCGAGGAGCGGTCGGATCTGGTCCATCACGTCGGTCGCGTCGCGGCTCAGGTCCACGACCGCCGGAGATGCCCACCCGGCGGTGCGGCGCGCGGCGATGGTATCCGAGGCCAGCTGCAGGCGGCGGGTGATCAGCGGCGCGAGCTGCTCGAGCCGCGCGCGCTGGACCGGGTTGTCGCGCACCAATCCATCCAGGCTGGCGAAGGCCCCGTTGGCGCGCTCGGCGGCGGCGGCGGCGCGGCGCAGGTAGCGCTCCTCGGCTCCGAGCGCGTAACCGCGCGCGTTGCCGACGACGTCCACCAGCCCGCCGAGCAGGTCGCTCAGCTGCTCCGAGACCTGGTGCGTGTGGGTCACCCAGTCGGTGGCGGCGACCAGGCTGGTGATCTGGCGATAGGAGAGGACGACGTTGGCGACCAGCAGGGCGAAGGCGAGGGCAAAGCCGAGGCTGGTGGCCCAGCTCTCGCGCCGCACCCGCCCGGTCGGCACGACGGGGCGGCTCGCGGCGGTCACGCCGGCGACGGCTGGGCGCGCGGCGGTCCTGGATCTCGACTCCACGCGGCGCCGAAAAGCAGTCGGCATGCCATGCCGCTACCCGCACCGGCATCGGCAAATCGGGTGCGAATCCGACCGTCCGCCGGTGTGGCGATTGGCGAAATCGGCGGAGCGGCGGATTCCGCTACGCTCAGCCGGCGGCGGCGCCGGTGGCGACCAGGTCGGCGGCGCTGACGACGCCGTCGGCGTTGCGGTCGGCATTGCCGCAGGCGGCGGGCAGCGGGTCGAAGAGGGCGCCGGCGACCTGCTCGCGCGCGCTGCCGTCGAGGAAGAAGCGGCAGACCGACAGGGTCACGTCGCGCACGGTCTCGCCGCCGCGGTCGTCGAAGACCCCCAGACGCAGGGTGTGCTCGCCGGCCGCGTCGGGCGGCGGATACCACTGCACGAAGGCCTGCGGGTCGTTGGGATCGAGGCGGAAGCTGACGCCATCGGGCAGGCCCATCTCGCCCATCTGGGCAAAGAAGCGGATCGGGTCGGCGTCGCGATCGCCGGAGCGCAGTGTCAGTCCGAGGCGCGCGCCGACCAGCACGGTCGTCTCGCCCTCCAGCTCGAACTTCGGCGGCGTGTTGCCGTCGACCACCGGCACGGCGCGCACGGCGCCGAAGGCGAGGCCGTTGCGCAGGCTGCGCGGCGCGCCGGCCTCGCTGGCGTCGAGCATGACGAAGGAGAGCTGCTGTCCGTCGCGACTGACCAGCGGATCGTACGACGCGCCACGGACCAGCTCGCACCTCGTCTCCCCGCCCTGCGTGTCGGTGATCTGTGAGAAGACTCCGCTGGCGAGGTCGAGGTGAAACAACTCGTCGTTGCGGTCGGCGTTGCCGACGCTCGGATCGAGGTCGGCGCAGCTGGAGACGATCACCGACCGGCCGTCGCCGCTCAGTGCCGCGTCGAACGACTGCGCCGGGTTGTCGCCGAGCAGGTCGGTACGCTCGCCCGTGGTCATGTCGATCAGGGTGGCACGCCGGCCGCTGTTTGGATGCGCCACGGCCGGACCCAGCACGACGCCGAACTGCGCGCCGGCATCGTCCATCGTCGGAAAGCCGACGGTATGTCCGGTCAACTCGGTCACCAAGCGCAGCGCCCGAGTGGCGCGCTCGTAGGCGACCAAGCGGCATCCCTGTGCCGAGCCGAGGCCGAGGTCGAAGCCGGTGAGGAAGGCAACCCGGCTGCCGTCGGCGCTGAGGCGCGGCCTCTGCGCTTCGGCACTCTCGCACGCTGCGCCGCCGCCGTCGTCGCCGGGCACGTCGCTGATGAGGTAGCGCGCGCCGCCGGTCAGGTCGAAGAGCTGATAGCGCTCACCGATGGTCTCGATGCGAAACGTGACCAGCCACTCGCCGTCGGCGTCGAGGTCGAAGCGATACGGGCGGTAGGGCACCAGCCAGGCCTGACCGCTGACCAGGTCGAGAGTGCCACCCAGCCCGGAGGATCCGGCGGCGATGATGCCGACGCGCTGCCCGCCGCGCGCCATCACGACGCGATCGGTATCGGTGAGCTCCAGGCGCGTCGCGACGGCATACGTGTTACCGGTTTCGGTATTGTAGATGTCGATCGCATAGGGCCTGACGCCGGCGATGAACTGGCGCGCCTCGGCGTCCATCTCGAGGCGCGATTCGTAGTCGCTCCGCGAACCGCGTAGGGGGACGAGCGCGTAGCGGCGGTTCGGGACGCTGAACGGCAGCTGGCGCGCGATGCTGCTGCCGTCCGCTGACTGCACGGTGAGCACCAGCGCATAGCCGGTGCCGGCGACGAGGTCGGCGCCGCGCACGGTCGCGACGACGGCGTCGGCCACCGCATCGCGGCCGGCGGCCAGCGGCTGGTCGGGTACCGTGCCGTCGCTGCGCCGCAGGACCAGGCTCCATTGCGCCAGCGGCAGATCGCCGGCCGCGACGACGATGCGCACCTCGGCGCTGGCGCTGCGGTCGAGCTTGGCGCCGAAGCTCGGCGCCGTGATCGCCGCCACCAGGCGATCCGGCTCGCGCTGCGGCAGCGCCGCGAGCGCGAACGGGCCGGGGGCGACCGGCACCGGGGCGGGCAGCGGCGGCGTGCCGTAGTCGTCGAGGGAGAAGGTCGCCGGCAGGGCGCGCAGCAGGCTGCGTGGCGTGTCGGCGACCAGCAGTGTGCGTTCGTCGAGCGGCAGGATGCCGTTCAGGCCGTTGCCGATGCGCAGGATGCCGAGGAGATCGAGCGACGCCGCGTCGAAGCGCTGCACCTCGGCGGCGTTGACGAGATAGACCGTGCGCGCATCCGCCGACAGGGCCAGCCCGGTTGGTTGGGAGGAGTTGCCGCGGCCGACGACGGCGAGCGTCGCCAGGTCGATGGCGACCAGCTGGCTGCTCAGGTCGGAGCCGTTGTCGCCGCGGAACAGCGACACGTAGGCGCGGGCGCCGTCGGGCGCGACGACGACGCGGTTCGGCACGCGCCCGATGCGCACGCCGGCGGCGACGCGACGCGGTGCGGTGTCGATGACGCTGACCGTGTCCTGCAGCGACTGCGTCACCAGGGCCCGCGTGCCGTCGGGGGTGAAGGCGATGGCGTTGCCGCCGCTCGCCGCGCCGATGTCGATGGTGCCGGTGGCCGCGCGCGTGGCGGCGTCCAGGATCGTGACCGTACCGGCGAGCCGGTTGGTCACCCACACCTCGGCGCCGTCGGGCGTCACGGCGAGACCGACGGGACCGTCGCCGACCGCGACGGTGGCCACCGCGCTGTCGCTCGCCGTGTCGATCGCGGTGACCGTGTCGTCGGCGTAGTTGGCCACCCAGGCGGTGGCACCGTCCGGGCTCAGCGCGACCCCATCCGGTTCGGCGCCGACCGGAATGACCGCGAGGATGGTGCGGCTCTCGGCGTCGAGGACGGTCACCGAGGCGGCGTTGATATTGGTGATGTACACGCGCCGCAGTGCCTGCGCCGGGAGGGCGAGCGCGAGCAGACCGATGGCGAGGAAGGCGACGCGCCCCAGCATCACCCGGTGACGATGTGGAAGCGCCGCCGGTTAATCAATCGGGATCTTCCCTACCGAGCGCGGCGCGACGCGGCGGGACCGAGCAGCAGCAGATCGGTCGGGCGGCCGGCGGTCGCGAGTGGCGCGCGGCTGAGGCGGGCGCCGCTGCTGGCGTCGACGACGTGCGCGCCGATGCGCCCGAAGGCGCCATCGACCGCGAAGATGACGTTGGCGCGCGGCTCGTGTACCAGCGCCGGCATGGCGTAGCCGACCGTGACGTAGCGCTCCGGTCCGGGCTCGACGCCGCCGCGCAGACTGAAGCGCAACAGGTGCGAGGAGAGATCGAGATCCGTGCTGAACACCAGGAAGCCATCGGACGCCGTGGTCATGATGAACGGACCGAGGTCGGCGCCGGTCCTGCCGTCGGCCTCGCGGATCAGCAGCCCCTCGGAGCGCAGCGTGTCGAGGTTGACCGCCTCCAGACCGCCGGCGTCGAAGAAGCCACCGCTGGCACTGACCAGCAGGCGGCGCGTGCCGGGCTGGATCTGCATGCGATGCTTCGGCGCGGTGCCGCTGAGCGTGATCAACTGGACGCCCGGCGCCAGCGGATCGGTGTCGACCAGCTGCTCGCTGCGCAGGTCGACGACGGCGAGATAGGCGGGCAGGGCGTGGCCGAGCGGAGCGTCCTCGTTGCGGCGCCGCACCTGCACGAACAGGTGATCGCCGTCGACGAACAGCGCGCCGAGATCGGGATTGCCGTCGGCGTCGGCGAATGGGCTGAGGTCCACCGAGTCGTGCGTTCGCACCGCACCGCCGCAGAAGTCGACGCGCAGCAGCGCGCCGGTGTTGCGCCGCGTCAGCCAGGCGGTGCAGGCGTCGCTCAGCGACACGTCCTCGAGCTGTGCGCCGGCGCCGAGCGGGATGCGCCGGCGCGGCCGCAGATCGGTCGCGTCGGCGATGATCAGCTCGCCGCTGGCGCGGCTCAACGCCGCCAATTGGCCGCGCGGCCCGAGCGCCAGCACCGTGTCCGCGCCGGTCGCCAGCGTGGTGGCGCGCGCCCGCCACGGCGCGTGGCCGCGCCGCAGCATCACCTGCCCAGCGCTGTTGTCGGCGCTGTTGGCGGCGATCAGCACCTGCGCCGCGCTGCCCGCGGCGTCGAGAAAGACGACCAGCAGCGCCAGCGCCGCGCCGCGGCGCCACCCGGTCATGCCGGGCGCGCCGCCTTCTTCTCCTCGCGCAGGCGCGCGGTGGCGGCGTCGAGGTCGCCGAGCCGCTCGTCGGCCGGCGCGCGCCGCCCGAGTACCACGTCGAGCGGGTCGCGCAGGTCGTCGACGTAGCCGAGCGCGTAGGCGCCGCGCTGATAGCCCATCAGGCGCAGCAGATCCTCGGGGAAGGTGCGCGCCTGCTCGAGCGGCGTCGCCAGGTACTGGTTCTCCTCCTGGCGCAGCCAGCTGAGCGCGTAGGTGATGTTGACCCCGATGCGCACGTCGGCCGACTGGTTGGCGCCGGCGCCGTGGTACAGCGCACCGGTGTAGAAGAGTACCGAGCCGGCCGGCATCTCGGCGGCGACCGTGTCGGCGGCGGTGAATTCGAGGCGATCCGCGCGCCGATGGCTGTCCGGCACCAGGCGGGTGGCGCCGTTGGCCTCGCTGAAGTCGGTCATCGCCCAGATGGTGTTGCACTGGACCTCGTAGCCGTTCGGGAAGGGGAAGAAGTCGAACGCCCACTGGTCGCGGTGGATCATCTGCGCCGGCTCGCCCGGACCGATGGCGATCACCTGGGTCAGGTGCAGGTGGTAGCTGGTGCCGTGCGCGAGCACGCCGCCGACCGCAGCGAGCACGGTCGGATGCATGACCAGCTCGCGACAGGTGGCGGAGCGCGCCAGCAGCCCGCCGGTGCGCCGGGTGCGAAAGCCGGAGAACTCGTCGCGGCCGACCTCGGTCGCGCCCATCCACGGCGCCAGCTCATCACGCGCCTGCTGCAGCCGCGCCGGCGGCACCAGGCGCTCGACGATCGCGCAGCCGTGCGCCGCCAACTCGGCGGCGACCGCGGTGCCGCTCGCGTCCGGATTGAGTCGTGGGATGCTCATGTCGGCCTCCAGGGGAAGAAAGCGTCACCACAGATGAACACAGAGCACCACGGAGAACACGGAAGCGACGCGCCCATTGATGGCCGTCACGGCGGTGTCCGTGTTTTCTGTGCTCCTATCTGTGTTCATCGGTGGCCAAGTCCTGGTCCAGCGCGCGGGCGGCGCTGAGGTGAATGCCGACGGTGCCGCGCGGCGCGGTGAGCTCGAGATAGACCGGCACCGGCCGCAGGCCGGCGGCCGGGGCCGCGACCCAGGCGTCGAGCTGCGAGGGCCGGTAGTCCTCCTGCGTGTTGCGGCGCCAGAAGCCGGCCAGCGGCGTGATGGTGACGCGACACAGGCGGGCGCGGCCGTTGTAGAGGTTGTGACGCGAGCTCGGCACCTCGCCGTCGCCTCGGTCGTTCAGCGCCATGTCGTAGCGGCGGCGGCCGTCGAAGACGCGCAGCGTGCCGCGGCAGCCCGAGGCCACCGCGGCGAGGCCGGCGGTGAGTGGGTCGATGGTGTCCTGTTGCAGCGCGGCGGGAACCGGGTCGCGCTCGTCGTCCTCGGCCGGCGGCGCGACCGCGGTGCTGACGCTGCCCGCCGGGCCGTAGTCGATCGCCACCGAACGCGCCGTGCCGCGCAGCTCGCCGCGCGTGCGGTGCAGCTCGGGACGCAGGGTGGTGCCGCTGGCATGACCGTCGGTGCTGGAGGTGGCGCTCCAGGGAAACAGCAGTGCGACCATGCCGACCGTGCGCATCTCGCTGCGCGCTTGGTAGCGGTCGGCGATCTGCCGCATCGTGCTGTGCATGGCGAGGATCTGCAGCGGGCCGTAGCGCACCTCGTAGTCGAGGGCGATGCCGTCGCTCGCCGCCACCGGCGCGGCGAACAGGACCTGCAGGCCACCGATGAACACTGAGAGCCACGTCTGCACACGGCGGCGACGCGTATGAAACGAGGCCTTGCGCTCGCCGGCGTGCTCATCGGTGGTCATCGGCGTCCTCGGCGGAATCTTTAGCGCCTCACACGAGCGCCGCGCCAGCCGGTTCGGCGAGCAGCTGTTCGGCCCGCGCGACCGCGTCGCTGGTGCCGGCGATGGCGAGGATGTCGCCGGCTTCCAACGTCTCACGGCCGGTGGGGATGAGGACGCTGTCTGCGTCGCGCACGATCGCCAGCACGGTCGCGCCGGTGAGGCCGCGCAGGTTGATCTGGCCGAGCGTCTGGCCGACGGCGCGCGTGCCGAGGTGGACGCGCACCGGCACCGGTGCGCCGAGGCCGGGCAGCAGCCGTTGCAGGGCCTGGACCTCGGCGGTCTCGGCGCTCGGCGCGGTCGGCGTGTGGAGCTGCGCCGCCAGCACCTCGACGATCGCTTCGGCGCCGGCACGCGAGTGCGCCTGCAGGTTGCCGGCGCTGCGCAGCAGAGCCAGGCCGGCCATGGTGAGCAGCGCGATCAGCACGGCCGCGCTCGGCCCCGGCGGCAGGAACGGTTGGGTGACCGCGACCAGCGGCACCCCGACGGTCAGCAGGATGCCGAGCTGCATGGCGACGATCAGCACGCGCCGCGGCGCGTCGGCGAGGTCGGTGCGGCCCTTCACCAGCGGGAACGCCGCGGCGGCGAGCGCCTGCGCCAGCGCCGCGGTGGAGCGCACCAGGCCGACGCAGAAGGGCAGCGCCAGGGCGACCGCGGCGATCAGCACCGCCAGCCAGGTGTACTGGTCGGCGAGCGGCGCGCGCGCGCGCATCGCGCCGGCGGCGTCGCCGCCCCACACGGCGGTAGCGATGACGATGGCCGCCAGGCAGGCGGCATCGACCGCGATGCGGCGCGCCATGACGCGCAGGCCGCGCCCGACGCTCGGCTCGCGCGGCCGCCGGCGCAGCTCTTCGAGCCAGCTGCCGTAGAGCGCCGCGAAGGTCTGGATCGGGCGCGGCAGGCCGGCATCGACGTAGGTGGCGACCGCCGGCGAGGCGCGGATCAGCCACGGCGTCAGCAGGGTGGTGATCGCCGACACCGCCACCGCGATCGGGTAGAGGAACGCGCCGGTGGCGCCGGTCGAGAGGCCGACCGCGGCGATGATGAAGGAGAACTCGCCGATCTGCGCCAGGCTCATGCCGGCCTGCACTGCGGTGCGCACGTCGCGGCCGGTGAGGAAGACGCCGGCGGCAACGCCGATCAGCTTGCCGAGCACCACCACCACGGTCAGCAGCAGGATGGCGCCCCAGTGCTCGATCAGCACCGCTGGATCGATCAGCATGCCCACCGCCACGAAGAAGATGGCGGCGAACATGTCGCGCACCGGCTCGATCAGATGCTCGACGGTCTTGCCGGTGCCCGACTCGGCGACCAGTGCGCCGCCGAGGAAGGCGCCGAGCGCCACCGAGTAGCCGGCGGTGCTGGCCAGCAGCGCGCAGGCGAAGCACAGGCCGACGCTCGCCACCACCGTGGTCTCGGGGCGGTCGAGGCCGACGATGGCCCGCATCAGCCGCGGCACGATCAGCAGGCCGCCGCCGAGCGTCACGGCGAGGAACGCGAGGAGAGCCCCGGTGGTGCTGAGCAGCCCCTGCGCGGTGAGGTCGTCGCCGCGCGACAGCGTGGTCAGCACGGCGAGCAGGAAGATGGCGATCAGGTCCTCGATGATCAGGATGCCGAAGACGATCTCGGCCAGCGCGCCGCGCACCTGGCGTTCCTCGAACGCCTTGACGATGATCGTGGTGCTGGAGATGGCGAGCAGCGCGCCGGTGTAGAGGCTCTCCATGCGCGTCCAGCCGAGCAGCTGGCCAATGACGTAGCCGAGCCACAGCATCAGGCTGCACTGGATGACCGCCACCACCCCGGCGGTCGGGCCGACCTGGATCAGCCGGCGCAGGCTGAACTCCAGCCCGAGCGAGAACATCAGCAGGATGACGCCGAGCTCGGCCAGCGCACGGATGGTGCTCTCGTCGGCGAACAGCGGCAATGGCGTGTGCGGGCTGACGATCGCGCCGGCCAGCAGGTAGCCGAGCACCACCGGCTGGCGCAGGCGCTGGAAGAGCACGGTGGTGATCGCTGCCACCCCGAGCACCAGCGCCAGGTTGACCAGGAAGTGATGGGCGTCGTGCACGGTCGTTCCAGGGAAGCACACGAGGCGCGGTCGCGCGACGTTGCCGGCGGAGAATCGGCCGGTAGCGCGGGCCTCCGCGCCCGCACAGCATCGCAGTGGCGCGGGGCTTCAGGGCGATGAATCAGCTCGGCGATCCCCCGAATCGCGCGAGGACGCGGTGGACTCGTCCGCGAATCGATCGTGCAGGTCGCCGAACTCGATGGCGGGCCCGGGGGCCCGCGCTACTACGCCCTCAGGCTCTCGACGAACTGCTCTTCGGCGCTCTCGTGGCGGCGCAGGTCGTCGAGCCAGCGCATGGTGCGGGCGACGGTGTCGGGCGGCGCGGCCGCGGTGCGCAGCAGCTCGGACAGCTGGCTGGCCTGGGTGAGGAAGGCCGCGTGCTCCTGCTGGAAGCGCTCGATGTCGGCCGCCAGCTCCGGCCGGTTGCGCGCCAGGCGCTCGAGATGGTCCGCCTGTTCGAGCTCGAAGTGGGTCGCCAGACGCTCGCGCAGTCGCCCGACCAGCACCGCCAGCATGCTCATGTAGGCGTCGGTGCGCTGGGTGGCGCAGCAGCTGTCGATCATGCCGCGCAGCTCCACCACTTCGAGGCGAACGGCGCGGTGCTGGCGTGCCATCTCGTCATAGCCGGGAGCGACGGCGAGGTCTCTTCCAACGGCGCTCGCAACCATGGCCGGTCGCAGAAGCGAAGGACATGCCGGGCGGTACGCGGCCGTGCGCGGCCTGTTCCCGGTGCGGCTGATCGCGGCTGTGCCTAGGTTCGCGGCAGGCGGTGCACAAGGAAACGGCAAAGCGTGCGGACGTTCACAGGATGGAGTAGAGGACCTGGAAATTCCGGGCGACTAGTTATCCAGCACCTCCGCACCTCCGCACCTCCGCATGGATGGCCTCGGCAAAGCAGCTGATGGCTGATCGCTGATAGCCGACAGCTGCGCCTCCGCTTCCAGCGGCCACGGCGGGCCGCGCTACGACCCACGCTCGCCCGCACCGAGTTGACAGTCCCGCCCCCCCTCCATATGCGGCGGCGCGGAGGGGCGTTGCATGCTGGCTACCCAGGTGAGGCAGAAGGACAGTCGCTTCTACTTCGTCGCCTATCCGGCCGAGGACCTGTTGCGGCGCGTGCGCTTCATCAGCCGCTACTACGGCGAGGGCGAGACCATCGAGCCGACGACGCTGAAGAAGGACGACGAGGTCGGCGCCTTCATCGAGCGCATCGAGCGCTCCGATGCCGCCTTCCAGCGCGGCCTGGCGAAGAAGAAGGTGAAGGCGATCCAGGATTTCTATGCCGAGGCGGTGAACCAGCCGCCGATTCCCGGCGCGGTCCTGCTGTTCACCGCCGAGGCGCTGCACTTCGAGCCGATCGGCTCGTTCGACAACGTCGGCAACCTGGAGGAGCCGCGCCAGCCGTACCTGATCATCGACGGCCAGCACCGCCTGGCGGCGCTGCACTTCTATCGCGAGAAGTTCCCCGCCGAGGCGAAGACCATGCACGTGCCGTGCGTGATCTTCGACGGCAAGACCGAGGATTTCGCCACCGAGATGTTCGTCACCATCAATTCCACTCCGACGCGCATCAACAAGAGCCACCTCGTCGACCTCTACGAGCGCGTCGCCTACGCGGCGCCGGACAAGAAGCTGGCGGCGAAGGCATGCGAGCTGATCTACGCCGAGTCGGACAGCCCGCTGCAGTACCGGGTCAACCGCCTGGGTGGGCGGTCGCGGCAGGCGAAGTGGATCCTGCAGGCGGAACTGTTCAACGAAGTGCACCGCTGGGTGCGACTGGAGACGCGGCGGCTGAAGGTGAACAGCCTGACCCGGAGCCGCGACGTCGAGAAGGTGGCGCGCCAGGCGCTCTACGAACCGCTGCGCGACTTCCTCACCGCCGCGCACACGGCGCTGGTCAGCTCGTGGGGGAACGAGCGCTACATGGTGACGCGCGCGGTGACGCTGAAGGCGCTGGTGCGCGTCTGCGCCGACCTCAACCGCGCCGACGGCGACCCCGACGACCGCGTCAGGCGCTGGACCAACAAGCTGCGCAAGCTGCGCGACATCGAGCCCGACTTCCGCGTCGAAGGGTTCTACGAGCGCTTCCCCGCCAAGGGCCAGGTCGAGCGCGTCGCGCGCGTGCACAAGCGCATCGACCAGCTGCTCGGCATCCAGCCGCTCGGCCGCGGCAGCGAGGGCGAAGACTGATTCGCCACGGAGACACAGAGTCACCGAGAAGAATCACGGAGGGAGGCAAAACTAAGAGATCACTCCGTGTGCCTCTTCTCCGTGCCTCCGTGCCTCTGTGGTGAATTCTTCTTCCCCCGCTGATATGCGGCGCGCATGAGTGCGCCGCGGCGCTACGCGCTGGAGTCGCTGTTCGGGCCGGGCCGGCCGGAGATGGTCGGCCACGTGCCGCACGCGCACGTGCTCGGCATCGAGGTGGTCGAGATCGGGCCGGGCTTCGCGGTCTGCAAGCTGCCGTATCGCGACGAGCTGATCGGCGATCCGCAGCGCCGCGTCGTGTTCGGCGGCGCCATCACCACGCTGCTCGACCACGCCTCCGGGCTGGCCGTCGCCTGCGCGCTCGAAGCGCTCACCGCGATCGCCACCATCGACCTGCGCGTCGACTACCTGCGTGCCGCCGAGCCGGGGCGCGATCTCTACGGCCGCTCGGAGTGCTACCGGGTGACGCGCAATGTCGCCTTCATCCGCGCCTTCGCCTACGAGCGCCGCGTCGACGAGCCGTTCGCCGGCTGTCTCGGGTCATTCATGCTCGGCGCCAACCGCAGCGACAGCTCCTTCGCCCGCCTGGTGAAGCGCGAGGAGGGGGCGTGAGCCGCGTCCTCGACGCGATCCCCTACGCCCGCTTCCTCGGCGTCGGGCTCGACCGCGGCAGCGGCGATCTCGAGCTGGTGCTGCCGTTCCGCCAGGAGATCGTCGGCAACGCCAGCCTGCCGGCGGTGCACGGCGGCGTGCTCGGCGCCTTCCTCGAGCTCACCGCGCTGCTGCGCCTGATCGACGAGAGCGGCACCGACCGCGTGCCCAAGCCGATCACCTTCAGCGTCGACTACCTGCGCTCCGCCGGTCCGACGACGACGCGGGCGCGTGCCGAGATCTTCCGCCTCGGCCGCCGCATCGCCAACGTGCACGTCGTCGCCTGGCAGGATCAACGCGAACGGCCGGTGGCGGCGGGCAACGGCAAGTTCCTGCTCTGAGCCGCGATGCACCTGGAGCTCGGCGGCCACCCGATCCACACCCGGGCGCTCAGCGTCACGCTGGCGCGCCGGCCGCAGGGCGGCCTGACCGCCAGCGCCGAGCTGGTCGATCTGCGCAAGCGCGGCTTCACCCCGGTCGGCAGCGAGCTGCAGGGCGCCGGCATCATTCATCAGATGGGGCTCGACGCGCTGGTCGAGGGCCGCGTGCTGCGCCGCGTCGCGGTGCGGCAGCCGGTGGTCGCGTTCGAAGCCTCGGCGGCGACCGGTGGCGAGAGCTGTCGCGATGTCGCCGCCGGGGTCGCCGAGCTCGCCGGCCTCGAGGTCGAGACGGCGGCTGGTCGCCTGCGACCGTCGATGGGCGGCGCCGCCGGCTGTTCGCATCTGCTGGTGCTGGCGCAGTTCCTGCTCGCGACGCTGGCCGGCCGCGACGACGACGCGGCCAGCGACGCCGTGCACGGCCGCGTCCTGCGCCGCGACCTGATCATCGACGGCAGCGAGCGCGCCGACGGACGGCTCGGCATCGCCCTGCAACTCGGCGACCTGGTGTCGCGACCGGCGCCGGCGGATGAGCCGCCGGCGGCGCGCCTCACCGCGCACGCGGAATGGCGCGTCGTCCTGGTGCTCGACGGCTGGCCGGCGACCATTGCCGCGATCGAGGGGGCGACCCGGCGGCGCACGCCGCACACCTTCGCCGATGCGGCGTGGGAGAATCTCGACCAGGTCCTCACGCCGCTCACCGGCGCGTCGCTCGGCAGGGGCGGCGCCCAGGCCCTGGCGCAGGCGCTCGGCGGCCATCCGCCGCTGCGCGACGCCCTGCTGCAGCTGGCGCCGGCGCTGATCCAGTGTCGCGCCTCGTTCCCCGACAAGTGGCTGAATGCCGCCATGCGCCCCGGCCACGACGGCCTGATCGGCATGGCCGACTCCTGCTACATGTGGCGGCGGGGCGGCGCGCTCGAACAGATGCGCGTCTCGCGTTCGAAGTAATGACCACAAAGGCACGAAGGCACCAAGTCGCACGAAGCTTGGTGTCTTGGTGCCTTTGTGGTTAGTCCGTTGGGCCATGCGCCGCATTGTCATCGCGCTCCTACTGGCTGCGGTCACCGCACGCGCGGAAGTCGCCCCGGAGAGCACCGGATCGGTCGAGACGCTCGGCCCGCCGCAGCCGCACTGGGTCTGGACCGCCGACCTGCTGCTGCAGCGCAGCGCGCTGATGGATCTCGACGGCGGGCGCATGCTCGGCATCATCAACGGCGGCTACGGCACCATCATGCCGCTGTTCGCGCGCACTCGGCCGGAGATCTACGTGCCGGCGACCTACTACTCGCGCGGTACGCACGGCACCCGCACCGACGTGGTCGAGATCTACGACCCGACCACGCTCGGGCTGGTCGGCGAGGTCGAGATCCCGCCCAAGCGCGCGACCAACGCGGTGGCGCTCGGCCATGCCGCGCTCTCCGACGACGACCGCTTCCTCGCCGTCTTCAACTGGACCACTGGCACCTCGCTCAGCATCGTCGATCTCGCCGCGCGCCGCTTCGCCGGCGAGATCAGCCTGCCGGGCTGCAGCCTGACCTATGCCGCCGGCAACCGCCGCTTCCTGTCGCTGTGCGCCGACGGCGCCGCGTTCGTCCTCACGCTCGACGAGCAGGGCAACGAGGCAAGCCGCGTGCTGACCAAGCCGTTCTTCGATCCGAAGGTCGATCCGGTGACCGAGAAGGCGGTGCGGGTCGGCAGCACCTGGCTGTTCGTGTCGTTCGACGGGATCATTCACCCGGTCGATCTGTCCGGACCGGAACCGAGCTTTGGCCCGACCTGGTCGCTGTTCAACGCCGACGAGCGGGCGGAGAAGTGGCGCATCGGCGGGATGCAGCACCTCGCCGTGCACCGCGGCACGAAGCGCCTCTACGCGCTGGTGCACAGAGGCGAGCGCGACACGCACAAGGAACCGGGCGAGGAGGTCTGGGTCTACGACCTGGCCGACGGGCGCCGCCTGCAGCGCGTCGCGCTGGTCAACCCCGGCTTCACCATCTACGGCTTTCCGATCGCCTTCGGCGGGGTCGGCGGCCGCCTCTTCGACTGGCTGATGGACAGCTTTGCGCCGCCGCTGGTCGGCTTCATCACCGTGACCCAGGACGACGCGCCGCTGCTCGTCACCTCGTCGCAGTTCAGCGGCTCGCTCGGCGTCTACGATGCGCGCAGCGGCGCCTTTCGCGGTCGGGTCGGGCCCACCGGCTTCACCAGTGACGTGCTGCAGGCGCCGTGGGGAGGCGCCGCGCCATGAGCCTCGATCCCACCGCGCAGTGGCTGCTGCGCATCGCGCTCAGCCTGCTGTTCGCCCGCGCCGCCGCGCACAAGCTCGCCGACGTCGGTGCGTTCCGCCGCGCCTTCGAGGCCTACGGTGTGGTGCCGGCGGCGTGGAGCGTGCTGGCCGGCGCGGCGCTGATCGGGTTGGAGTGCGCCATCGCCGTCGGGCTCTGGCTGCCGCGCGTCGCCACGGCGGCGGCACTCGCAGCCGCGGCGCTGCTGGCGCTGTACGGCGGCGCCATGGGGTTGGCCCTGGCGCGCGGCCGGCGTGATCTGGACTGCGGCTGCACCGGGCCGGCGGCGCGGCAGCCGGTGCGGGCATCGCTGGTGGCTCGCAACGCGCTGCTGGCGCTTGCGGCGCTGCTTGCGGCGCTGCCGGCAACGGCGCGCGACACCGGCTGGGTCGATGCGCTGACGGTCGCCGGCGGTGTGGTCGTGGCGGCGTTCTTCTACCTGGCGAGCGAAGGGTTGGGCGCCGCCGCGCCGCGCGCCGAGGCCCTGCGCCGGGCGCGGCAGGAGTTGGCGCGTGCTTGAGGCGCTGCTCATCTCCAACGCCATCCTGTGGGTGGCGGTGATCGGGCTCGCCGCCCTGGTCGCGGCGCTGGTCCGGCAGATCGGCGTGCTGCATGAGCGCGTCGCGCCGGCCGGCGCGCTGCTCGGCCGCGAAGGGCCGCGGCTCGGCGAGCCCGCGCCGCAGCTGGCGCTGGCCGACTGGAACGGGGCGCCGGTGCGCATCGGCGGCGCCGACGCCGCGCGTCGCGCGACGCTGCTGCTGTTCGTCTCGCCGACCTGTCCGGTGTGCAAGACGATGCTGGAGATAGCCAGCGCGCTGATGCGCGACGAGGGCCGCGGCGCCCGCCTGGTCCTGGCCAGCGACGGCGCGCGCGAGGAGCACGCCGGCTTCGTCGCCGCGCACGGTCTGGCGGAGCGCACCTACGTCCTCTCGACCGAGCTCGGCCTCGCCTACGAGGTCGGCAAGCTGCCCTACGCCGCGCTGATCGACGCCGACGGCGTGCTGCGCGCCAAGGGACTGGTCAACACGCGCGAGCACCTCGAGAGCCTCTTCGAAGCCATGCGTCTCGGCGTCGGCAGCGTGCAGGAGTACCTGCGCCCCTCAGCGTCTCCCCAGTTTGAACACGCACCCCCGTCACCTCCCTTTGAACCAGGATCCTCGCCTCCCCCCTTTGAACAAGGGGGGCCGGGGGGGATTTCCCAACACTCTTCCCCTCGACGCCTATGACTTCACGCCTGGACGACTGGGTCGATCGCCTCACCCGCCAGGTCGCGCGCCGCACCTCGCGACGCGGCCTGCTCGCACGCCTCGCCGCGCTCACCGTCGGCGCCGCGGCGGTGCCGCTGCTGCCGGTGTCGCGTGCGCGCGGCGCGAGCCGCGCGCCCATTCCCGGCGAGCCCGATCCGTCCACCGCCGCCGGCAATCCGTCCGAGTGCGAGTACTGGCGCCACTGCGCCATCGACGGCTTCCTGTGCAGCTGCTGCGGCGGCTCGCAGCGCGCCTGTCCGCCCGGCACCGAGCAGTCGCCGGTCACCTGGATCGGCACCTGCCGCAATCCGGCCGACGGCAAGGACTACATCATCTCGTACAACGACTGCTGCGGGAAGCACATCTGCGGGCTGTGCTTCTGCCACCGCAACGAGGGCGACAAGCCGATCTACTTCCCGCCGCGCAGCAACGACATCAACTGGTGCTACGGCGTCTCGACCGTCGTCTACCACTGCTCGACCGCGATCGTGCTCGGCCTCGCCACCGAGACCAAGTCGTGAGGCGCCGCGCTGCCGGCGTCGCACTGCTGGTCGCGCTCAGCGCCGGCGCGGCGCGGGCCGACCCGCGCCTCGACTACATGCTGCAGTGCCGCGGCTGCCACGGCCCGGACGGCGCCGGCGTCACCGGCGCGGCGCCGTCGCTACGCCGACTCGGCCGCTTCGTCGCGACGCCGGCCGGCCGCGACTACCTGATCCGCGTCCCCGGCGTGTCGCGCTCCGAGCTCGACGACGCGGCCCTGGCGGCGCTGCTGAACTGGCTGCTGCGCGATCAACCGCTGCCGCCCGACTTCGTCGGCTTCCAGCCCGACGAGGTGGCGGCGGCACGCCGGTCACCGCTCACCGACGTGGTCACCGCGCGCCGCGCCGTGATCGGTGACGGGCAATAGGCTACGACCGCCGGCGCGCGCGCCCGGCGACGATGACCGCGGAGGGGTGGTGAGCGATTCGACGGACGGGCGGGCGCAGCGGCTGGTGGACTTCTGGCGGCGGTTCAATCTCACCGATCGCCCGCCGGCCTCCGAGCCAGCCTTGGACCGGCTCGCGGCGATGTACGACGCCGCGCTACCGGACGCCATGCGCGCCTACCTGCGGCTGGCCGACGGCATGGACGCGGACGGCGGCGAGATGAACGAGGACCGCATGATCCGCTTCTGGCCGGTAGCCGAGATCGGACCGGCGCGGCACGAGGGGGCCCTGCGCGCGTGCTTCGAGTTCGCCGACTACCTGCTCGACTCGCATCGCTATGGGGTCTTCCTCGGCGGGCCGCACCGCGGGCAGGTGGTGCTGATCGGCGGCGACGAGCCGACCCCGATCGCGGACAGCATCGAGCAGTTCATCGACTACTACCTCGACGCACCGGGCGCGCTCTTTCCCGCCCACCGGACGGGCGAGCCCGACGATGCGCCGTAGCCCGAAAGGGCAATGCCGCGGCGCCCGGCCGCACGGGTAGATCCAGCCGCCTCTACGTACTTTCCGGCATTGCAACTGCGGTCGCGCGGCGCGCACAAAGGAAGCCAGGGGCACGACGCGATGACCAGGGGCTGCGCCAGCTACGCATGGGTACCGGTGGACCTGATCGAACGGGCCCTGGAGATCGGTTCGACGCACGGCTTCAACGTCGTCGCCATCGAAGGCGGCGCGCTGGCGGTCAAGGTCGACCTGGGCGGCGGACGCATCGTCCACCTGCTGATGCCGGCTGACGACTCGAGCCGCTAGTCGTTGCTCGCGCACGGGGCGCCGGGGGCCGCGGTCGCCGGCGCCGCGCCAGTTCCGGGTTGCGGCCCGTCCGGCGCTGCGCCATCCTGGGCGGTCCCCACGTTCATGGCGCACCGGATCGTCGACGAGGAAGAAGCCCTGCTGGCGCAGACGCGCGCGGCGCTGGCGGCGCACAGCGAGCCGACCGGCCCGTCGGAAACGGCGGCGGTGGCGGAGCTCGAGCGGCTGCGCGAGCAGCTGTTGTCGGGACGCGGCGCCGACGACCGCGCCGCGGCGCTGCTCGAGTTCAACCGCCAGGAGGCGCTGCTGCGCCAGTTGCGCACCTCGCGCGAGCGGCCGCGGGTGGCGCCCGAGTCGCCGTACTTCGGCCACCTGCGCCTGCGCGAGAAGGGCCGCGAGTGGGACGTCTGCCTCGGCAAGGCGACCTTCATCGCCGGCGACGTCAGCATCGTCGACTGGCGCAACGCGCCGGTGTCGCAGATCTTCTATCGCTACGAGCAGGGCGACGATTACGACGAGGAGCTGGCCGGACGCGAGCGCGCCGGCACCGTCGTCGCGCGCCGCACGGTCACCATCCGCGACGCCAGCCTGCGCCGCGTCGACGCGCCCGAGGGCATCTTCCGGCGCGACAGCGCCACGGCGGACTGGCAGGAAGTGCACCGCGAGCCGGCCCGCCTCGCCGGTGGAGCGGGGGCCGCGTTGCGCGTCTACCAGGTCGACGCCGCGCCGACGAGCGAGCTCGGTGCCGCCGATCCGAGCGCGGCGCCGCGCGCCGACAAGCACCTGCCCGACATCGCCGGGCTGATCGACCCGGAGCAGTTCGCGCTGATCACCCGCGCCTCCAGCGGCCTGGTGGTGATCCGCGGCACCGCCGGGTCGGGCAAGACGACGGTGGCGCTGCACCGCATCGCCTACCTGGCGTACGACGATGCGGCGATCGATTCCGAGCGCACCCTGGTGGTGGTCTTCTCGCGCGCCCTCAGCGCCTACGTCAGCCACGTGCTGCCGGCGCTCGGCGTGCACCGGGTGCGGGTCTGCACCTTCCAGGAATGGGCCGGCGAGCAGCGCCGCCGGCATTTCCCGATGCTGCCGCGCGAGCTGCGCGACGACGCGCCGGCGGTGGTGCAGCGCCTCAAGAACCACCCGGCCATGCTGGAGCTGCTTGCCGCGCAGATCGACGCGCACCCGGGCCCCGCCACCGCCAAGCAGGCGATCGACGACTGGGGCAGCGCGCTCACCGACGTGGCGCGCGTCAGCGCCGTGCTCGAGCGCAGCGCGCCCGGCGTCTTCAGCGCCGAGGAGATCGGCCGCGCCGCCGACTGGTGCGGGCGCCGCTACCGCGACCTGCTGGCCTTCCTCTCGCGCGAGGATCCGAACCAGATGGAGATCTCGCCGGAGGACGAGGCGCTGCTGCTGCGCGCCTGGCAGTTGCGCGTCGGCCCGCTGCGCGACGGTGGCCAGCGGGCGCTGCGCCTGCGTCACGTCGCGATCGACGAGGTGCAGGACTTCTCGCCGCTCGAGGTGCGCGTGCTGCTCGACTGCCTCGACGAGCAGCGCAGCATGACGCTGGCCGGCGATACGCAGCAGCACGTGTTGCAGGAGGCCGGCTTCACCTCCTGGCAGGACTTCTTCGGCTACCTCGGGCTGGCCGGCACCGAGGTCAGCACGCTGCGCGTCAGCTACCGCTCGACGCACGAGATCGTGCGCTTCGCGCTCGACGTGCTCGGCCCGCTGCGCGAGGACGACACGCCGCCGATGACGACGCGCAGCGGCCCGCCGGTGGAGCTGTTCCGCTTCACCGACCACGGCGCCTGCATCGGCTTCCTCGCCGGCGCGTTGAAGCGGCTGTGCGCCGCCGAACCGCTGGCGGCGGTGGCGCTGCTGGCGCCGAACAGCGAGGTCGCGGCGCTCTACTACAACGCCCTGGAGAAGGCCGACGTGCCGCGCCTGGCGCTGGTCACCGATCAGCAGTTCAGCTTCGCCCCCGGCATCGAGGTCAGCGAGGTGGCCGACGTGAAGGGCCTGGAGTTCGACTACGTCGTGCTGATCGAGGCGAGCGCCACGCACTATCCGGACAACCCCGCCGCGCGCCGCCGGCTGCACGTCGGCGCGACGCGCGCCATCCACCAACTCTGGCTGACCAGCGTCGCGACGCCGTCACCGCTGCTGCGCGACGCCGTCGGGGTGAGCTGAGTTGAGAATCAGCTGACAGCGATCAGCTATCAGCCTTCAGCCTTCAGCCTTCAGCCTTCAGCCTTCAGCTGTTGGAGGCGGATCCATTTCATTGATTGCGGCTGCCACACGATGCCGGCAACTGGAAGCGGAAGGCTTCGGACAACCGCCTGAGAGCCGACGGCTGATAGCTCATAGCTGACAGCTGCCTCACTCAGTCGTCGTCGTCCACGTCGATGTCGAAGTCGTCCTGCAGGCAGCTCGACGGGGCGCGGCAGTTGTGCGCGACGCGGTCGAGCGCCAGGGCGGCGTCGTCGATGCGCATCACCAGGGCGTAGTCGGCGCGTGCGGCATTGGCGCAGGCGCCGCCGAGGCCGAGCGCCGCGCTCGGGCCGATCTCGGCCAGGCACTGCACGCGCGACTGGCTGGCGAGGCTGCCGAGGTCGACGGCGGCGAGCGGGCAGTCGGGATCGCCGCCCGGCGGACGCTCGGAGCAGGTCGTCCCGTCGGTGGTGTCGATCACCACCGTGTCGCCGCAGGCGACGACGAGGCGGAAGTTGCTCGCGTTCTGGCTGTTGCGCGTATCGACCCGGGCGCTCAGGGTCGTCCGCCCATTCGGGGCGAAGTCGGCTTGCCACACGTCGAACGACGGCTCGCCGTCGTCGCACGGCTCGATCGAGCCGTTGACCGTTCCGGGCGCTTCCGGGTCGCCGCAGGCGGCGAGCAGGGTGAGCGCGGCGAGGGGCAGGGCGGCTCGGATGCGCATGCGGCGCTCTTTAGCGAGCCGGCAGGTGCGATGTCATCCCCAACGGTGCTAGACGGGCGTGCATGTCGCGCCCGCCGGCCGTGGTCCACGTCTGGGACGTCGCGGCCGAGCCGCGCCCACGCTTCTTCCAGGCGCCAGGCGTGCAGTCGGCGGTGCGCAACCTCGGCGACGCGGTCGGGCTGACGCACATGGGGCTGCATCTGCGCCGCATCGAGCCCGGGCATGCCGGGACGCATCGGCACTACCACCTGGTCGAGGAGGAGTGGGTGTACGTGCTCAGCGGCTGGGGACACCTGCGAATCGGTGCGCACCGCGTCGCGGTGGGCCCCGGCAGCTTCGCCGGCTTCCCGGCCGGGCCGCGACCGCACCACTTCCTTGCCGACGGCGACGAGCCGCTGGTGCTCCTCGAAGGCGGCGAGCGCCGGCCGCGCGAGGACGAGGGCGTCTACGTGGACCTCGGCAAGCGCTGGCGTGCGCGCGAGTTCAGCGACGTCGAGGGCCCGCTGCCGATGCAGGCGGGTGACGTCTCGCAGGTGATCAGCATCGAGCAGCTCGAGCCGCGCGAGTTCCAGCACGCCGTCGATCCGGACGCCGGCCGTCTCATGCGGCGCCTCGACCGCCCCACCGGGCTGCAGCGCCAGGCGGTGGTGTGGAGCCATACCGAGCATCGGCGCTCGACCGCCTTCCACACGCATACGCGCACCGACGAGTGGGTCCTGATCCTGGCGGGACGCGCCCGCTTGCGCCTCGGCGACGACCACTGCGTGCTGGCGCCGTTCGATCTCGTCGGCCATCCGGCAGGTAGCGCGCCGCACCTGATGCAACCGCTCGAGCCGCTCACCTACCTGATGGGTGGCGAACGCGACGCCGAGGACGTGGTGCTCTATCCCGAGGCCGGCACGCAGCTGGTCGGCGGACGTCTCGTCCCCTTGTGAGCGAACCGCTCGACATCGCGCACGACGGCGCGCTGGAGCGCTCCGGTTGGTTGCGCGCCGCGGTGCTGGGCGCCAATGACGGCATCGTCTCCACCGCTTCGCTGATCGTCGGCGTCGCCGCCGCCGACGCCAGTGCGACGGCGGTGCTGACTGCTGGGATCGCCGGGCTGGTCGCCGGGGCGTTGTCGATGGCGGCGGGCGAGTACGTCTCGGTCAGCTCGCAGCGCGACCTGGAGGAGGCGCTGCGCCGGCACGAGGCGCGGCTGACCGACGGCTTCCCGGAGGTGGCGCTGACCGAGGTGGCGATCGCGCTGCAGCTGCGCGGCATCGCGCCGGGCATGGCGCGCGCCGTGGCGCAGCAGCTCGGCGCCGAGTCACCGGTCGAGGCCGGACTGAATGTGAAGTACGGACTGAGCGGCGCCACGCGGGCGCGCCCCCTGCAGGCGGCGCTGGCCTCGGCGGCGGCGTTCGCCGGCGGGGCGCTGGTGCCGCTGCTCGGCATCCTGGTCGGCGACCTGCAGCAACGCATGGCGGCGGCGGTCGGCCTGGCGCTGCTGGCGCTCGCCCTCTCCGGCGCCCTGGCGGCCCGCCTGGGTGGGGCGCCGGTGTGGCGCGGGGCGTTGCGGGTGGTGCTCGGCGGTGGCCTGGCGATGGCGCTCTCGGCGCTCATCGGCCGCGCCGTCGGCGCGGTGGTGTGAGGTCAGCCGGCGCTGACCGAGCGCTGGACGAATGCGTCCGCCTCGGCGATGGCGTGGTCGAGATCGCGCACCAGGGTGGCCACCGTCGCGTCGACCTCAGCCACCGCTTCGTGCAGGGCGCGGACGTCCTCCTCGCTCGGCTGCGGACCGAGACTGGTGAGCGTCGCCTGCACCGCCGCCAGCGCCGGCGCCGTGGCGTCGGCCGCCTGGCGCATGGTGGCCAGCATCTCGGCGTAGCGCAGCTCCGCCTGCGCGGTGCGCTGCGCGGCGCGCTCGCGCGCGGCGGGGTCGCGGATCTCCGCGTCGGCGCGGCGCCGTTCGTCGAACAGCGTCGTCCCGGCGGCGGCGACCTTGGCGACGCGGGTGCGCGCTTCGTGGGCGCGCTGCTCGGCGTCGCCGTAGGCGACGCGCAGCGCGGTGGTGCGAGTGGAGACGTCGCCGTCGTCGGTCAGCAGGTCGCGCACCAGGCTGACCAGCGAGTCGAGCTCCGCGCGCAACGCCGCCTGGCACTGGCGCGCCACCTCGACGCGGTTGACCAGGATGTCGTGCGGCTCCCAGCCGAGCTCCTCGATCGCTGCGTAGTACATGCTGCTGCACCCGGCGAGCAGGAGCGGCACGGCGGCGGCGAGAATCCCCCGGCGCACCTGCGTTGCGAGTCGGTGGGCGGCGTTGGCCATGGCGCGTGCATGATTCTTTATCCGGCGCAGGCGCGATCGCAAGTGATTTGCGCAGCCACGGGCGCGGATTGCGCGACGGCACCGATTGCGGCTAGCCAGGCGGCGGAGGCTCGGCGCATGACGGCAATCGCGATTCGCGGCCTGGACCACGTCAACCTCACCGTGCCGCGCCCCGTCGAGGCGGCGGCGCGGCGCTTCTACGGCGAGATCCTCGGCCTGCGCGAGCTCCCCAAGCCGGTCGAGCTGCGCGGGCGCGGTGGGGCCTGGTTCACCACCGGCGCCGTGCAGGTGCACGTCTCGCTCGACGACGCACCGCCCGGCAGCCGTCGCCACCTCTGCTTCACGGTCGCCGATCTCGGCGCGGCGCGGGCGGGGTTCCTCGCCGCCGGGGTGTCGATCGAGGAGGACGAGCAGCCGCTGCCGGGCTGGCCGCGGTTCTACGTGCGCGACCCGGGCGGCAACCGGGTGGAGATCGCGGCGCCCGCGGCCGCGTGAGGAGAACGGCATGGCGGGAGCCTGGTTTCTGGGCCTGTCGGCGGCGCTGTGGTTCCTCTACGGCCTCTACTGCTTCTTCTCGCCGGCCGCGCTCGGCGCGGGCGCCGGGGTCACCTTCACCAGCCCGACCGGGCTGACCGAGCTGCGCGCCATGTACGGCGGTCTGCAAATGGCGCTGGGCTTCCTGGCGGCCATCGGGCTGGCGCGACCGGGGCTGCGCCAGGGCGCCATCCTCGCCCTCGGCGTGGTCACCGCCGGGCTCGGCAGCACCCGGCTGCTGGGGGCGCTGATCGACGGCGGTTGGTCGGCCTACACCGCCATGGGCCTGATGTTCGAGTGGGGCTCGGCCCTGTGGGCGGCCTCGCTGTTGCGGCGCTGACCAGGAAGGCGGACGAGCAAGGCTGTTAGTGCCGCCACCGGCCGCGCCGGAACACCCGGGCGAGAAACGCGCGTCCTCGCCGCTGAGAAGATCACCACCAAGACACCAAGGCACCAAGGTCTGAGGTCCGCTTGGTGTCTTGGTGCCTTGGTGGTTGGCCTTGCTCCGGTGCGTGAAGTTTCAGGTCAGGCTGTTACGCTGCTAGGCGGTCAGGGGAGGAGAGAAGATCCGGGCGTCTTCCCTAACCGCCTAGCCGCCTAACAGCCTTCTTCCGCCGCCAGCAGCGCCAGGCCGCGCGCGACGGTGATCAGCTCGTCGCCGCCGCGCACGTGGTCGGCGCCGAAGCGCTCGGTGAAGATCGCGCGGACGCTCGGCACCAGCGACGAGCCGCCGGTCAGGAAGACGCGGTCGACCGCCGAGGCCGGCACCGCGCAGCGCTCGAGCAGGCGGTCGACGCAGGCGGCGATGCGTTCCAACTCGCCGCCGATCCAGCCCTCGAACTCGCCGCGCGTCAGCCGCGCCTCGATCGTCGCGGGCAGCTCGTCGAAGGCGAAGGCGGCGTGCGCCGCCTCCGACAGCGCCAGCTTGGCGCGCTCGATCTCCTGGTAGAGGGCGTAGCCGAGGTCGTGCCGCACCAGGTGGATGAGGTTCTCGATGCGCTCCGACTCGCGCGCCTGCTGGCTCAGCCGGCGCAGCGTGTCGAGCGTCTCCGGCGTCGCCAGCAGCGAGAGGTCCTCCCAGCGTTCGAGACGCGAGTAGATCCACGACGGGATCGGCAGCTCCTGGCCGCCCTCGGAGCGCCGCTTGCTGCCCAGGCCGAGGGCGGGGGAGACGACCGCGCGCACCAGGCGCGCGTCGAAGCTGTTGCCGGCGATCGGCACGCCGTCGACGCCGAGGATGGTCTCGGCCCGGTCGCCGCTGCGGCGCGCGCCGGGTCCCAGTCGGATCAGGCAGAAGTCGCTGGTGCCGCCGCCGAAGTCGCCGATCAGCACCAGCTCGTCATGGTCGAGGGCGCGCTCGTATTCGTAGGCGGCCGCCACCGGCTCGTAGGCGAAGCTGACGCGCTCGAACCCCGCCAGGTGCGCCGCCCGCTCCAGGCGCTCGAGCCCGCCGCGGTCGCGTTCGGGGTCGACGTTGCCGCCGCCGTCGACCACGAAATGCACCGGCCGGCCGATCAGCACGGCCCGGCCGTCGGCCCCGAGCTGTTCGACAGCGGCCCCCCGCAGCGTTGCCAGGATGCGCGAAATCAGCTGTTCCAGCGTGAACTTCCAGCCGAAGACAAAAGTTCCTTCGAAGAGTCGGCTGGCGAGGAAGGACTTCAGGCTCTGCATGAAGCGACCGCCGCCGCCGGCGCCGGCCTCGCGGTAGGCCATCAGCGCCTGCGGCCCGGCCAGGGCGTGCGGCTCCTGGCCGTAGGTCGACAGCTCGGGGCTGAAGTACAGCACCGAGCGGAAGGTGCTGGTCAGCCCGCCGTCGAGTGGGAAGCGGGCGAGGTGACCGGCGCCGTCGCGGCCGGCGCGCGCGACGGCGCTGTTGGTGGTGCCGAAGTCGAGGCCGAGCACGGCCGCGCGATCAGCGCTTCAGCTCGTGCACCGAGGCGATGATCTTACCGACCAGGCCGTATTCCTTGGCCGCTTCGGCCGACATCCAGAAATTGCGTTCGGTGTCCTTCTCCACCTTCTTGATCGGCTGTCCGGTCTGCTCGGAGATGACCTTGTTCAGCCGCGCCCGCATCTTGAGGATCTCTTCCGCCTCGATCTCCAGGTCGGTGGCACGGCCGCCGAAGCCGCCGGCCGGCTGGTGCAGCAGGAAGCGGGTGTTGGGCAGACAGAAGCGCTGCTCGCGCGGCACCGCCAGGTAGATGT
The DNA here is from genome assembly GCA_033764095.1 of Deltaproteobacteria bacterium. Classification (GTDB taxonomy): domain Bacteria; phylum Desulfobacterota; class Binatia; order HRBIN30; family CADEER01; genus JBDTMT01. Next base: position 8,202 of record JANRJF010000330.1, on the reverse strand, counting down.
GCGCGCCGGCGCTCGCCACCCAGCCGGTGCCGACGATGTTCACCTTCGGTTCGATGAAGGTCAGCATGTCGTGGATGGTGTCGCCGGATTCGACGTGCCCGCCCGGCGAATGCAGGTAGAGCGTGATGTCGTCGTTCGAGGCGGCGGAGAGGGCGAGCAGCTGCTCGACCACCGCGCGCGCCATCTCGGACTGGATCTCGCCGCAGATGACCAGGGTGCGCGCGTCGAACAGTTTCTGCGCCACGCTGGCGCGTGACGCCATTTCGGCAATCGGGTTTCCCGTCGGTTCCAAATCCGGCATGTGCCGCCCTCCAGACGTGTGTCCGACTGTTTGTACATGCTCGGCAGCCGTCGGCCAACGCCCCTTTGTTCGTAGCGCGGTCCTCCGTGGCCGCTTTCGAGTCCTTCGAGTATCGAAGACCGGCCACAGAGGCCCGGGCTACCGACCCGAGCTACCGGACCAGCACCCGATACTCGGTCGGGGTGATGAAGCCCATGCGTTCGTAGACACCGCGGCCCATCGGCGACGCCTGGAGGCTGGCGAACCCGGCGCCGCGGCGCAGCCCCTCGCGGATCGCCGCCCAGGTGACGGCTTCGGCGAAGCGCCGGCCGCGCGCCTCGGGTACGCAGCCCACCCAGCCGATACCGGCGACGCCGTGCGTGACGTACACCGCCGCGGCGGCGACCGGCGCGCCGCCGCACCAGCCGACGAAGCCCTGGATGTGCGGCGCGCAGACGCTCTCCAGTCGAGCGAACGCGTCGGCGGCGTACGCCGGCGGCGCACCGTAGGTGGCGTAGGCCGCGGCCGAGACGTGCCGGTAGGCGTCGCGACCGGCGTCGTCGACGCAGGCGCGGATCGCCAGGTCCGGCGGCGCGCAGATGGTGCCGGGATCGACGAGCAGCGCCATGCCGGGCATGGTGAGAAACAGCGAGAAGCCCCGGTCGAGCAGCAGGCTCTCCAGCCCCTCGTCGGCGTGGGCGCGCAACCAGATCGAGTACGGCGCGCGCCGCGGGCGATAGAAGCGCTCGGCGATGGCCAGCAACGCGTCGACCGCCAGCGGCTCGCGCACCATCAGCGCGTTGTGGAAGGCGGTGCCGCGCGGCCCGTAGGTGAGATGGCACCCGGCGGTCTCGAACAGCTCGGCGCCGCTGCACAGGCGGGCGATGTCGCGGTACATCTCCCAGCAGTTGAGGTCCATGGCGCGCAGCAGCGCGGCGCGGCCGCCCGGCGAGGCGAGGTCGAACGCGGCGGGGGCAGGGGGCATGCGGCGTGCGTTGCACAGGCGTGTGCGCGGGTCGAGCCCGGGCCGGTTGACTTCGTTTCCACGCTCGGTCAGTCGGCGCGCTGGAGGACGCGATGCTCGGAATACTCGTCGGCCTGATCGGCGGCACGCTCAGCGGCCTGACCGGACTCGGCGGCGGCTTCATCATGGTGCCGCTGCTCGTCTACCTGTTCGGCATGAGCCAGCACACCGCGCAGGGCACCTCGCTGACGGTGCTGCTGCCGCCGCTCGGCCTGTTCGCCGTCTGGCACTACTACAACGCCGGCCACATCGACGTGCGGGTGGCGGTGCTGGTCGCGATCGGCTTCGTCGCCGGCGGCTATCTCGGCGGCTGGGTGGCGCAGATGGTGCCCGGCCCGCTGCTGCGCAAGGGCTTCGCCGTGATGATGCTGTTCATCTCCGCCGACATGTTCTTCCGGAAGTGACGGGCGCGATGCGCCAGGACGTCGTCTGGCAGGACGCGGCGCTGGCCGAGCGCTTCGTGCGCGAGGTGCGCGGCGGCGTGCCGTACGGCGCCGATCAACTGGCGATGATGGTCCGGGTGATCGCCGCCGGCGGGCACCCGGTGCGGCGCTTCGTCGACCTCGGCTGCGGCGCCGGCATCGTCGCGCAGACCCTGCTGGCGAGCTGGCCGCAGGCGCAGGCGATGCTGGTCGACTTCTCCGAGCCGATGCTGGCGCAGGCGCGCCTCGCGCTGTCCGATGTCACGCCCGCGCCGCGCTTCGCGGTTGGCGACCTCGCCGATCCCGGTTGGGTGGACGCGGTGCGTGACGGCGCGCCGTACGACGTGGTGGCTTCCAGCTACGCGATCCATCACCTCACCGACGTGCGCAAGCGCGCGCTGTACGGCGAGATCCTGGCGCTGCTGGCGCCCGGCGGGACGTTCGTCAACGTCGAGCACGTCGCCTCGGCCACGCCCGGCGTCGAGCGGATGTCCGATGCGTTGTTCATCGACGCCCAGCTCGCCCATCAACACGCGCAGGGCGCGCGCAGCACGCGCGACGAGATCGCGGCGGCCTTCGTCAATCGCCCCGACAAGGCGGCCAACATCCTCGCCCCGGTCGAGACGCAGTGCGCCTGGTTGCGCGAGCTCGGCTACGTCGACGTGGACTGTTTCTTCAAGGTCTTCGAGCTGGCGGTGTTCGGCGGGCGCAGGGTGTGAGGCAGTCGGCTGTCGGCCGTCAGCTTTCAGGCGTCAGCGCCGAACGATGACTGAACCGCTGGTGTTGGTCCCTGGGCTGCTGTGCACGGCGCGCCTGTTTGCGCCACAGGTGGCCGCATTCGGCGGCGGGCGCCCGGTCATCGTCGCCGACCATTCGCGCGGCGCGACGCTGGCCGAGATCGCGGCGCACATCCTGGCGGCGGCCCCGCCGCGCTTCGCGCTCGCCGGACTCTCGATGGGCGGCGGCATCGCCCTGCAGATGTGGGCCCAGGCACCGGCGCGCATCAGCCGCCTGGCCATCCTCGACTCGTCACCGCTGGCCGACACGCCGGAGTCGAGCGCGCAGCGCCGCGCGCTGATCGGGCTGTCGGAGCGCGGCGAGTTCCGCGCCGCCGCGGCGCAGCTGGCGCCGTCGTTCATCGGCCGCCGCTTCGCCGCCGACGCCGCCTTGCAGGCGACCGTTGCCGCGATGGCGGAGGAGACCGGCGCCGCGATCTTCATCCGCCACGAGCAGGCGCAGATCGCGCGCCCCGATGCGCGGCCGCTGCTGCCGACCATCGACTGCCCGACGCTGGTCCTGGTCGGCGGCGAGGACGAGCTGACGCCGCCGCCGCTCTCCATCGACATGGCGGCGGCGATCCGCGGCGCGCGCCTGGTGATCGTCGAGGCCTGCGGCCACCTGTCGACGTTGGAGGCGCCGCCGGCGGTGAATCGCGCGTTGGCGGACTGGCTCGCGGCAGGTCGTTAGTTGTTAGTACCGCCACCGGCCGCGCCGGAACACTCGAGCGAGAAACGCGCGTCCGCGCCGCGGAGAAGATCACCACCAAGACACCAAGGCACCACGGTCTGAGGTCCGCTTGGTGTCTTGGTGCCTTGGTGGTTGGCCTTGCTCCTGTGCGTGAAGTGTCAGGTCAGGTTGTTAGGTCGGAATGGCGCTCGAAACCTCCGACCTAACAACCAACAACCTGACAACCCGCCGGCCGCCGGCCTCACTGCGCGTTGCGGCCGATGAAGGCGCTGAGCGGGGCGAGGACGTTGTTGGTCGAATCGTCCTCGGCGGTCAGCACGTCGACGTGCGAGTAGCCTTCGCTGATGTAGACCTCGAATCCGCCGGCGACGTCGCCGAAGGTCGGGAAGGCCGGATTCGGCGTGCTGGCGTCGACGACGCGCGGCGCGCCGGAGCAGCTCGGCGCGGTGCAGGCGGCGATGCTCTGCGCGAAGGGCGTGAAGCGGCCGGGCACCGGCGCCAGGCCGTTGCTGCCGCCGAAGCCGATCACCGGGATGTCGATGGCTGCCGCCTCGGTGAGGTTCTCGATGTCGCGGCGGCCGCGGCCCACCGACAGCGCGGTCGAGTCGAGCGACACCGACTGCGAGCATTGCGCGGACGAGGAGCACGACGCGCCGACGTTGCCCGCCGTGCAGGTGCCGGACGTACACACGCCGCTGACGCTGGTGACGCTCAGACCGCTCGACGGGTAGTACCAGTCGGTGAAGTTGCTGTGGCCGGCGAAGAAGGTGGTGAGCACGCGGTCGAAGCGCGACGCCTCGACCTCCTGTCCCCAGACGCCGCCGGGCAGGGTGGTCGGCGCCGGTCCGTTGTCCGGCAGCGCCGTCGGCGGCAGCGGCTCGCTGTTGTCGAGCCAGGTGGTGAGCGGGCCGAGCAGCGGTCCGGTGGCGCCAACCGAGGTGGCGACGAAGGACGCCAGCGAGGCGATGATGCCGTCGTCGTCGATGAACGAGCCGATCCCACCCTCGACCGTCGCCTGCGGCAGCACCGCGAGCGAGCTCAGATCGGGGACCTTGGCGACGGCGTTGTTGCCCGGCGCGCCCTGGTCGACCTGCAGGATGATCTGGCCGGTGTCGGGGTCGCTGACGCCCTGGATGGCGGCCGGCTCGACGGCGGCGAGGATGCGGGCGTTGAGCAGCGCCGAGGTCGAGTACGCCGTCGTCGGGGTCGTGCACTTCTTGTTGGTGAACGCGGCGCAGGCGCTGGCTTCGGTGGCGACGGTGCACGGCGTCGTGCCGTCGACGCAGCGCGCGGCGTTGTCGCGCACCGCGCCGAACAGGCCGCCGTCGAACTTCGCCTCGATGCGGTCGAGCGAGTCGGCGGTGAGCGGCGTCCCGCTGGTCGAGCCGCCGGGCCCCTCCAGCAGCACCAGGCCGCGCAGCTTGGCGTAGCCCGGGTCGGCCGGGCCGCTGCCGGTGAGGTTGAAGTTGGTCGCCGCGTAGCGGGCGACGAAGCCGGTGCCGGCGGAGTGGCCGCCGAGGAAGACGTTGCCGTTCCTGGCGACCGTCCGCGCCTTCTCGACGATCGCGTCGATGTCGCGCGAGAAGGTGAGCGGCGTCCAGTCGGCGATGAAGGCGGTGTCGGCCTGGCCGTTGAAGAAGACGGCGCGGCGGCCGAGCGACACCAGTTGCGGCGACAAGGGCAGCGCCAGCTCGCCGCCGAACAGCCAGTCGAGGCCGACCAGCGGGCTGTCGATCGCCTCGGCGATGTCGAGCCCGGCGGTGTCCTCCAGCTGGTTGCTGCGCCGATCGTAGGCCCACACCTCCAGGGTCAGGCCGTCGTCCGCGGCGACGCGCGCGATCAGGTTCTCGGCGAGCAGCTTGAAGTCGTTGGCGCCGCCCTCGAAGCCCGGCACCAGCACCAGGATCGCGTCCGGCTCGGTGGCGGTCGGGCTCGCCCGGAAGCGGGTGAAGCGGGCGTTGTTCAGATTCACCGCGCCGTCGCTCTCCTGCTGCGTGACCAGCGCCGCGAGCGCCGTGACGCCGGGCGAGCCCGGCGTGTGGTTGGGCTCGGCCGGGCTCTTGAGCGTGAAGGTGTCGCGCGGGCAGCTGAGGTTCTCGGCGCCGTCGTCGAACTCGTCGCAGTTGACCGCCAGGCCGTCGGTGAGGTTCAGCATCGCGCAGACGCGGCAGTCGACCAGGTCGGCGACGCAGGCGCCGAGATTGGCGCCGGTGCGGCCGGCGCACAGGCCGGGCAGGGCGACGGCGGTGTTCGCGGTGGCGCACTTCTTCATCGCCGCGTCGGCGATCTTGGCTGCCTTCTTGGCGATCTTGCCCTTGCTGTCGGCGTCGATCGAGTTGGGGTCGGCATCCTCGTCGATGCAGTCCTCCAGCGCCGCGCTCGAGGTCGCGCCGTTCTTCAGCGCCGCCTTCTTGCAGCCGAGGAACACCTTCAGCTCGGTCGCGGCGAGCTTCTCGTACGCCTTGGCGATCGCCTGCTGGCACTGACAGCCGGGCTTGTCGGCCGCACAGTCGCGCGCGCCGGTGCTGAGCGAGGCGCCGAGGACATCCGCCAGCAGCGCCAGCGACTGGTCGCGCACGACGGCGTTGATCACCGCGGCGGCGGTGCCGCCCGGCAGCCCGAAGCTCGGCGGGTTGGCGACGCACAGCGCGGCGGCGTCGGCGCTGAGCGCCGCGCGGGCCGCCGCGATCTTTCCCTTGTTGTCGGCCAGCAGGCACTCGTCGGCCGTCTGGCCGCTCGCCAACTTGCCGCCGCCGGCGGCCTTCAGGCACGCGAGGTTGTCCTTGCCCTGCGCCTTGGCCAGCTTGGCGGCGTCCTGATTGAGCGTGTTGACGCACTTCTGCTGGGCCGCATCGAGTTGTGCCGAGGCGCTGGCCGCCACCAGCAGCAGCCCCACCGCCAGGCGCCCCGCGAACGTGTTGCGCATTCTCCTGTCCCCCCTGATTGCGCGCCGGTGCCGCCCGGCGTCTGCCGGCAAGCTATTCCCGCGGCGCTCGCTTTGGCAATAGTTGATATTCTTATCAATACGCCTGAGCGGCATCCGCCGGTGCTTGACCAGGCGCGGCGCGCACGCGATGGTCGGCGGGCGTGATCGACGTCGCCCAGAGCCGCGACCGGGCTGTCCTGGTGGCCATCGACCATGGCCGCGACGCCCTGCTCGACGTCCACGAATCGCTCGACGAGCTGCACCGCCTCGCCGCCACGGCGGGGGCACTGGTGGTCGGACGCGCCGTGCAGGCGGTGCGGCAGCTGCAGCCGGGCACGCTGATCGGCAGCGGCAAGATCGAAGCGGTGCGCCTGCTGGCGCAGGCCAAGGGCGCGACGCTGGTGATCTTCGACGACGAGCTGTCGCCGGCGCAGCAGCGCAACCTGGAGAAGGCGCTGGCGGTGCGGGTGATCGACCGCACCCAGCTGATCCTCGACATCTTCGCGCAACGCGCCACCTCGCAGGCCGGCAAGTTGCAGGTCGAGCTGGCGCAGCTGGAGTACCTGCTGCCGCGGCTGACGCGCGCGTGGACCCACCTGTCGCGCCAGGCCGGCGGCGTCGTCGGCATGCGCGGCCCGGGTGAGACGCAGCTCGAGGTCGATCGGCGCCGCGTGCGCGAGAAGATCGCCCAGCTGAAGCGCCGGCTGGCCAACGTGTCGCGCACGCGCGGCCTGCACCGCGCCGGGCGCCACGCGGTGCCGTACCCGACGGTGGCGCTGGTCGGCTACACCAATGCCGGCAAGTCGACGCTGATGAACGCGCTGACCGACGCCGGCGTCTGGGTCGCCGACCAGCTGTTCGCGACGCTCGATCCGACCGTGCGCCTGCTGCGCTTCGCCGAGGGCGGCGAGGCCCTGCTGGTCGACACCGTCGGCTTCATCCACAAGCTGCCGCACGGTTTCGTCGATGCCTTCAAGAGCACGCTGGAGGAGGTGCAGAACGCCAACCTCCTGCTGCACGTCGTCGACGCCGCCGATCGCCACGCCGCCGAGCACATCGCGGTGGTCGAGCGCGTGCTTGGCGAGCTCGGCGCGGCGGCTCTGCCGCGCATTACGGTCTTCAACAAGGCCGATCTGCCGCCGCCCGACGGCGGCCGCCCGGCGGTGAGCGGCCCGACCTGCAGCGTCTCGGCGCGCAGCGGCAGCGGCCTGCCGCAGTTGGTGCGGCAGATCGGCACCCTGCTGGCGGCCCAGCAGGAGCGTCTGCACGTCTTCATTCCAGTGCACCGCGGCGACCTGCTGGCGCAGCTCCACCAGGCCGGCCGCGTCGCCGAGCAGGCGCTGCACGACGGCACCTACGAGATCACCGCCTACGTGCCGCCGAAGGTGGCGGGACGCATCCGCAAAGCGTTGGCGGCGCCGGCGCCGCTGCCGGCATGAGCGGCGGAGCGATGCGCACGGCGGCGTGCGCGCTGCTGGCACTGGCGCTCGCCGCAGCCGCCGCGCCACCGGCGTCGGCGGCGCCGATGCAGACGCGCTACCTGTGCCGCGCCGACGACGCGAGCTGGGAGCTGCTGCTCGACGGGCGTGGCGGCCGCCTCAGCCGGCTCGGCACCGGCGGCGGCGCCGCCCAGGAGCTGGCCGGCAGCCTCACCCGCTTCGACCAGCTCACGCCGGCCTGGGCGATGTGGCGCGGCCACACGCTGGCCGGCGCCTACGCGCTGGTCGCGACGCTGCGCAGCGAGGCCTGCAGCCTGCCGAGCGGCGGCGATCCGCAGCCGTATCGGTCGCTGATCGCGTTCCCCGACGGCAGCGTCGGCAGCGGCTGCTGCGCGGTGGACGAGAGCCTCGACGTGGCGCGGGCGCCGCGGGCGCGCTTCGACGCCAAGCCGGCGGACGACTGGTCGCGCGGCCTGGCGGAGCTGCTGCCGGCGGTGCGCGCCTGCCTGGCGGTGGCGCGCACGGCGGAACGCGTCACCTACGCCGGGCCGGCGGCCGACGGCAGCATCGCGGTGCGGCTGGTGGCGGCCGACGGCGCGCGCACCGACTGCCGCGTCGACGCGGCGGCGGCGCAGCCCGCCCAG
>JANRJF010000329.1:0-8150 GCA_033764095.1 Deltaproteobacteria bacterium | reverse complement strand
GCTGGTCGGCGCGCGCGACGCGCTGCGCGCCGTCGCCCGCGATCCCGCCGCCGCGCTGCGCCGCGGCTGGCGCGACGAACGCGCCTGGATGGCCGCCGTGATCCTGGTCAGCGCCGCCGCGCGCCTGGTGCTGTGCCTGGTCAACCGCGAGTCGAACGACGACCACACCGTGGTCGCGCACATGATCCGCAGCGGCGGCTGGCTGCCGCCGGCGTCCTCGGCGTGCATGGAGTGCTCGCACGCCAAGCTGTTTCACTACGTGCTCGCCGCGGCCTTCGAGTGGATCGTGCCGACCGGCGACGCCAGCCGCATGCTCGGCAACCTGCTCAACTTCGCCGCCGGCACGGCGCTGCTCGTCCTCTGCGCCGTCTACCTCCGCCGCCTGCCGATCAGTTCGACCGTGCGCCTGCTGGCGCTGGCGTTCGTGTCGTTCAACCCGGCGGTGGTCGGCATCTTCTCGCAGACCACCAACGACGGCTTCGTCATCCTGTTCTCGTCGCTGGCGATCTTCGCGATCGCCCGCGTGCTCGACGGCGGCCGCCTGCGCGACGGGCTCGGCGCGACGCTGTGGGCGATCCTCGCCGCCGCCAGCAAGGCGAGCGGCTGGGTGACCTTCGCGGCCGGTACGGCGGTGCTGGTCATCGCCAGCCTCGCGGCGGGAGCGCGGCGGCGACGCTACGCCGCCGCCGCCGCCGTGTTCGTCGCCGGCTTCCTGCTGGTCGTGCCGCTGCTGCATCCCTACCGGCAGAACCTGGCGCAGGCCGGCACCCCGTTCGTGAACGACGCCTTCTACACTCCGTTCATGGCCGCCGAGGTGCCGCGGCCGCCGCGCTGGCCACTCGACATGTTCCTCACCTTTCGCCTCGCCGAGCTGCTGCGCGTGCCCTACGACGACTACCAGGGCGGGCCGTATCCGCTGCACCGCGAGTCGCTGTGGTCGCAGCTGTACGGCCGCACCGTCTTCCTGCGCTTCGACCAGGGCATCTGGCGCAATCTCGACCCGCGCCTGCTCGACCTCGGCCGCGTCAGCCTGGTGCTCGGGCTGCTGCCGCTGGCCGCGCTGCTGCTCGGCTGCGCCGGCGCGCTCGCCGGTGCCGCGCGCGGTCTGTCGCGCCGCGGGCTGCCGGCGCTCGCCGAGCGCACCGACTGGCAGCACCTGGTCTACGTCGGTGCGCTGCTCGCCTCGCTGGTCGCGCTGCTGATCCGCTACCACCGCCTCGAATGGCTCTTCACCTGGATGAAGGCGATCTACCTGTTCCCGGCGCTGCTCTCGCTGCTGGCGCTGTTCGCGCTCGGCCTGCAGCGCCTGTGGCGGCGCTGGCCGCGCCTCGTCGCCCTGTGGATGGCGCTGGTGGTGCTGGTGTCGATCGTGGACCTGACCTGGCTGATCCACGACCTGGCGTGGCCCTCGCCGGGGTGAGCCGGCGGCGCCGCTCAGCGGCCGGTGAACAGGTAGGCGACGGCGCTGGCGCGCTGCACGTAGCGCAGGTTGCAGTTGCGCGGCACGCGGCGCGCCGCGCGCGGCAGCTCGAGGTAATGGATGGTCGGATCCATGTGATGGATCCCGTGAAACCAGAACCCCGGCGTCGACAGCAGCAGCACGCCCAACGGCGAGACGCGGACGTCGACGTAGGCGGCGCGGCCGTGGTCGCCGTGCTCGGCCATCTCGCGCAGGTTGGACAGCACATTGGCGGCCAGCAGCGCCGCGACGACGACCGGGTAGTAGACGCCCGAGAGGACCAGCAGCGCCGCCTGCGCGACCAGAACCAGGCGGCGGTCGGCGCGGCAGCGCCGCTCGTACGCGGCGCGCCGCTGCGGCGCCATCGCCGCCAGCGCCGGCGCGACGTCCACCGGCGCGAAGCGCGCGCGCAGCGGGCCGATCAGCAGCAGGTAGCGCAGCCGCCGCCGCACCGTGGTGGTGGACTCGTAGCCGAGGCGGTCGGGATCGCGCGCCGTGCCGAGATGGGCGTGGTGCAGGCGATGCGCCAGGCGGGTCGGGGTGAAGGCGAGCCCGCCGAGCGCGTGCAGCAGGCGGGCGGTGGCGAGGCCGAGCCGCCGCGGCCCGTACGGCAGGTGGTGCGCGAAGTGGTGTACCAGCCCGATGTTCTGGCACCAGGCGACGGTGGCGAGGGCGAAAATCAGCCCGGCGCGCGAAAGCGTTGGCGTCAGGCCGCCGCTCCAGGCGATCATCGGCACCACGACACCGACCGTGCCGGCGACCACCCCGATATGCAGCCAGGTGAGCGCGTGCTTGTGGCGCGCCGCGAATTCGCCCATCACGGGCGGCAGTCTCCCGTATCGCGTCGAGCCCGGTCAACCGAGATTCGCTGAGTCCCCGTTCCGCCATGGACGTCACCGTCTGCGTCTGCGTCCGTGACGGCGCGCCCTACGTCGACCGCTGCCTGGCGGCGCTGCTGGCCGAGACCGAGGCCGGCGCCGTCCCGATCGTGGTGGTCGACCACGCCTCGCGCGACGACACCGCGGCGCTGCTGGCGGCCTGGGAGCGCCGCCATGCGCCGCGCCTGCGCGTCGTGCGCTTCGACGGCGCCGGCCTGGCGGCGGCGCGCGACTTCGCCTGGCGCCAGGCGGCGACGGCGTGGGTGGCGTTCGTCGACATCGACTGCGCGGTGCAGCCGGGCTGGGCGCGCGGCGTCGCCGAGGCCATCGCCGTGCATGCCGCCGACCCGCGCCGCGCCGCCTTCGGCGGCACCAACCGCGTCGCGCAGGACGGTCGCCTCTTGTTCCGCGCCTGCGCGGTGCTGCTCGCGACCTACGTCGGCGGGCACAACTCGATCCTCAACCGCCCCGTCACCGCGCGCCGCCAGATCAGCCACTGCCCGACCCTCAACGTCGTCTACCGCCGCGCTGCGCTGGAGCAGGTGCAGGGCTTCGATGCCGCCTACCGGCGCGTCTCCGAGGACGTCGAGCTCAGCCGCCGTTTGCGCGCCGCCGGTTATACGCTGTGGGCCGATCCGGGACCGGTCGTCGACCACGCCGCGCGTCCCAGCCTGGCGGGCTGGGTGCGCAACGTCTTTCTCTACGGCCGCGGCCGGACTTTTCATCTCCAGCGGCACCCGGAGGACTTCGACGTGAAGTTTCTCGCTCCGCCGGCGGCGGTGCTCGCCTACCTGGCGGCGCTGTCGTGGGATGTGGTCGGGGCTGGTGGCCCGTCGCTGTTCGCGCTGCTGCTGCTCGTCCACCTCGGCGCCGTCGCCGTCCCGGTCGCTGCGGAGACGCGCCGGCAGGGCGGTGGTTGGCGTGTCTGGGCCGCCGCCACCGCCGTCGTCTGGCTCACCCACCTCGCCTATGGCGCCGGCTTCCTCTTCGAGCTGCCGCGGCGGCGCGATGTGTTCGTGCCGTAGGTCGTCAGCCGAGGTTGACGACGAACATCTTCCCGGTCAGGCCGACGTTGCGGTACTCGACCAGCTGAATGCCGGGGCTGCGCTCCAGCCATTCGCGCGCCGCGCGCGCCTCGCCCTGCGCCACCGAGCCGCCGTAGGAGTACCAGTCGTCGAAGTAGAGGATCGTGCCGGTCTGCAGCAGCGGGGTGATGAACGCCAGCACCGCGACGGTCGACTCGTAGAGGTCGCAGTCGATGTTGACGAAGGCGGCGCGGCGCAGCGCCAGCCGCGCGGCGGTCTGCGGGGTCAGCGTCGCGTCGAACCACCCGGCCACGACCTCGATCGGCACGCGCGTGCGCAGGCTGCCGAGCGTCGCCTCGAATTCCTCGCGCGCGGCGGCGAACTCGCCGGCGGCGTAGGGGTTGACGCCGTCGCCCATGCTCGCCACCGCCGGCAGGCCGGCGAAGGAGTCGAAGGCGACGAAGCGGCCGGGCAGGGCGCCGTCGCGAAAGACGCGCTGCGCTGCGCGGATGGCGTTGCGGAAGGTCTCGCCGCGGAACACGCCGAATTCCAGGTAGTCGCCGGTGATCCGGTTGCTGCGCAGCAGGTGGAAGCCGGCGAGGATGCCGAGGCTCTTCGAGACGCCGTGGTTGAGCAACTCGCTGACGAACGGCAGGCGCAGCAGCAGGGCGTCCACCAGGTCGATGGCGCGCCGCTTCCAGCCGTCCGTGCTTCTGCGCTGCCCGCTCATGCGACCGTTGTCCGGCATGCCCTCGCGCGCGCGGCCCGTGTCTTCGTGCTTTCACGGGCTCTGCGCAGCGTGTTAGCGTCGGTCGATGCCTCTAGCCGACGGCCCAGCCCTTCTCAAGGTTGCGCTGGTCAACCCGCCGTATCTGGGGCGCTACTCGCGCAGCCAGCGCAGTCCCGGGGTGATTACGTCGGGCACCATGTACTACCCGTACTGGCTGGCGCATGCCGCCGCGGTGCTCGACGCCGCCGGCCACGACATCGCGCTGTACGACTGCCCGGCGGCCGACATCGACGCCGCCGATCTCTACCGCCGCCTCGACGCGTACCAGCCGGATCTGTGCATCCTCGAGAGCTCGACGGCGAGCAGCGCCAATGATTGCGCCGTCGCCGCCGAGATCAAGCGCCGCCGGCCGCAGACGCAGGTGTGCATGGTCGGTACGCACGTCACCGCGCTGTGGCGCGAAACGCTCGACGCGCACGCGGCGATCGATTTCGTCGCCATCGGCGAATACGACTACATCGTTCGCGACCTCGCTGCGGCGCTGCGCGCCGGCGACCGCGCCGCGTTGCCGAGCATCGGCGGACTCGCCTTCCGCGCTGACGACGGGCAGCCGGCGCGCGGGCCGGTGCGGCCGCCGATCGACGACGTCGACGCGCTGCCGTGGATCGCGCCGATCTACCAGCGCTTCCTCGATCCGAAGAACTACTATTTCTCGCTCGCCAGCCACCCGATGGTGATGCTGATCGGCGGGCGCGGCTGCGTCGCCAAGTGCACCTACTGCGTCTACCCGCAGGTGATGCACGGGCATCGCTACCGCACCCGCTCGCCGGCCTCGATCGTCGGCGAGATGAAATGGGTGCAGGAGCACATGCCGGAAGTGCGCGAGGTGGTCTTCGAGGACGACACCTTCACCGGCGATCGCGAGTTCGCCAAGGAAGTGGCGCGGCTGGTGAAAGAGCAAGGCGTGCGGTTGCCGTGGTTCGCCAACGTGCGCACCAACGTCGACCGCGAGACGCTGGCGCACATGGTCGAGGCCGGCTTCCGCTGCTGCGCCACCGGCTTCGAGAGCGGCGACGCGCTGCTGCTCAAGAACATGTGGAAGGGGCAGAGCCTGGAGCAGGCGAAGCGCTTCGTCGACGACGCGCGCGCGCTCGGCGTGCTGGTGCATGGGTGCTTCATGGTCGGCTTCCCCGGCGAGACGCGCGAGACCATGGAGAAGACGCTGGCGCTGGCGCTGCACCTGCAGCCCGACAGCGCGCAGTTCTACCCGGTCATGCCCTTCCCGGGCACCACATACTACGAGTGGGCGCGCGCGCACGGCTACCTCGCCAGCGAGCGCTTCGCCGACTGGCTGGACAGCGACGGCGCACATCGCGCCGTGCTCAACCTGCCCGGGCTGAGCGCGGCGGAGATCGACGCCTTCTGTGCACGCGCGTACCGGCGCTTCTACCTCCGCCCCGGCTACGTGTGGTTCAAGGCGCGCCAGGCGCTCCGTCATCCACGCGAGGGCGTGCGCTCGCTCGGCGCCTCGCTCAACGCCCTGCGGGCGCTGTTCACCCGGCGCGCGCGGCGGGCGCCGTTCGCCGCCGTTCCGGTGGCGGTCCCGGCCGACTGGTACACGCGTCACGAGTTGCCGAAGGGCCGCATGTTCAGGCAGTGGGACGCGCTGCGCCGCCACGCCGGCAGCGATGCCGACGCCGCCGCACTGGAGGATCTTGCCAGGCGTGCCCCCGACATCTGACCGGTCGCCGGCCGGCGCCCCGCCAGCCGCATCGGCGGCCAGCGAGCAGGAGTTTCACGACCGCTTCTACGATGGCGAGGCGGAGCGCATCTTCGCGGCGCCGCTGTACCGCCGGCTGCTCGAGTCGCGCGTCCGCTTTCTGCGCCGAGCGGTGCCCGACCTGGCGCGCCGTCGCGTGCTCAGCCTCGGCTGCGGCGACGGGCGACGCGAGCTGCTGCTGGCGCCGCAGGTCGGCTCGCTGGTCGGCATCGACCTCTCGCCGGTGGCGATCGAGCGCGCCGCGGCCGGCGCGCGCCGACCGGGTGTTGGCAACGTCGAGTGTCGCGTCGGCGACGTCGAGCACTGGCACGACGCCGGGCGCGGCTACGACGCCGTGCTGTGCGCCGGCATTCTGCACCACTTGAGGTCGCGCCGCCCGGTGGCCGCGTGGCCGACCGGCGGCGTCGACTGCGATCGCACGCCTAGTGCATGGCCGCCGGACAGTCGAACCTCGTGCCATTGGGGAGATCGACGGGCAGCATGACGGTGTCGGCCAACGCCGACACCGGTACGTCAAGGACGAGCCACGGCACGAATGGCCATCCCGGCCACGGCGCCATCGATGCGATCGTCAGTATGTACGTCGCGCACGCGGTTCCCGCATAGGCACCGGCTGGTCGATCGTCGGGGCTGTGCGCGACGATCGTTCCGCAACCGCTGAGCGCCAGCAGCCCGCTCAGCGTGAGCCATCCAGACCAGCGCACCGCGAACAGGCTAGCGACGCAGCGCGGCGGGGCAATTGCGATCTGCGCGCCATGCCGGCGCCTCGTCTCACCACCGATACGTGGTCAGCGAGCAGACGTCGGCGACCGAGAACTCGCGCGGTCCGGTGGCGGCGACCTCGCGCAGCGCCGGTCCGGCGGAGAAGACGTCGACGACCCGCCGCGTCGCGGTGTCTATCAGCGTGACGCTGTGGTCGTCGGCCGAGGTGACGGCGAGCCGGCGGCAGTCGGGCGAGTAGGCGACGCGGCGCGGCGCGAACAGCGTCACCCCCCAGTCGAAGCGGTACTGGCCGTCGGCGCCGGGCGCGAAGACGCGCAGGCGCCCGCTCGCGTCGGCGATGGCGGCGGCGCCGTCGGTCGGGCAGATGTCCCACCCGATGTTGGCGATGCCGGCGCCGAGCCGCTCGGTGACGCGCGCCTGCTCCGGCGAGAACACGATCAGCTCGGCCGTGCTGGTGAGCACGATGGCGCCGTCGACGCGCCGCTTCGGCAGCAGCACCGCGCCGCCGATCTGGTGGCGGCGCTGGTCGCTGCCGTCGGGGCTGGTCTCCCACATGCCGCCCTGCAGCGCTTCGGTGACGTACAGGCGGCCGCGCGCCGGGTCGCAGGCGGTCTCGCCGAAGTCCATGTCGCGCGACGGCACCTCCAGGCGCGTCACGCGCTGCTCCCGGGCGGCCGCGTCATCCGGCGGCCGGCCGGCCCCGACGATGCGATTGGCGCGCGCCATCCAGATGGTGTCGTTCAGCACGCAGCCGCGCCAGAGATTCCCCGTCGCGCCCGACGGCATCTCGAAGCGCGTGCCGCCGTCGTGGCGGCGCAGCCACCACGAGCCGGCCGGCCGGCCGCCGGTGCGGCCGCGCATGTTGCCGTCGTTCGGTCCCTCGCCGGTCAGCAGGATGAGGTCGTCCCCCAGCACGTTGATGCCGTGGTAGGGCATCAACAGGTCGGCGCGCAGATTGTCCGGCCGGGTGCCGGCGCGCTGCGCGCAGTCGGCCAGCAGGCGCTGGCGGAAGGCCGGGTCGTCGGTGCCGACCTGGGCGAAGAACAGCGCGCCGTGCCGCGGCACCACCTGCCACAGCACCAGCAGCGGCAGCACCACCGTCCAGCCCAGGCCGCGCCACGACGACAGGCCGAACGCCGCCGCCGTCACCGCCAGCAGCAGCAGCCAGCCGCCGAGCGTCGCGCAGGCGGCGAAGGACAGCGGCGTGGTCAGCACCGCGAGCGCGGCGAGCGGCAGCAGCCAGGGCCAGCGCCGCCGCGGCGCGGCGGCGATGCGCCGCAGCGCCGGCAGCACGGCGATGCCGAGCTTGGCGGCGGCGAGCAGCAGCACCCAGATGGTGGCGGCGGGGTCGACGCGCAGCAGCGTCGGCAGGGCGCGCGCGCCGTCGGTGATCGCCCCGACGAACGGCGCGAAGATCGGCGAGCGCGCCACGGCGGCGGTGACCAGCAGGCCGAGGCCGAGGCTCAGCGCGCGCCCGGCGCGTCGGGCGCGCACACGCCAGGCGCCCGGCGTGCGCGCGCCCGGCGGGGGCGGCGCTGGCTGGCGCGCGGGGTCC
>JANRJF010000328.1:0-20762 GCA_033764095.1 Deltaproteobacteria bacterium | reverse complement strand
GCGGCGCCGCCGCCGGGCGCGCCGCCCGCCGAGGGGGTCGCGGCGGAAGTCGACGCGCGGCGCGATCCGTTCCGCCCGTTCACGCTCAGCCTCAACGGCGACGCCGAGGATCCCAACGCGCCGCTGTCGCCGCTGCAGCGCTACGAGCTGCCGCAGCTGCGGCTGGCGGCGGTGGTGCTGGAGTCGAGCCCACCGCGCGCGATGCTGCAGGACAACAGCGGCATGGGCTTCATCGTCACGCCGGGGACGCCGATCGGGCGCCGCCACGGCGTGGTCAAGTCGATCGAGCCGCGGCGCATCGTCGTGGAGGAGTTGGTGCTCGATTACTACGGCCGCCAGCAGGCGCACCAGGTCGTGATCGAGATGCCCAAGGACGACAAAAAAGACGACAAGGCGGAGAAGCAATGACGCGAGTGGGCAGCGGGTTGTTGGGTGTGGGCGTGCGTGGTCTCACCATCGCGAGTGCGTTGCTGGCCCTGGCCGGTTGCGCGCCGAAGCCGGCCGACCTCGACGACGGGGCGCCGCGCGAGCGCGCCGCGGTGGAGTCGACCGAGGAGGTCAACACCGCCAGCGTCGCGGACGTGCCGGCGGCCGATGCCGACGTGCTGCTCATCCGCGAGCTCAAGATCATCGACGACAACGGACAGCAGGGCGTCTTCGCCAAGCTCAACCGCGCGCCGGACGACGTCTCGCACGTGGTGTTGAGCAACCCCAACCGCCTGCTGATCGAGCTCAGCGGCCCGACCGGCGAGAACATCATCGCCGAGCGCTACGCGGTGGACAATCCGCTCATCGAGCAGGTGCAGCTCGGCAGCGATCCGGGCAAGATCCGCCTCACCCTCCTACTGAAGGGAACCACCGCGCCGACCGTGTCGGTCGACGACCTGAAGGACACCATCGTCGCGTTCGTCGGCGAGCCGGCCGGGACCCAGGACGCGGTGCGCGAGTCGATCGTCTTCACGCAACGCGCCGTGCCCGGCATCGCGCCGGCCCCGGCTCCGGTCGCCATGCCGGTCGCGCCGCCGCCCGCGGCCGTCGCGCCCGCCGCGCGTCTGGCCGAGGCGCCGCCGCCCTCGCCGCCGCCGGCGGTGCAGGTGACCACCGAGTCCAGCCATGTGCGGCCGAAGAAGCTCTATTACGGCCAGCCGATCTCGCTCGACCTCAAGGACGCCGACGTCCACAACGTGCTGCGCCTGCTGGCCGACGTCAGCGGCCTCAACATCGTCGCCACCGACGACGTCACCGGCACGATCACGCTGCGCCTCAATGACATCCCGTGGGACCAGGCGCTCGACATCATCTTGCAGGCGCAGAACCTGGAGAGCGTGCACGAGGGCAACGTGCTGCGCGTCTCGACCGTCAAGCGGCTGCGTGAGGAGCGCGAGGAGCAGCAGGCCTCGGCGCGCGCAGCGCAGAAGATCGAGTCGCTGCAGGTGGCCTACATCCAGGTCAATTACGCCAAGGCCCGCAAGCTCGCCGAGCTGATCAGCGGCGCCGATCGCCCGCAGGCGGCCGGCAGCAGCGGCGGCCGCGGCTTCGGCGGCCGCAGCGACATCGACGAGGAGTTCGGCGTGCTGTCGCGGCGCGGCAGCGTCATGGTCGACGAGTTCACCAACACGCTGATCGTCCGCGACATCGACCGCGGCATCCGCAACGCCCGCGACCTGGTCAAGCGCCTCGACGTGCAGATCCCGCAGGTGCTGATCGAGTCGAACATCGTCGAAGCCACCTCCGACTTCTCACGCCAGCTCGGCGTGCAGTGGGGCTACAACGCCAACATCGGCCCGCAGACCGGCACCAGCACCGGCTCGAACTTCCCGGGCACCGTCAACTTCGGCGGCTCCGGCCTCGGCAGCGGTTCGGGCGGCGTGCCGTTCCTGGTCGACTTCCCCGCCAAGGGCAACTTCGGCCCCGGCGCCGGCAGCGTGCTCGACCTGGCGCTCGGCTCGCTCAACGGCGCGCAGTCGCTCGACGTGCGGCTCACCGCGCTGGAGCAGAAGGGCCAGGGGCGCATCATCTCGCGGCCGCGCGTGGTGACGCTGAACAACGTCGCGGCGACCATCCAGAGCCTCACCATCCTGCGCGTCCGCCTCCCATCCACGGGCACCGTCATCAATACCGGCGCCGGCGGCGCGGCGGGCACGGCGCAGACCGCGACCGAGAAGATCGAGACCGGCATCACGCTGGAAGTGACGCCGCAGGTGTCCTCCGACGGCTTCGTCCTGCTCGACATGTTCGCCAAGTCGAGCCAGGCCGATTTCACCCGCACGGTGGACAACATCCCGACGGAAATCACCCGCCAGGCGACCTCACACGTGCTGGTGCGCGACGGCCAGACGGTCGTGCTGGGCGGCATCTACCGCGACACCCAGGTCGACAACATGAACGGCGTGCCCTGGTTCAACTCGATCCCCGGCCTCGGCTGGCTGTTCAAGAGCGAGGGCAAGGACAAGCGCCGTGAGGATCTGCTCGTCTTCCTCACCCCGCGCGTCCTGAAGGGCGCCACCGGTCAACTCGGCGGCAACCTGCCCAGCGCCCAGCAGCTCTGGGAGAATCGCGATTCCGGGCCAAACGGGTAAACTGCCCGGCGAGATGACGACAGTGATCCTGACGGGATTCATGGGCACCGGAAAAACCAGTACCGGTCGGCGACTGGCGGCGCGCCTCGGCACGCCGTTCGTCGACACCGACGCGCTGGTGGAGCACGCCGCCGGCCGCACCGTCGCAGCGATCTTCGCCAGCGACGGCGAGGCGGCGTTCCGCGCCGCCGAGCGCCGCGCGGTGGACGAGGCCCTGGCGGTGCCGCGCGCGGTGGTCGCCACCGGCGGCGGCGCCATCGCCAATCCCGAGATTCTCGCCGCGCTGCGCGCCGCGGCGCCGATCGTCTGCCTGACCGCGCGCCCCGACGTCATCCTGCGCCGCGCCAGGGCGGCCGGACCGACGCGGCCGCTGTTGCAGGGTGACGACCCGGCCGGCCGCATCGCCGCGCTGCTCGCCGAGCGCGCGCCGGCCTATGCGCAGGCCGACCACAGCATCGACACCTCGGACCGCAGTACCGACCAGGTGGTGACCGACATCGCCGCCTGGCTGGCGTCGCGCGCGGGGGCCGCATGAGCGCCGCGACGGTGATGGTCGACCTCGGCGAGCGCTCCTACCCGATCGCCATCGGCGCCGGCACGCTCGAGCGGCTCGGCGCGCGCCTGGCGGAGCTGGAGCTCGGACGCCGCATCGCGGTGGTCACCAACCCGACCGTCGCGCGCCATTACCGCGAGCCGGTCGAGCGCGCCCTCGCCGCCGCCGGCTTCGCGGTCACCGTGCTGGAGGTGCCGGACGGCGAGGAGCACAAGAACCTCGCCTGGCTGACCTTCCTCTATGACCGCCTGATCGACGCGCGCCTCGACCGCGGCTGTGCCGTGGTGGCGCTCGGCGGCGGCGTCATCGGCGACCTCGCCGGCTTCACCGCCGCGACGTTCCAGCGCGGCGTGCCGTTCGTCCAGGTGCCGACCACGCTGCTCGCGCAGGTCGACTCCAGCGTCGGCGGCAAGACCGCGGTCAACCATCCGGGCGGCAAGAACCTGATCGGCTCGTTCCATCAGCCGCGCCTGGTGTGGATCGACGTGCAGACGCTGCGCACGCTGCCGCGCCGCGAGGTGCAGGCCGGCATGGCGGAGGTGATCAAGCACGGCGCCATTCTCGGCCCGGCGCTGTTCGAGCTGCTCGAGCAGCGCATCGAGGACGTCATGCGCCTCGACGAGGCGCTGTGCATCGAGGTGGTGCGGCAGAACTGCGCGATCAAGGCGGCGGTGGTGCACGACGACGAACGCGAGAGCGGCCGCCGCGCGGTGCTCAACTTCGGCCACACGCTGGCGCACGCGATCGAGATGCTCACCGACTATCGCGGCTACCTGCACGGCGAGGCGGTGGCGATCGGCATGGCCTTCGCGGCCCGCCTGTCGGCGGCGCGCGGGGTCTGCCCGCCGAGCGTGCCGCAGCGCATCGAGGCGCTGCTGCGCCGCGCCGGGCTGCCGACCGAGATTCCCCAGGAGCTGATCGGCTCGCACCTCGCGCTGGCGATCGAGACCGACAAGAAGGTCGCCGGCGGCAAGGTGAAGTTCGTCATGATCGAGGACATTGGACGCGTCCGCTTCGAATACTTGAGCGGCGAGGAGGTGCTCGCGCACGCCGCGCCGGCGTGAGGCGAGACAACGCAGGACAACACCGGTTTCGGTGCACGTGAGCGCCGGCCGGAATTTGCTGTGGAGGGTGCCATGCGGTGGCTGCCAGTGGTGACGTGCGTCTTCAGTCTGACCGGTGTGCTCGCGCTCGCGGGATGCGGCGGGTCTGGCTTCGATACGTCGGGTGGAACGGACAATCTGACGATGCAGTTCCTCGGATTCACCGGAGACGGGATCGAGCAGCAGGACAGCGTCTTCAACACCAGTGCCGACGTCGACGTCTGCCAGAGCATCTGCAACCTCGGCGGCGACCTGGTGGACATCGAGTTCGAGCAGTTCACCGAGACGCACGCCAACGCGGTGTTCATGAACATGGGCGCCTCGCCGATCCTGCTCGACAAGTACATCGTGTCGATCCCCGGCAGCGGCATCCCCAACCAGACCGTCGTCACCTCGGCGATCCTGCCCGGCGGCACCTGCAGCAACTCGCCGTCGACGCAGTGCGCGACCGACGCCAACTGCGGCATCGCCGGCAACTGCGAGCACGTCGAGACCACGGTCGAGATCCTGCTCTACAGCTTCGTGACCAAGGAACTGGTCCGCGGCGACAAGGAATGTCCGCGGCTCGACTTCGAGAACAACACCGTCATCCCGGGCAACGTCACGCCGGTCACCTACCAGACCAACGTGACCTTCTCCGGCAGCGACGCGAGCGGCGAGCGCTTCACCATCAAGACCGGGCTCGTCGGCGGCTTCTTCGACGCCAACAACTGCTCCGACAGCAGCGGCGGCGGAGGCGGCTGAGCCGCAGCGCGGCACTCCGGGTGGTGGACGGACGAGGCGTGGACGACGTGATTGTGGGAGGTGTCAGGATGGGCCGACGGGTTGCAGGGTTTCTCGCGTACGCATCGATGCTGATGCTCGCCGCGTGCGGCGGCGGTGGTGGGGGCGGCGGCGGTGGCGGCGGCGGTGGTGGACCGACGCCCATCCCGAACCAGATCTGCGACTCGACCGGCCGCCTGTGCATCGGCGCGCCGCGCCTGGTGCTGGCGGTCAACGAGACCGTCCCGCTCACCGTCACGCTGCGCAACGGCGGCCGCGGCGTCACCGGGACCACGGTGACGCTGACCAACAGCCCGGCCCTGCAGGTGACGCCGAGCTCCGGCGAGGTGAACAACGGCGTCCTCTCCGGCACCGTCAAGGGCCTGTTCGGCTCGAGCGCGTCGGTGACCGCCAGCGCGCCCGATCCGGCCAACGCCGGCAGCACGCTGACCGTGCAGCTGCGCTTCTCGGTGCAGGGCCAGCCGCCGCAGAACACCCCGACCGCGACGGCGACCGGCGGCGTCGGCCCGACGCCCACCGGCACGCCGATGGAGCTGCCCGAGCTCTCCACCATCTACATGGAGACGGTGCCGTTCTCGGTCAGCGCCAAGCTCGGCGGCGTCGTCGACGTCTATGCGATCGCCTTCGACAAGAACAATTTCCCGATCAACGGCGTGAACCTGTTGTTCGATTTCGACCCCAAGCAGGGATACCTGCGCCCGGTCGCCACCCAGACCCGTCGGCTCGAGCTGCCCAGCGGCGGCGCCCAGGACGGCGTCGCGCACGTGCAGATCGTCGTGCCGCCGAACACGGCGGACCCGGGCGAGGTGCGGGTCACCGCCTCGGCCGCCGACGTCGACGGCGAGGTCACCTTCAACGTGCTGCCCGGCGAGGCCAACAAGGTGGTCGCCACCATCCTCGGGGCGGTCAGCGATCCCACCTGCGGCTCCGATTCCGGCGGCGCCGTCACCGTCAGCGCGGTGGTCTTCGACGCCGACAACGAACCGATCAACAACGTCAACGTGCTGTTCATCGGCGAGACCGGCATCGCCGCCCCGCTCACCGCGCAGACCGGCGTGGTGAACGGACAGGGCGGCATCGCCGAGTCGAGTTGGCAGATCACCCCCGGTACGCCGGTCAAGCGCGACGACTCCGGCAAGATCGTCCCCTACATCATGGAGGCGCGCGCCGGCGGCGTGACCGGTACCATCCAGCTGTTCGTCGTCCCCGGCCGCGAGGCGTGCAGCGCGACGCCGGGCGGCCAGGTGGAGAACGGCGACGCGGCCAGCATCACGCTGAGCGCCAGCCCGACCCGCCTCAGGGTGCGCGGCGCCGGCCAGCGCGAAGTGGCGCCGATCAACGCCACCGTCACCGACAACCAGGGCGCCCGGCTGAAGAACGCGCAGGTGCGCTTCTCGATCTCGCCGCTGAGCAGCGCCGACGGCGCCGTGCTGCTGCCCACCACCCTGAGCGGCGGCTACTGCACCGCGCCGGTCGGCACCTTCTGCTCGGTGTCGGCGGAGTGCGATCCCGGCGCGACCTGCGAGATCGACCCGCGCAATCGCTCGATCGCCTACACCGACAACGCCGGCGCGGCGACGATTCAGCTGCGCTCGGGTTCTGGCATCGGCTCGGTGGTGGTCCAGGCCGAGGTACCGTCGGCGCTCGGCGAGCAGTTCACCGAGCCCTGCACCGATCCGCACACCCCGGGCGAGCGCTGCATCATCGCCACCGGCATCGTGCTGACCGTCACCGCCGGCCTGCCCGGCCGCATGGCGATCTCGCCCAACCAGAACGCCATCAACGTCAACATCGGCAATCAGCTCACCACGCTGACCGCCATCGTCACCGACAACTTCGGCAACACCGTCGAAGACGGCACCCCGGTCTCGATGAGCGTCGTGCCGTTCTCGCAGGAGGACGAGCAGGCGCGCCGCGTCGCCGTCATCGGCTTCCCGCAGACCAACACGGCGCCGCCGTGCGACGTGACGCAGTACGAGGAGCAGACCGGTACGGCGGTATTCCCGCAGCCCGGCAACGCGACCACCTGCATGTTCTTCCCGCCCGACATGGAGGGCTCGAACGTCCAGGTCCAGGTCGAGGCCGGCAACGTGACGGCACTGCGCGCCTTCACGCTGCCCGGCGTGATCGACGACCTGCTCGCCTACGCCAACCCGCAGAACGTCACGGTCACCGACACGCAGCCGGGCCTGACGGTGGTCTCCGCCCTGGTGCGCGACCGCCTCGGCAACCCGGTGCCGAACGTGAAGATGAACTTCGAGACGACGCTCGGCACCCTGGGCGCGGTGCCGCCGCTGTTCACCACCTCGTCGCTCACCGACGTCAACGGCCTGGCCAGCGCGACGCTGAGCATCCCGGCCGGCACGCCGGACAACACCGAGGTGGAGATCACCGCCTTCGGCGGCGGCGTGGTGCGCGCCGCCGGCGACACGGTGACCGTCACCGTCAAGTCGAGCGGCCCGACGCCCGGCGAGGGCGACCCGCAGGCGATCACCCTCGAAGACGTCGCGCCCGAGGTGATCGGCGTGCAGGGCTCCGGCCGGCCCACCCAGTCGGTGGTGTCGTTCATGGTCCGCGACCAGAACGACGCGCCGGTCTCCGGCATCCCGGTGCGCTTCCTGGTCAACGCCGTGGGCGGCGTGACGGTGACGCCGCAGGCGTTCACCGACGATGACGGCATCGCCAAGGCGACCGTGCTCGCCGGCACCCAGGCCACCACCGTGCAGATCACCGCGACGGTCGACGCCAACGACGACGGCATCAACGAGGTGGTCAACCAGTTCACTCCGGTCAACATCGTCGGCGGCCTGCCGAGCGCCAGCCGCTTCAGCCTGGCGGCGAACTTCGTCAACATCGCCGGCCGCGTCACCTTCGGCATCGAGGATCAGATCACCGCCTTCCTCAACGACCACTTCGGCAACGCGGTGGCGCCCGGGACGGCGGTGAACTTCACCAGCAACGGGGCCAGCGTGTTCAGCCAGCGCACCACCGATGAGTCGGGGCGCGCCGTCACCACGCTGATCACCGAAGGCGGCGTGCCGGCCGACGGCATCGTCACCGTGCTGGCGACGACGCGCGGCGAGGAGGCGTTCACCGACTCGAACGGCAACGGGGCACACGACCCCAGCGAGCCGTTCACCGACGCCCCCGAGCCGTTCATCGACGGCAACGGCAACAACCGCTACGACCGCCCCGAGCCGTTCGTCGACGGCAACTCGAACGGGCGCTGGGACACCGGCGAGTCGTTCACCGACGACAACCTCAACGGTCGCTGGGACGCCAACGCCACGGAGCGCTTCATCGACACCAACGACAACGGCCAGTGGGATCAGGCCCAGACGCCGGGCGTCTGGGACGCCAACGCGCTGCTGTCGGCGAGCATCCCGGTGACCTTCTCCGGTGGCACGATCATCGACATCGAGCCGCAGACCTTCTCGCTGATGGCCGGCCAGGCGGAGAACTTCACCGTCTTCATCGGCGACGGCAATGGCAACGCGCTGGTCAGCGGCACCGACATCACCTTCACCCCGAGCGAGTCCGTCGACATCTTCGGCGTGCCGAGCTCGACCACGCTGCCCGACGTCGAGACCTTCGGCGGCCTGGTGCCGGGCATCAACGTCTTCACCTTCACCGTCTTCGTGCCGGAGAACGTCGACCGGCCGACCATCAGCCAGGTGACCATCGGCGTCGATTCCGACGCCAGTGGCGTCGCGCCGGGCGGCAACGGCTCGGCGTCCTTCTCCCTGGTCGGCGAGGTGCTGCCGCTGCCCACCGGCACGCCGCCGGCGACGAACACGCCGACGCCGACGGTGACCCTCACCGAGACGCCGACCTTCACCCCGACCCCGACCGCGACGGCGACGTTCACGGTGACGCAGACGCCGACGCCGACCGCCACCATCACCCCGACCCACACCCCGGGGCTACCCGAGGTCGCGCCGCAGCTCACCACGCTGCGCGCCGGCGTCGGCGGCGCGCCGGCCTGCGACGGCACCAGCCAGAGCTTCACCATTACCGGCGCGGTGCCGCCGTTCACCCTGTCGGCGCCCAACCTCTGCCTCAGCCGCACCACGGCCGGCAACGGCGACACCGTGGTGGTCACCGCCGGCTCGCAGACCGGCAACCTGACGCTGACCGTCACCGACGCGCTCAACCGCTCCACCCAGGCGTCGGTCATCGTGCAGGGCGCGGTGGCCTCGTTCGTCAGCGTCGACCTGTTCGTCAATCAGCGCAGTGACAACGGCGACGGCACCTTCACCAGCGTGCTCGGCGCGCTGGTCACCAACAGCGCCGGCGTCACCGTCGAGGACGGCGTACCGGTCACCTTCAGCCTGGTGAACCCGGTGTCCGGTGTGTCGGTCACCAGCCCCGGCCTGACCAATGAAGACGCGCCGTGCGACGTCGGCTCGCTCACCGTCATTCCGCAGCCGGGCGACGCGCTGTCCTGCATCAAGTACACGCAGAGCCGCCAGGGCCAGTCGGTCACCGTGCGGGCCCGCGTCCGCATCGCCGACGGCTCGCTGATCGAGGACACCACGACGATCGTGCTGCCCGATACGCGGCCGGGCACGCCGACGCCGACCCAGCCGACGGCGACCGCGACGCCGACCGGCACCGAGACCGGCACCCCGACCCCGACCGTCACCGGCACTCCGCCGGCGACCAGCACCTTCACCGCGACGCCGACCGCGACCCTGCCGGCGGCGGCGGTGGCCTTCGTCAGCGCTCAGCCGACCCAGATCGGCGTGCGCGGGTCGGGTCTCACCGAGCAGTCGGTGCTCACCTTCCGGGTCACCGACCAGCACACCAACCCGGTCGCCAACATGCCGGTGACCTTCACCGTCACCGCCGTCGGCGGCGAGACGATCGCGCCGATCATGGGGATCACCAACGCCAACGGCCAGGTGTCGACGACGCTGACCAGCGGCACGCGCACCACCTCGGTGCAGGTGTTCGCCCGCGTCGACGCCAACGGCGACGGCACGCCCGACCTGGCGGCGCAGTCCACCCAGGTGAAGATCGTCGGCGCCCCGCCGGCGCAGACGCGCTTCAGCGTCCGCCCGTCCCTGCAGAACGTCGCCGGCCGCGTCCGCTTCGGCATCGAGGACGTGGTCTCGGCCTTCGTCAACGACCGCTTCGGCAACGCCGTGCCGCCGGGCACCTCGGTGTCGTTCGTCACCAACGGCGCCAGCATCGTCGACCCGGCGCCGACCAACAACAACGGCATCGCGACCTCGACGCTGATCACCGAGGGCCAGATCCCGCCGAGCGGTATCATCACCATCATCGGCTTCACCCGCGGCGAGGAGGGCTTCCTCGACAACAACGGCAACGGCATCTTCGACGCCGGCGACACCATCACCACCGACAACGTCAGCGAGCCGTTCGCCGACTTCCGTCCGCTGCCGCCGCTCGACGGCGCCTGCCTGCTGCCGGCGCCGAGCCCGTTCTGCAACTTCGCCTTCGATCCGGCGACGCTGTTCGAGCTCTTCATCGACGCCGGCACGCTCAACGGCACCTGGGGCCCGCAGGGCGATCCGGGCGTCTGGGACGACGACATCCTCGTCTTCGACCAGACCACGGTGACCTTCTCCGGCCACACCCAGGCGCCGGTCGCCGAGCCGACCAGCTTCGATATTCCGGACGGCGGCGGCCAGACGTTCACCCTGGTGGTGAGCGACGACCTGCTCAACCCGCTGGTCGGCGGCTCGACCATCAGCATCCAGGCCAACGCCGGCACGATCATCGGCGGCGACATCACCGTGCCCGACGGACAGTCGTTCAATCAGCTGGTGCCCGGCCTCACGCTGTTCACCTTCTCGCTGATCGACGACTCCCCGGGCGAGGGCGACGCTGACGCGCCGGTACGCATCACCGTCTCGATCGACTCGGCGAACGACGACGTCGCCGCGATCGTCGCCTCGGGCGTCATTCGCGCTCCGGCGGCGACTCCAACCGCTACGGCTACTCCCTGAGACCTCCCTCCAGGTCTCACCGCGTCCCCGGGGCGTCGGCGGTCATCCGCCGGCGCCCCGGGCGTTTTGAGGGCCGGCGTGCTAGCTGCGCCGCCCATGCGAACCCCGATGCGCGCGCTCCTCCTCTGCACGGCACTGCTGCTCGGCTCGGCGGGTGCCGCCGGCGCCGCCGACGCGGGCCTGGTCGCCGGCATCAACGGCACGCCGACCGTCACCCGCGCCGGTCAGAGCCTGCCGCTGACGCGCGGCGCGACGGTGGCGGTCGGCGACACCATCGTCACCGCCGCCGGCGCCAAGGTGAAGATCCTGCTCGCGGACGACTCCGTGCTGGCCATCGGCCCGGGCTCGCAGGTGGTGCTCGACGAGCTGGCGCTGGCGCCGCAGTCGCGCGCCGCCAAGCTGCGCGTGCTGGCCGGCCGCTTCAAGCTCGCCATCGCCGCCTGGCTGACCGGCAGCAGCCGCTTCGAGGTGGAGACGCCGACCGCGGTCGCCGGCGTGCGCGGCACCGTGCTGTGGGGCGACACCGAGCTCGACGCCATCTGCGCCCTGCACGGCACCATCGAGGTCCGCCCGCGCCAGGGCGGTAGCCCCGCCACCCTCAGCGCCGGCCAGTGCGTCACCGACATGGCCGACGGCAAGACCGCGCCTTTGAAGCCGAGTCCCGCCGAGCTGGCAGCGTACCTGCGCCAGGTGACGCTCGACTAGCCGGGAGCGCGGGCCGCTCGCCCGTCCGTCACCACCACGACACAACGAAACACAACGAGGGCGCGCCGTCCGCTGCGCCGTTGTGGCGTGGTGTCGTGGTGGTGAAGAAGCGCTCGCGTCGAGGCTGCCTCCGAGGAAGGCAGTGTCACCGCCGCCGTTCGGCGGCCCATGACCCCGGCGCCCAGCCGTCGAGCCGCACGCGGCGGTGGGCGAACAGCCAACGGCCGTCGGTGCAGACGTAGCGGTCGCGATAGCGCCCCCAGTGGTCGGGGCCGCGCTCGGTGATGACGAAGAAGTAGGCGGCGCCGGTCGCCGAGCCGGCGTCGACCAGCTCGATGCGCAGGTTGGAGACGTGGTGGCGGATGAACGGCGCGGCGGTGGCGGCGGCGAGTGCGGTCTGCGTGCCGCCGAGCAAGGCGCGGATCGCCTCGCGTCCGCGGTGCTCGCTGCGGTCGGGGGTTTCGAGGATGCCGTCGGCGGCGAAGGCTGCGGCGACGTCGTCGAAGCGGCCGCCGTCGGCGGCGTGTGCGTAGCGTGCGACGAGGTCGCGGATCGCCTCGCGCGCCGCCAGTTCCCAGAGCTCCATGACGGATGATGTAGCACGCGCGCGCGCCGAAGCCGTGGTCGGCCACGTCGCAGGCCACTCGCGCATGACGCAACGCGGCACCGCCGGCAGGCGCAGCGGCGGCGCGCGTCGAGCCCTCGACGCTCACCCTCGCAGCGCACACGTCAGGTGCCGGCTCGCCGACTCGGCGGGCAACGCCGGCGCGGCGGCCCGCCTCTTGCTCAAGCGCGACGTCGCCGTCGGCGGGATTGAGGGCGCGGCGGGTGGACGAAGTGATCGGCTGACAGAGAGGCGCGCGAAGGATGCAGCGGATGAGCAGCGGACGGCAGGGATGGTCGCAGCTTTGTGGCGCGCGCCGCTGGTTGGCGTTGCTCGTCATCCTCTGCGCCGCCGCGCCGACGTTCGGTGCCGCGACGCCGACGCCGGTCGGCACGGTGGACATGGTCACCGTGCAGGTGGTGAACGCGATCAGCGGCCAGCCGCTCGCCGCGCTGCCGATTCAGGCCAAGCGCCGCAGCGGCGACGTCTTCACCTGGGTCGCCTCGGCGACCACCGATGCCACCGGGCGCGCGACGGTGAAGCTCACCGGCGTCAGCCAGGGCGTGCGCTTTGCGATCTTCGCGACGCCGTACAACGGCGGCTCGGTGCGCAGCGACGACGTCGCCGCGCCGGGTGCATTCACCTTCCGGGTCGGCAAGCTGCCGGTCAGCGTCGTCGCCGGCGGCAGCAACGCGCCGCTTGCCAACACCAAGGTGACGCTCAAGCAGAAGTTGAGCGACGGAACGCTGAAGAGCCTGGCCAGCGGCACCACCACCGCACAGGGCCTGATCATCTTCGATCCGCTCGGCCTCGGTGCCGGCAACGTCTATCTGCTCGAGGCGCTCAGCCCGTGGGACGGCAGCACGCAGCGCAGCAACGAGATCCGTGACCCCGGCGGCGTGACCTTCGTGGTCGGCAACGCGCCGCTGGCGGCGACGGTGATGGACGGCCTCAGCAACGCGCCGCTCGCCAACCTGGTGGTCAACGCCTACGAGCGTGGCCTCGACGGCAAGCTCACCTACGTGCGCCAACGCACCACCAGCAGCGTCGGTCGCGCCGTCTTCGATCTGCCCGGCCTGGGCAGCGGGCGCACCTACGTGCTGCGCACCACGGCGTTCAACGGCATGAGCGCGGACAGCGAGGACCTGGTCGCCGCCGGCGAGCTGGCGTTCAAGGTCGGCACCCTGAAGGTCGCCGTCGTCGCCGGCGGGACCAACAAGCCGCTCGCCGCGACGAAGGTGGACGCCTACGAGCGCAGGGCCGACGGGTCGCTCGCCTGGAGCAAGGGCGGCAGCACCGACAGCAGCGGCATCATCCGCTTCGACCTGCCCGGGCTCGGCCGCGGCCGGACCTACGTCCTGAAGGCGAAGAGCCCGGCCGACGGCACCACCAAGAGCAGCAACGAGATCACCCAGACCGGCGCCATGACCTTCGTGGTCGGCAACGCCCCGCTCACCGTCACCGCGGTCGACGCGATCAGCGGCGCGCCGATCGCCGGGCTCGGCTTCTCGGCTGTCGAGCGCCTCGCCGACGGTACCACCAAGGACTACGCCTGGCGCACCACCGACAGCGCCGGCAAGGCGGTGCTCGACCTGCCCGGCCTGGGCAGCGGCCGCACCTACTTCCTCGCCAGTTGGCCGTTCGGCACCGGCAAGGCGGTGAGCGAGGACCTCACCGCGCCGGGCGCCTACACCTACAAGCTCGGCAAGCTGAAGGTCGCGGTGGTCAACGGCGCCGACGGCACGCCGCTCGCCAACGTCGACGCGTGGGCGTCGGAGAAGCGCAGCGACGGTACGTTCAAGTGGGCGGCGGGCGGCAAGACCGACGCCGCCGGCGTGATCCGCTTCGACCTGCCCGGCCTCGGCGCCGGCAAGTTGTACGTGATCGAGGCCAGGAGCCCGTGGGACGGCAGCGGCAAGCGCAGCGACGACGTCACCAGGAACGGCAGCATGACCTTCGCCGTCGGCCGCGCGCCGCTGCGCGTACGGGTGAGCAACGCGCTGAGCGGCGATCCGCTCGTCGGCCTCAAGGTGACCGCCAACCGGCGCGACGGCAGCAGCCTCGCCTGGGTGGCGCAGCAGACCACCGACGCGAGCGGCAAGGCGGTGTTCGATCTCGACGGCCTCGGCGCCGGCGCGACCTTCGTGCTCAGCGCGTCGCCGTACGGCAGCACGGTGTACAGCGACGACATCCGCGAGGCCGGCGTGTTCGAGTTGCGCGTCGGCACGGTCGAGCTGACCGTGCTCAACGGCGCCAGCGGCGCGCCGCTGGTCGGGACCAAGGTGACGGCGCTGTCGAAGAACGCCGACGGCAGCTGGGCGTGGAGCAAGCAGGCGACCACCGACGAGCGCGGCATCATTCGCTTCGATCTGCCCGGCCTCGGCCGCGGCGCGACCTATGTCTTCGAGGCCAAGAGCCCGGCCGACGGCAGCACCAAGCGCAGTCAGCCGATCACCGCCGTCGGAGCGGTGGTGTTCAAGGTGGGCAACACGCCGCTGGTGGTGACGCTGCAGGACGGCGTCGGCGGCCAGCTCCTCGCCGGCATCGGCATCACGGTGAACGAGAAGCTGGCCAGCGGCGAGCAGCGCTGGGTGGCGCAGCGCACCACCGACGCCGCCGGCCAGGCGGTGTTCGACCTCGACGGGCTCGGCAGCGGCCGCACCTACGTGCTCTATGCCTCGGTCTACAACGGCGGCACCTCGTGGAGTGACGACCTGACGCAGCCCGGTCCGTACACCTTCCGGGTCGGCACCCTGCAGGTGCGCACGCTGAGCGGCGCCAGCGGCGCGCCGCTGGCGGCGTACAAGGTGTCGGCCTACGAGGTGGCGTCCGACGGCACGCTCAAGTGGGCGGCGGGCGGCACCACCGACGCCGCCGGCGTCATCCGCTTCGACCTGCTCGGTCTGCGCGCCGGGCGCGTCTATCGCCTGCAGGCGAAGAGCCCGATCGACGGCAGCACCAAGTACAGCCCCGACGTGACGCGCGAGGGCGCGCTCGACTTCGTCGTCGGTAGCGCGCCGCTGCGCGTGACGCTGGTCAACGGTGTCAGCGGCGCGGCGCTGCCGGCGATCAAGATCACCGCCCGCGAGGTGCTGGTCGATGGGACCACCACCTGGGCGCGCGAGCTCACCACCGATGCCAGCGGCATCGCCGCCTTCGACCTCGACGGGCTGGGCAGCGGCCGGCGTTACTCGCTCTACGCCAAGCCGTACGGCAACGGCGTCAGCAGCGATCCGCTCATGGCGCCGGGCGACGTCTTCTTCCGCGTCGGCACCGTGCCGGTGACGCTGATCGACGCCGCGACCAACCTGCCGCTGGCGAATCGCAAGCTGATCGCCGAGCGCAAGCTCGACGACGGCACGCGCGTGTGGACCGCCGACGGCACCACCGACGCCAACGGCGTCGTCGCGTTCGATCTGCCCGGCCTGAGCCAGACGGTCACCACGCAGCAGCCGCCGGCGCCGCGGCTTGGCGAGCGCGTCTACGTCATTCGCGCGTACGATCCGTTCGGCAACGGCAAGAAGTACTACAGCGGCCTGGTCAGTCAGGAGGGGCCGGTGCTGATGCGCGTCGACCAGAACGTCGCCGCGCCGCCCGACTTCACCGCGCCGCGCATCGCCATCCTCAATCCGCAGAGCGGCGCCAGCGTCGATGCCGAGGGCTTCACGCTGCTCGGCGAGGCGTCGGACAACGTCTCCATCGCCAGCGTCACCGGCACGCTGAGCGACCCGGTCAAGGGCGTCACGACGCTCGCCGTCGCCTACAACCCGACGCTGCGGCAGTGGACGGCGAGCGTGCCGTCGAGCGCGCTGAGCGCCGGGCAGACCTGCACGGTCACGGTCACCGCGCTCGACCAGGCGCAGAACCGCGCCAGCGCGACGGCGAGCTTCACCGCCACCGCCGACGCTGCGCCGCCGCAGGTGTCGATCCTCAGCCCGGGCCCGGGCAGCAGCGTGCCGCGCTCCGGCTTCCTGGTCAGCGGCTTGGCGACCGACGACATCGGCGTCACCAGCCTGGTGGCGACGGTGGACGACGCGCGCCTCGGTCGCACGGTGACGCAGACGCTCGGCGTTGGCGCCAACGGCGGCTGGAGCTTCGCGGTGCTGAGCGGCCAGGTCAGCGAGGGGCAGACCGCGACGGTCACGGTCACCGCGCGCGACGCGAAGAACAACCAGGCGGCGGCCAGCGTCTCGCTCACCATCGTCGGCGTCGATTTCCTCGCCCATCACCTGCTCAACCGCATCACCTTCGGCAGCACGCCGGAGCTGCTCTTCGAAGTGCAGCGCGTCGGCGTCGACGCCTTCATCGACCAGCAGCTCAACCCGGCGGCGATCGACGACTCGCAGCTCGCCGCGCTACTGCCGGCGGCACCGGCCAGCAAGGCGGAGCTGCAGCGTCAGACGCTGCTGCGCATGATCTACAGCCGCCGCCAGCTGCTCGAGGTGATGACCTGGTTCTGGGACAACCACTTCAACACCGACGTCAACAAGACCAACAACACCGTCGCCTTCGAGGCGGCGGAGAACGCGCAGTTCCGCGCCAACGCGCTCGGCCGCTTCCGCGACCTGCTCGCGGTCAGCGCCAAGAGTCCGGCGATGCTCTACTACCTCGACCAGGCGGCGAGCCGGCGCGATCAGCCGAACGAGAACTACCCGCGCGAGCTGATGGAGCTGCACACGCTGAGCGTCGACGGCGGCTACACGCAGACCGACGTCGAGCAGGTGGCGCGCGCCTTCACCGGCTGGACGGTGGTGAACGGCCAGTTCGCCTTCGACCCGGCCAACCACGACACCGGCGCCAAGGTGGTGCTCGGCCAGACGCTGCCGGCCGGGCGCGGCATCGAGGACGGCGAGCAGGTACTCGACATCCTCGCCGCGCATCCCTCGACCGCCAACTTCATCTGCACCAAGCTCGCGCAGGTGCTGGTCGGCGACGCGCCGTCGCCGTTGCTGGTCGGCCGCTGCGCCAGCGAGTATCTCAACACGCAGGGCTCGATCGCCGCGGTGGTGCGCATCATCCTGCGCTCGCCCGAGTTCGCCGCGCCGGCGGCCTTCCGCGGCAAGGTGCGTACGCCGGTCGAGATGGCCGTCTTCTGGGCCCGCGCGCTCGGCGCCAACAGCGACGCCGCCGGCCTGCCGGCGGCGATCAGCGACATGGGTCTGCGGCTGTACGAGAACCCGGTGCCGACCGGCTGGTCGGAGACCGGCGACGACTGGATCAACTCGAACACGCTGCTGCAGCGCTTCAAGTACGCCAATCGGCTGGTGCGCAACCAGCTGAGCGGCACCAGCGTCGATCTGCGCGGCTACTTCACCCGCAACCGCCAGACCACTGCAGACGGCATCGTCGGCTTCCTGCTGCAGCAACTGTTCTACGGCGAGTTCACGCCGCTGGAGTACGACACCGCGATCGGCGTGCTGACCGACGACGGCACGCGACCATTCTTCATCACCCAGGCCGACGCCGAGGCGCGGCTGCAGCAGATGGTCGGCACCGTGCTGACCTATCCGGGCGGGCAGTACCAATGAGGCGGCGGACCGAGAGCGAGTGCGGACGATGATCACGCGACGACATTTCATGCGCCTGCTGGCGAGCGCCGGGGCGACCACCGCGGCGACGGTGTTCAGCAATCCGTTGCGCCCGCGCCTCGCCTTCGCGCAGACCACCGGCGGCAAGACGCTGGTGGTCATCTTCCAGCGCGGCGGCTGCGACGGCGTCAACACCGTCATCCCGTTCGGTGACGCGAGCTACTACACGCTGCGCCCGACCATCGCGGTGCCGCCCCCCAATCCCGCCAACCCGGCCGCGGCGCTGGCGTTGAACGGCTTCGGCGCGCCGAGCAATTTCTTCGGCCTGCATCCCGGCCTGGCGCCGCTGCTGCGGCTGTGGAACGACGGCCGCCTCGCGGTGCTGCCGGCGACGCACTATCCGAACGGCTCGCAGTCGCACTTCGACGGGCAGGAGAACCTGGAGAGCGGCGCCAACCACGCCGAGCTCGACGGCTGGTTGAATCGCCATCTCGTCAGCCTCCCGCGCCCGGCGGCGCTGCGCGCGGTCGGCTTCGGCGACGAGCTGCCGCACGCGCTGCGCGGCCCGCTCACCGTCTCGGCGTTCAACGACATCGCCAGCTTCACGCTCGGCATGGCGGCCGACCAGGAGCAGGCGCTGCTCACCGACCTGAACCGCGTCTACAGCCAGGCGGCCGACGACGGCAAGGCGTATCGCGCGCTGGTGCTCGGCCACGGCCGCGCGGTGGTGAACGACCTGGCGGTGCTGAGCGACATCAACACCGCCACCTACGCGCCGGCGAACGGCGCCGCCTACCCGAACAGCACTTTCGGCCGGCAGATGCGCCAGATCGCGCAGCTGATCAAAGAGGACGTCGGCCTCGAGGTGGCGTCGCTCAGCATCGGCGGCTGGGACACGCACTCCAACCAGGGCGCCGGCGAGGCCAACGGCCAGCAGGCGCGCCGCCACCAGGACTTCGCCGCCGGGATCGCGGCGCTCTACGTCGACCTCGGACCGCGCATCGCCGACGTCACCATCGTCACCATGACCGAGTTCGGCCGTACCTCGGCGGAGAACGGCAGCTTCGGCACCGACCACGGACACGCCTCCGCCTGGTTCGTCGCCGGCGGCGACGTGCGCGGCGGCATCTACGGCACCTGGCCGGGGCTCGCCGCCAACGCCCTGCTGCGCGGGCGCTACCTCAACCACAGCGTCGACTTCCGCAACGTCATGGGCGACCTGGTCGCCAACCATCTCGGCAACCTGAGCAGCCTCGCCAGCGTCCTTCCCGGCCACACCTACACACCGGTTGGCCTGATCGCCTGATCCGCAGCGCTCCGCGCGGCTCGCCCGCCGGCGGCGCCCCAGCGCCGCCACCGGCCCCAGGCGGGTGGGCCGCCCGGAGCGCTGCGAAATCAGGTGGGACCCGCTCAGATGTTCAACTGCTTCGCCGGGCGCACGACGATGTCGGCGATGTTCACCGCGATCGGCAGCGTCACCGCGTAGAACACCGCGTCGGCGACGTCCTCCGGACTGCTGAGCACCTGGCGCAGCTTCGGCTGCATGGCCTCAAAGACCTCGTCGGGCAGCCGCTCGCCGCGCTTCAGTTCGACCTGCATGCCGCTCGCCTGGACGAAGCCGGCGAGGAAGGCGGGGTCGAAGTTGCGCGCGAAGTTGGTGGCGATGGCGCCCGGCATCACGTTGACGACGCGGATGTTCTCCTCCTCCAACTCGCGCCGCAGCGTACTGGAGATGCAGTTCACCGCGTGCTTGGTGGCGCCGTAGACGCCGGAGTCGGCGCGCTGCGCGGCGATCGACGAGATGTTCACCAGGTGCCCGTCGGCGCCGCACTGCTTCATGGCGCGGATCGCCGCCTGGCAGCCGACCAGCAGGGCGAGCACGTTGGTCTCCAGCATGGCGCGCCAGTGCTCCGGGTCGGCGTCAGCAATCGGGCTCGGGTACGAGAGGCCGGCGTTGTTCACCATGATGTCGAGCCGGCCGCTGGCCTTCACGGCCTGGTCGACCAGGGCCTGCACCTGGCCGACGTCGCGCACGTCGAGCGTCACCACGGTTGCCTGACCGCCGCTCGCGGCGATGCGCTGGCGCGACGCCTCCATCGCGTCGCGCGTGCGGCCGGCGAGGAAGACGTGCGCGCCGGCGGCGCCGAAGCGCTCGGCGATGGCGCGGCCGATGCCGCTGGAGGCGCCGGTGACGATGGCGGTCTTGCCGGCGAGAGCATGCGTCGAGGACATGGGCATCTCCTTGGTCGCCGCCCCGCGAGAGGGGCGGGGTTGAGGTGAGCGGTCGGTGAAGGTGAGCAAATTGACATTCTGCATATGATTCGTCAACGTGATTCCGGCCATGGGTCGCCCGATCACCGCCACGCGCGAGCGCATCCTGCCGGCGGCGTACGCACGCTTCGCCGGCTACGGCTTCCGCCGCACCTCGATGGAGGACATCGCCGCCGCTGCCGGGGTGTCGCGCGCCGCGCTCTACCTGCAGTTCCGCAACAAGGAGGCGATCTTCCGCGCCCTCTCGCAGCAGCTGCACGAGCAGGCGTTGGCGGGGGCGACGGCGGCGGTGCAGGCCGACGGGCGGTTGGCCGAGCGGCTGCGCGCCGCGGTCGAGGCGCGCAGCCTGCGCTTCGTCGAGATCGCCTACGGCTCGCCGCACGGCGCCGAGCTGCTCGACGAGAGCAACCGGCTGTGCGGCGATCTCGCCGCCGACACGCAGCGGCAGTTCGTCGCCCTGCTGGCGCGCGTCTTCCGGCGTGCCGCCGCGGCGGGTGAGATCGACCTCGCCGGCGGCGGCGTGAGCGCCAACGAGGCGGCCGAGCTGCTGGCCGGCGCCGTCGCCGGCTTGAAGGGGCCGGGCGTCAGCGTCGACGCCTATCGCCGCCGCGTCGCGCGCCTGATCACGCTCTTCGTGGCCGGTCTGCAGCCGGCGGCGATG
>JANRJF010000327.1:0-3961 GCA_033764095.1 Deltaproteobacteria bacterium | reverse complement strand
GCTGCGCTGTGCGCGCGGCCTGCCGGCGCGGCTGTCGGCGCTCAACGCGGCGCGCACCGCCGCCGGCGAGACGCCGCTGGCGTTCAGCATCGGCGTCGCCAGCGGCGAGGTCGTCGCCGGCACCATCGGCGCCGAGGATCGCCTCGAGTACACGGTCATCGGCGACGCGGTGAACGTCGCCGCGCGCCTGCAGGAGACCGCCAAGCAGCGCGGCCATGACCTGCTGATCACCGAGGCGACGCTGCACCTCGCCGGCCGCGCCGGCGAGGCGGCGCCCGCGGTCACCTTCGACGCGGTCAGCGTGCGCGGCCGCGTCGCGCCGGTGCGCGTCGCGGCGCTGTAAGCGGACCTCGCACGAATCAGGCTCAGGACAGGAACAGCGCCCGGCCGCGGCGGACGACGGCGATGAACACGCACAGCGCCAGGGCGATCAACGCCGGGGCGATGTTGGCGACGTCGTGGTTGGCGACGTGCGTGTAGGCGGCGCCGATCATGATGATGGTCAGGCCGCAGGCCGACCAGAAGGCGAGCGGCGGAATCAACAGCGCGATGCCGCCGAGGAACTCGCTGGCGCCGATGAACAGGCGGAAGGCGTCGGAGAAGCCGGACTTGGCGAAGCCCTCCACCGCCTGCGGATCGCCGAGCAGCTTCGGCGGCGAGGCGGCGACGGTGAAGAGGAGAAACAGCAGCGCGCTGGCAATCCAGGCGGCGATGTTCACGGCACGACTCGGTGCGGTCATGGAGCCTCCTTCACTGCCCGCGCACCTTCCATGCGGGCATCCGCCGGTCAATCAGCCGGGCGTGACGCGGGCGCGCCGTTACGATTCTTGCATGAGCTTGATCAGCCAGTCCTCGCCGGCCTCGGGCGGGGCGTCGATCACCTCGACGCGGGCGCGCGTCTGCAGATCCGCGATGATGGCGTGCGCCTCGGCCAGGAAGTCGCGTGCCACCAGCGCGACGATGGTGGCGGCGTGGCGGTCGAGCGTGCGGACGACGCCGACCTCCTCGTAGGACTCGAAGACGAACTTCACCAGCGCGATGTCCTCCGGCGCCAGCCGCAGGTAGATCGCCTCCAGGCCGCCGATGTCGCTCATGTCGCCTGCAGCGGCGTCAGCCGCCAGCGGTCGATGAACAGGAAGGCGAGCAGCTTCTGGTACTCGATGACCACGCGGCGCGTGCTGACCCGGTCCTGCCACCAGGTGGACGCCTGGAAGTCGTCGTCGCGTGCCGGCCGCACCAGGATGCGGATCTGGTTGCCGGCAAGGAAGCGATAGATGCGGCCGGCGCGCGCCGAGTGATACTTCGAGGTGACCACCAGCAACGACCGATAGCCCCGCGCCTGCGCGTATTCGAGTGCCACCTCGGCCTCGCTGTAGGTGCTGCCGGCCGGCCGGTCGAGCACGCTGATGGCGTCGGCCGGCACGCCGAGCTGCTCGGCGATGCTGCGGTTGAGCTCGTAAAGGCGCGGCACGCGCACGCCGAGCTCGGCGAGGCGGCGGAAGCCGGCGTTCTCCGGCTCGCGGCAGAGGATGAGGCGCGGCGCGGCGCCCTCGCGGTAGAGCGCCGCCGCCTCGAGAATGCGGTCGGGATAGGAGCCGGTGAGCACGACGATCGCGTCGACCGGCGTGAGCGGATCGCTCTCGACCAGCGCCTCGCCGGCGGCGCGTGCCAGCGGCCGCGCGGCGAGCGCGCACAGCCCCGCCACGAGCAGCGCGGCGACCAGCCAGCGGCGCCGG
Source organism: Deltaproteobacteria bacterium (assembly GCA_033764095.1). Classification (GTDB taxonomy): domain Bacteria; phylum Desulfobacterota; class Binatia; order HRBIN30; family CADEER01; genus JBDTMT01. The sequence goes on along the minus strand of JANRJF010000327.1, from coordinate 2,225 downwards.
TTCACGCCCGACCCGCGAGCCCCTGCTCGATGGCACTGAGAATGGTCGCCGCCGATTCGTGCGGCAGGCACACATCCACCGCCCAGGGGATGCCGAGCGCCGTCCACGCGTCGCGCGCCGCCGGGATGTGCTGTGGATCGGAGTGGTCGCCGAAGCCGGTGCCGGCGGTCGGGCCGACCTCGACGTGCAGCACCCGCACGCCCTGCGGCGCCAGCTCGCGGTCGAGCGACAGCGAGGCGGCGTGCAGTGCCGCCTTCGAGGCCGCGTAGAGCGTGAGATACGGCCAGCCGCTGGCGCTCGCCGAGCCGACGTTGACGATCACGCCGCGTCCGGCGGCGAGCATCGCCGGCAGGAAAGCGCGCGTCACCAGCAGCGCGCCGACGAGATTGGTGTCGAGCGTCGCGCGCCAGGCGGTCGGGTCGGAGGCGAGGAACGGCTCGACCCGCCCGGCGCCGGCGTTGTTGACCACCGCGTCGACCGCACCGGCGCTCTCCGCCAGGCGCTGGATCGCGGCGGCGTCGCTCACGTCGGCCACCACCGTCGTCAGCCGACCGCCGGCTTCGGCGGCGAGGCTGGCCAGCTTGTCGCTGGAGCGCGCCGACGCAATGACCTGCGCGCCCTGCGCGACCAGCGCCAGCGCCAGGGCGCGGCCGATGCCGCTCGAGGCGCCGGTGACCAGCACGGTGCGATCGGCGAGTGCGCTCATGTGCGCTCCGCCGCGAAGGCGGCGCTCACGGCGCTGGCGGTGGTGACGGTGGCCAGCAGCGGCAGCGTGTTGGTGATCGAGAACTCGTGCCAGGCGGGCGGATAGGCGGCGCAGCAGTCTTCGACCACGACGCACTCGAAGCCGCGGTTGACCGAGCCGCGCACCAGTCCCTCGATCGCCAGCGTCGTCGAGACGCCGCAGATCACCAGCACGTCGCGCCCCAGCATGCGCATCACCGGGTAGAGCTGCGTACCGTACGAGCCGTCGGTGCCGACGCAGCGCGTGAAGACATGATCCTGCGCCGCCGGCGCGACGTCGGCGTGCGTCTCGGCGCCCCAGGTGCCCTCGATCAGCGTCGGCACCGCGCCGGCGAGGCGATGCAGGCGCGTGCGCGGGCGCGGGAAGTCGAGCTTGCGCGCGTAGTTGATATAGCCGACCGGCACGCTGGCGGCATGGGCCGCATCACACAGGCCGCGCACCTTGGCGAGCACGCCTCGCGTCTGCACCTGCGCGGCGAGCACGCCGCCGACGCCCTTGGCGCCGATCTTCGAGGCGTGCACGATGTCGTTCTGCAGCTCGACCAGCAGCAGCGCGGCGCGCGCCACCGGCAGTTCCCACTCGCCCATGCGCCCTCATCGACTTTCCGCGTGCGGCCCGCAAGTGGTACTGGCGCCGCGTCATGCACGCGGATCGCTTCGCCGTCGGCATCGGCCTGCCGATCGTGCAGCAGGTGCCGACCCAGGCGCAGGCCTGGGAGGCGGCGGCGGGACCGGCGGAGATCCTGCGCGTCGCCCGCGCCGCCGAGCGCGCCGGCTTCGCCTGGGTGACCTGCAGCGATCACGTCGCGGTGCCCGCCAGTCACGCGGCGAGCATGGGCGCCACCTGGTACGAGCCGGCGACGACGCTCGCCTACGTCGCCGCCGCCACCGAACGCATCGGCCTGCTGTCGCACGTGCTGGTGCTGCCCTACCGCCATCCGCTGCAGGCGGCGAAACTGTTCGCGACGCTCGATCGCCTGTCCGGCGGGCGCGCCATCCTCGGCGCCGGCAGCGGCCATCTGAAACCGGAGTTCCGCAGCCTCGGGATCGACCACGCGGCGCGCGCCGCCCTGTCGGACGAATACCTCGCCGCTATCGCGACGGCGCTGGAGCAGGAGGTGTCGAGCTTCACCGGTACGTCGGTGCACTGGCGCGACATGCACGTCTCGCCGCGCCCGGTGCAGCAGCCGCGCCCGCCGCTGTGGGTGGGCGGCAACACCCCGGCTATGGCGCGCCGCGCCGGCCGGCTCGCCGATGGCTGGATCCCCTGGCAGCTCGCGCCGGAGGCATTCGCCGCCGGCGCGGCGCTGGCGCGCGCGGCCCGCGCCGAGCGCGCCCCCGGCCTGCCGTTCACAGTGGTCGCTCCGGTAGCCGGCGGCGCGGTGGAGCATTGCGCGGCGCTGGTCGAGACACTGGCCGACTGGCGCCGCCGCGGCGCCACCGCGGCGCATCTCGGTCTGCGGCATCGCAGCCTCGACGAG
>JANRJF010000326.1:0-6077 GCA_033764095.1 Deltaproteobacteria bacterium | reverse complement strand
CCAGGCACAAAGACACAAAGGCCCACGGACCGATCGATCGGTCCGTGGGCCTTTGTGTCTTTGTGCCTTGGTGGTGAAAGCGCTCAGGGCGCGAAGTCCAGCAACTCCTTCAACCCCGAGGGCGCATGTGGCCCGATGATGAGCTGCTCCAGCACGCCGATGCCGGTGCGCGAGCCGAGGCGGGCCTCGCAGACCGCCTGGATATGCAGCTGCATCGGTGAGGTCGGGTCGATCTCGCTGAGCAGGAACGACTCGCCGTCGACGACGTCGTCGCCGACGACCATGCCGTGACCCCACTGCGGGTGATTGTAGCCCAGCCCGACCATGGCGAAGTTGTAGAGTGGCGTCATCTCGATCGGCAGCAGCTCGCCGGAGGCGCGGGTGAGCGTGATGGTGGCGCGCCGGGCGCGGCGCGTGCCCGACTCGAGCTCGAGCCGGTGGCCGACGGCGGCGGCGGTCTCGATCGGGCCGCCCGGGGTGGCGAGCATGCCGGCCTCGTGCCAGCGCGAGCCGTCGGACTCCTCGTTGACGTCGAAATGGGTGCACAGGTCGGGGAAGTTCACCGGCGCCCACAGCCAGAAGAAACTCGACGGCGTCGGCGCGACGGGCTCGCGCTCGCCGATCGGGCGGATGCCCCAGGAGCGGTCGCGCGAGCCCCAGCACTGCTCGGCGCCGAGGCGGATGGTCTCGCCGCCAACCGTCACCGTGCCCTCGATCGCGACGTGCTGGGTGAGGCGCGTCGAATCCATGAACACGCGTCCCTGGTGGGCGCGGTGGAAGCGCGGCTCCTCGATCGGCGCCACACGACCGCTGAAGAGCAGGTCGGCGCTCAGCCCGTGCGGGTTCGGCTCGACGATCAGGCGCAGGCGCCGCAGCGGCTCGACCACCTCGACGCGGATCGGGCCGACCTGCGACGTCATGCGATCGCCGATGCCGCGCCGCGAGGCGCGCACGACGTGCTGGCGGCCGCGGTGCACCAGGTTGAAGGCGGCGTCGGCGACGTCGCGGTTGGGGTATACGCCCATCGCGGCGGCGAGGAAGAGGCTGCCGTCGCGGGTGTAACCGTTGAAGAAGTAGCGGTCGTAGAAGTTGCGCGCGCCGCCCGCTGCCTGGGCGATCGGGTCGGCCGTCTGGTGCAGGGGGTAGTCGTCGCCGCGGGTGATCATGCCGACCGGCATAGCAGAGCGGTTTCGCGCTTGGGAAAGCGCCAGCGCGGCGCGGCAAAGTTCGTTGACAAAAAATTACACCCTCGACTATGCAGGCGAGGTACACGACGGTGCAGCAGTCCGTGACGCCTGCGTCGCGGCGGGGCCGTCCAGGGGGGACCAACATGCGACGCACTGTCTGGATGAGCGCGCTGGCGCTGGCGCTGGCCACGCCGGCACTGGCCGGGCCGAAGGATCAGTCGAAGGACGCGCTGATCGCGCCGCAGTCGATGCAGGGCAACGCGACGGTCGACAACGCCACCACCGCGTTCGTCACGCAGAGCAAGGGGTGCTCGCTGCAGATCAAGGCCAAGGGGCTGACCGGCGTTGCCGACGGTTCCGTCGTCATCTGCCTGGCCTCGGCCGACGTGCAGTCGCCGCCGACCATCCCCAACACGGCGGGGCGCAGCCTGATCATCCTCGGCGAGGTGAAGTCCGGCGGCCTGACGGTGAAAGCCGACCTGGCCGAGATCGGCTGCGGCGCCTACGAGCAGATCAGCTTCAACACCGACCTGAAGTGCTACCTCGATTCGCCGATCTATCGCAGCGCGCCGAACGAGCAGTGGAAGATCCTCTGCCTCGGCCAGGCGATGACGCCGATCGTCAACAACGCCATCGAGGCCAAGAAGCTCAAGGTCAACGACACCGAGAACGTCATCCTCGGCGAGTGCCGCGGCACCACCGTCGGGTCGCGGCTGCCCGGTCCGGTCGGCGGCACCCTGATCGCGCAGCGCGGCGCGCGCACCGGCGTGCAGTGAGCGCGGCGGCGCGCACGCGGCTGAGCGCGCCGTTCACGGGCACGGGGTCGCGCCGGCGACCTGTTGGCTGGCCAGATTGGCCAGCGCCTGGCAGACGAGCGGCCTGAGCGCCGGATCGGCGGCCAGCTCGCGCAGCGCCTCGACCGCCGCGGGCTCACGCAGGGTGCTGAGCGCCATCGCCATCTGCGGGCGCGCCGCGGCCAGGCGCGGATCGCCGAGCAGGACGCGCAGCGCCGCGATGGCGCGCGCGTCGCCGAGCGCCGCGAGCAGCAGCGCCGCCTGCAGCCGCTGCGGCGCGGCGACGTCGGCGGCGAGCAGCGGCACGACACGCGCCTCGACGGCGCGGTGCGCGGCGGCGGCGCGAGGACTATCCGGGCTGAGCGCGATGGTCACGAACGCGATGGTCGCCGGATTGCCGGGCGGATCGCGCAACGCCGCAGTGAGCACCGTGTCGATCGCCTGCGGTGACGTGCACAGCCTGCTGCACGCGGCGATCGCCGCGCGCCGCACGCTGGCGTCGGGATCGCCGAGCGCGCGTTCGACCGCGGCCGCGCCGGCTGCGGCGTTGGTCAGGCCGAGCGCCATGACCGCATCGGCGCGCACCGCGGCGTCGCGGTCGGCGGTCGCCTGCACGAGCAGCGCCGCGGCCTGCGGCGCCTTGAGCTGCCGCAGCACGTCCACCACGCCGGTGCGCACCGGCGCCGGTTCTCCGGCGAGTGCCGCGGCGAGGGCGGGAAGCACGACGTCGCCGAGCGCCACCAGGCGCGCCGTGGCGTCATAGCTGACGTCGCCGTCCTCGTCGCCGAGGGCGGCGATGTCGGCGCGCAGGTCGATGGTCACGACGTACGGGTCGACCGCGTGCCCGGCGGTCGCGACGATCAATACGCCGAGCAGAACGACTGACGCTCGATTCACTTTTTCGTTAGCCAAGTTGTTGTCCTCGCGGCGGAAATCTTCATTGACAAAGACGAAGGGCGGCGTCTATTCGGTCACTTGATCCACGACGCCGGGAGAAAGGGGGGAACGGGTAGCACCGAGGGGGGGACCTTCGGGTCTCCGAGCTTGCCAGCTGCGAGCGCACCCGGATTCGCTTGCGGACGGCGCGGGTGGGCAACCAACGAAAATCTTTTCAGGTGCGGCGGCATGGCGCCGACCGCCCGAACGGGATGATCACGAAGGGGGCGAAAGATGCGTAGGACTCTCATGATCGGCGCGCTGGCGATTGCCGTCGCCGCGCCGGCGTTCGCGGGACCGAAGGACCAGACCAAGGACTCGCTCATCGGGACGCAGTCGCTGGCGGGCAACGCGACCGTCAACAACGACACGACGGCGTTCAGCATGGCTAGCAAGGGCTGCAAGGTGCAGATCAAGGCCAAGGGACTCACCGGCACGACCGACGGCGACATCATCATCTGCGTCGCCGGCGCCGATGTGATCGCGCCGCCCGCGCTCAATGCGCCGGGCGCCGGCAACGGCATCGTCATGCTCGGCGAGGTGAAGAAGGGCGGCCTCGGCATCAAGGCCGATCTGACCGAGGTTGGCTGCGGCGGCGCCAATCAGATCAACTTCAACGGTACGCTGAACTGCTACCTGGATGACCCTGCCTACCGCACCCCGGCCGGGACCTGGTCGACGCTGTGCGCCGGGCAGGGAATGCTGGCGGTTGCCAATGCGCAGCCGGACCCGGCCACACTGAAGGTGTCGGGTGAGAACGTCATCGTCGGTCTGTGCCAGGGGATCTCGCTCGGCCAGCGTCTGCCTGGACCGGCGAGTGCCCTGATCGCGGCGCGCGGCGCCCGCGGCTTCGTCGAGTAATCGGATCGGCCGCCGCTTCCCAAGTGAAGCGGAGCGCTGCAGAGGCCGGTGGCTAAGCCACCGGCCTCTTTTTTTCCATCCACGCCGGGGCGGCGTTGCAATTCCAAGCGGCGCGATGGTCTAGTCGCTGCATTGACGTGAGCACAGGGGGGCGAGCGCCGGACCGTGGGGAGATGGTCGGAGCGCACGTCGGAGGCAGATATGAGCGTTGGTTGGCGCAGGGGGCGCGGTCTGATCAGCTCGACCGCGTTGATGGGGCTCGTCGCAGCCGGATGCGGCGGTGACGCCAACCTCGGGATCTCGACGCCGGAGCAGTGCGGCGGCGGCAAGGGTCCGCAGGTCAACGGCGTGGTGCGCATGCCGGACGGCCGTGTCGCGCAGGTTCCAGCCGCGCTCGAGCGCGTCGCCAACGCCGTCGTCGGGGTCGCCCAGGCGTTGAGCGGCGGCGTCAGCCCGGTCGGGCGCGGCACCACCGTCGAGCTGGTCGAGCTGCGCGCCGAGGATCTGCGCAACGGCACGCAGCCGCCGGCGCTGGAGTTCGGCACCACCGGTTCCAACGGCAGGTACTGCGTCAATCTGCGCGCCGACACCGACCGCAGCGTCTGCCGCTACCTGGTGCAGGTGGGCAACCGCGATGACCGCACGCTGACCCGCGCGTTCGTCTTCGGCGACGACGACGCGATCGACATCGACTACCGCAGCGAAGCGGCGGTGCGCCTGATCCTGCAGCGCATTCCGCCCGCCGAGCTCTGCGACTTCGACCTCGATGAGCTGCGCGACATCTACCAGGCCGTGCTCGCCGTGCCGGGCACCGTGCAGGGAGCCGATGCGGAGGAGATCAACGCGATTGCGACGACCCTCGCCGCCGCCGATCCCGGCGTGCAGGCGGCGATCGCGGCCGCCGGCGATCTGCCGCCGACCGCGGTGCCGACCGAGACGCTGCCGCCGGGCTCGGTGACCGCGACGCGCACCGCCACCGCGACGCGTCCGCCGGGGACGCCCACGGCGACGCCGCCGCCGGGCGCCGACACCCCGACCCCGAACCCGACCGGCTCGCGCCGCCCGACCCGCACGCCTGTGCTGCCGCCGACGTTCACGCCGACGCGGCAGGGGACGCGCACCTTCACCGCCACCAGCGCGCCGACGCGCACGCTGACCGCTGTCCCGACTCGCACGGTGACCGGCATCCCGACCGGTACGGCGAGCGCGACGATCCGCCCGACGGCGACGCGCACCGCGATCGGCGTCCCCACCGGCACCGCCACCGCCACGCGCACGCCCACCCACACCGCGCCGCCGGCGGTGACCGCGACCTTCACCGCGACCGCGACGCCCGGCGCCGGGCTCGGCGAGCGCGTCTTCACCATCGACTCGACCGGCACCTTCGGCATGTCGATGCGCAGCGGCTTCTTCAGCAGCGGACTGGGCGGCAACAGCATTGCGGCGAAGATCTCCGAAGGACCGTTGGTACTGCAGGCCGGCGCCCGGGCGGCCGATGGCAAAGCGCCGCTCAGTCTCAAACAGGACGGGTACTTCAAGATCGACGTGCAGATCGGCGGCACGGTGCTGTGCGTCAAGTTGATCGCCTCCACCAGCAGCGGCTTCATCGACTGCGACGGCGGCTCGCCGCTCGACGTCGAGCTGACGGAAGCGGGGGGCGCCGGTCAGCCGGCCGGCGTGCCGATGCCCGGCAAGGGCGCGGACGGCGGTCCCGGCGGCGCGCAGCTCAACGTGCAGCAGCAGATCGCCGAGATGGCCAGCTTCGACCTCACCTGCGACGCCAACACGCCGGCGTTCGGCGCTCCGGTCAACCTGATCTTCACCACCGGCACCTACAAGGCGCAGAAGGGCACCGCCAAGCTGGAGAAGAAGGGCGAGAACTTCGACTGCGCGAATTGGACGATGACCGACGGGCCGGGCATGCTCGGCGCCGGCGTGGTTGCCTACGATCCGCGCATCCCGGGCGGCAACGGCGCCCAGGTCACGCGCCTGGCCGACAAGTAGACCGACCGCGACGCCGACGCGGAGGCGCGCGCTTGCCGCGCGCGCCTCCGCGCGCTACGCGGCTTCGCCACGCATGACCGCGCTGCTCAAGGACCGCACCGCCATCGTCGGCATCGGCATGACGCCGTTTGCCAAGAAGCGCGAGCGCTCCGAGCTCGACGCCGGCTGCGAGGCGATCAAGCTGGCGCTCGACGACGCCGGCCTGTCGCCGCGCGACGTCGACGGCATGGTGCGCTACGAGATCGAGAGCAACACGCAGGAGAAGTACGCGCGCGCGCTCGGCATCGAGAACCTG
>JANRJF010000325.1:0-8994 GCA_033764095.1 Deltaproteobacteria bacterium | reverse complement strand
AGGCGCAGGGCGGTGGCGAACAGCACCTTGGAGACCGATTCTTCGCGCCGGATGCGGCGCTGCAGACGATACTGTTTGCCGAGCGCCAGGCAGGTGGCGAGGAAGTCCGACTCGACCACCGGCTTGTCGATCGGGTGGCGTTCGAGCGCGTCGCTGACGACGCGGTAGGCCTCGAGGAACGGCCGCAGCGTGCGGTGCGCGTTGAACGGTTTGAAGCGCCGCACGATGGCGCGCAGTGCGTCGCTGCCCTGCGTCAGCTGCGCCTCCCAGTCGGGGGCGTGCAGCGCCACCTCGTCGCGCAGCTCGGCGCGGAAGGCGTCGCGCTCGGCGAAGAAGAACTCGAACTTCAGCGTGTCGCGCAGCCGCAGCGCCTCCGCCCAGAACTCCTCCGGCGCCTGCGCCGGCTCCACTTCGGCGGCGCGCAGCAGCGCCAGCTCGGCGATCGAGGCGGTGACGAAGAAGTGGATGATGGTGTTGCGGTAGTACGCCGCGGTGAGGTGCTGATCGGGGCCGATGCCGTAGACGCAGTCGAGGCCCTCGTCGAAGCGGCTGACGACGCCGCTGGCGACCAGTTGGTCGATGGCGCGCTGCACGCCGTCGGCCGTGTCGAGCTCCAGCGGTACGGTGGTCGGCAGATTGCGGCGGCGCACGTAACTGACCAGGTTGGCGAGGTTCTTCACCAGGTCGGGCACGGTGACGGCGCGGTCGCCGACGCCGAGCAGCGCCAGCGCGATCAGCGAGGTCGGGGTGATCGGCGTGACGCGGTTGATGCGCACGGCGGAGTCGAAAGCGATCTTCTGCACCTCGAGGTGCTGCTCGTCGGGGTTCGGCTCGGCGTTCGGGTCCGGCGGCCCGAGCACCTTGGCGAGCGACAGCGGCTCGCCGAAGCGCAGGTAGATGTCGCCGTAGTTGGCGCGCAGGCGGCCGACCAGGCGCAGGAACCAGCCGAAGCCCTCCTTCTCCTTGGCCGCGCCGCGCTGTTCGGCGACGTAGTCGCCGACGTCCTGGATCTGGTCGTAGACGATCGCCACCGGGATGAGCTGCACGTCGTCGCTCTTGCCGCGGCGGTAGGCGTCGACGACGTTGGCGAACAGGCCGAAGCGCGGCGGCAGCAGCTTGCCGGAGCGCGAGCGGCCGCCCTCCAGATACCACTCCAGCGAGAAGCGCTTCTCGATCAGGTAGTCGATGTACTGCTGGAGGACGAACTTGTAGGTCGGGTTGTCCTTGAAGGTGCGGCGGATGAAGAACACGCCGGAGCGCCGCACCAGCGGGCCGACCGGGAAGAAGTTCATGTTGATGCCGCCGGCGGTGTGGTTGGGCGGGTGGCCGTTCTCGTGCAGCACGTACTGCAGCACCAGGTGGTCGAGGTTCGACTTGTGGGTCGGCAGGAAGACCAGCGGGTGGCGCTGGCCGAGCGCGAAGACGCGCTCCAGCTGGGCGCGATCGTACTGGATCCCGGAATAGCCGCGCGAGTAGAGCAGGTGGATGAGGCGCGCGGTGAGGTCGATGACGTACGGGCTGTGCGTCGCGGCGATCTCGGCGAGATAGCCGGCCGCCTCGCCCTGCAGCTCGACCTCCTTCTTGCCGAGCTGCGCCGCCAGCCGCGCGATGCCGCCGCGGAACGCCGGCCGCGCGGTGATGTCCTCGGTGACGAAGCGCGGCACCTTGTAGCGCGGCCCGCGCAGGCGGCGCTCGGCGCGCTCCAGCGCCAGCGTCGCCTGGCGCGCGACGTACTCGGCGAGGCCGAGCGTCTGCCCGGTGTCGGCGCCGCCCGCCTGCTGCCAGCGGCGGCGCAGCTCGGAGGCCGGCGCCGGCTCGCCGCTCACCACCTGCCAGCGCTCCGGCGTGCGGCGCAGCGCCACCGCCTGGCGCAGCGCGCCGGGATCGCGCGGATCGCCGACCGTCAGCAGCTCGCGCAGCCGCGCGCCGCGCTGCGGGTTGCCGTCGGGCGCGAACCAGGCGACGCGCAGCGGCGCCAGCAGCGGATCGTCACCGGTGGCGAGCGACGCCTCCAGGCGCGGATCGAGCGCGCCGCGCCGCCGCCGTCGCGACGGCGGAATCGGAATCACCGCCTCGCCGTTCACCCCCGCCGGCCGATGCTGCTCGATCCATTCCCGCAGCAGCCGCTGCTCGATGCGACTGGAGGCGTCGAGCAGAAACACCACCCGCCGCCCCTCGCTCTGCGGCCACCGGCCCTTATCCGAATCGCTTCCCATGCCCCCTAAATCCGGAACCACAGATGAACACAGATGAACACGGATGGAAAAGCCTTCCGGCGGGGGGCGTCACCGATCCCAAAATACCTCGGTGATGGCGCCCGACTCCGCCGAGATGGTGACTTCGCATCCTCCACCGGAAACCATCGCGACTGGCCATATCGACAGCTCCCACGTGCCCCCAACCTTTTGGCCCTTGTACACGTAGCGGAGGTCGGAGCGACGGAGCTCGGCGTAGACGCGCCCCAGCGCGATGCAAACGGCCTGTTCGGCAGTCGCCACCGGTTTGGCAACGGCTGCGCACGACGTCGGCAGCGGACGGAACCCGTCCTCCTCCAGACTAGCGGCCAAGAAGGAGTCTTCGGCAGAAACCTTCTCCGGCCGCCCTGCGGACGGGGCCTTGACCGGTGGTACGGCGTGCGGGCCGACAGACGGAGCACACGCCGTCGCCCCAATCGCGCCGGCCAAGACCAATGCGCGGATGCACCGTCCGAATGGCAGCGTCACGACCCCGTCTGAGCGTTTGCGACCCTAATAGTCGCGGCACCAGTCGCTACGGCCAACCGAAATCCGTGTTCATCCGTGTTCATCCGTGGTTCCGTCTTGGTATACGCAACAGCCATGGCGCTCTACAGCTCGCTCACCGGCGCGATCGACAAGGGGCCGGGCGGTGCGCAGATCGCCGCCTTCTTCGACCTCGACCGCACGCTGATCGCCGGCTTCTCGGCGACCGCGTTCGTGCGCGAGCTGGTGCGGGTCGGCAAGCTCGACGCGGCGGCGCTGGCGCAGGGGATGGCGACCGCGACCCGCTTCCAGCTCGGCGGCCTGGGGTTCTCCGGCTTCGTCACCGAGACCCTCGGCGCACTCAAAGGCATGGCCGAGAGCGAGCTGGTCGAGATGGGCGAGCGGCTCTTCACCTCGACGCTGGCGACCGCGATCTACCCGGAGTCACGCGCGCTGGTACACGCGCATCAGAAGAAGGGGCACACGGTGGCGGTGGTGTCGTCGGCGCTGCCCTACCAGGTGATGCCGGTGGCGCGCGAGCTCGGCATCGAGCACGTCATGTGCACGCGGCTGGAGATCGCCGACGGCGCGTTGACCGGCAACGTCGTCCATCCGACCTGCTACGGCGTCGGCAAGGCGACCGCGGCGCGCGACTTCGCGGCGCCACGCGGCATCAAGATGGACAAGAGCTTCTTCTACACCGACAGCGACGAGGACCTGCCGCTGCTCGACCTGGTCGGCCGGCCGCGGCCGATCAACCCGAATCGCAACCTGGCGGCGCTGGCTGCCAAGCGCGGCTGGCCGGCGCGCCGCTTCACCAGCCGCGGCACGCCCACCGCCGGCGAGATCGCGCGCACCGCGCTCGCGGTTGCCAGCGCGGTGCCGGCGTCGATGCTGAGCGTGCCGGCGGCGCTGCTCGCCGGTGGCTGGCGCGCCGGCGTCAATCTCGCCGTCAGCACCTGGGGCGAGCTCGGCACGGCGCTGGCCGGCGTCGATCTGCAGGTGCAGGGCGAGCAGTACCTGTGGTCGCACCGCCCGGCGGTGTTCATCTTCAACCACCAGAGCGCGGTCGAGATGCTGCTGCTCTGCAAGCTGCTGCGTCGCGACTTCGTCGGCATCGCCAAGAAGGAGCTGGAGAAGAACCCGATCTTCGGCCCGATCTTCGCCGCCAGCGGCACCATCTTCGTCGACCGCTTCAATCACGAGCAGGCGGTGCACGCGCTGGAGCCGGCGATCGCGGCGCTGCGCCAGGGCACCTCGATCGTCATCGCCCCGGAGGGCACGCGCAGCCCGACCCCGACGCTCGGCAAGTTCAAGAAGGGCGCGTTCCACCTGGCCATGGCCGCCGGCCGCCCGCTGGTGCCGATCGTCTTCAAGAACACCCTCGACGTGCTGCCCAAGTACGGCGTCGTGCTGCGCCCGGCGACGGTCGAGGTGGTGGTCCACAAGCCGATCGCCACCGCCAGCTGGAAGCGCAAGGACCTCGACAAGCACGTCGACGAGGTGCGGCGGCTGTTCGAGTCGACGCTGGCGGCGTGAGCCTTCGCGCCGGGGAACAGGCTGTGCCCCCATCCTGACCTTCCCCCGCTCGCGCGGGGGAAGGGATCGGAGCGAGGAAGCGGAGCGAGCGGCGCCTGGTTCCTTCCCCCGCGCGAGCGGGGGAAGGCCAGGATGGGGGCCGTCCGCACGCTTGTCGCGTCGGCGTGCGCGTCGCATACTCGGACGTGCGCACGGCGACGGGCCGTGCCGAACCAGGGAGGAAGCATGAACAACAAGTCGTTCGGGGCGTTGATCGCGACGGCGGTGGCGGCGCTGGTGACCGGCGTGGTGTCCACCGACGCGCAGGCAGCCGATGCCAAGGCCTGTTACCGCAAGTCGTGCGGCTCGAGCGTGAAGGGCCACTCGGGCAGCTGCGCCGGGACCAAAGTGGCCGACATCACCGACGAGAAGGCCTGCACCGAGGCCGGCGGCGCCTGGGTGACCGAGGCCGAAGCGGCCAAGCTGAAGATGTGAGCGCGGGGCGCCGCCGCGGTCATCCATCGGCCGCGGCGGCGCTCGTCTTCGCATGCCGTCGCCGTTGTTCGGGCTCGGCTTTCGCCCCCGCTACTTCGGCGACCTGGTCGACGCTCGGCCGCGCGTCGACTGGCTGGAGCTGGTCTCCGAGAACTTCATGGCGGTCGGTGGTCGCACCCGCCAGATGCTCGACCGCCTGGCCGCCGACTACCGGCTGGCGCTGCACGGCGTCAGCCTGTCGATCGCCGGCGCCGCGCCGCTCGACGAGGAGCATCTGGCCGCGCTGCGCGAGCTGGCCGACCTGGTCGATCCGCTCGTCGTCAGCGATCACCTGTGCTGGACGTCGTGGCGCGGCTGCGAGTCGCACGACCTGCTGCCGATCGCCTGCACGCGCGCCGCGCTCGAACACGTCGCCGCACGCGTCGCGCACGTGCAGGAGCGCCTCGGCCGCCGCTTGGTGCTGGAGAACGCCTCGGCCTACGTCGCCTTCGCCGGCGCGGAGATGGACGAGGCGGCCTTACTCGCCGCGCTCTGCGCCCGCACCGGCTGCGGCGTGCTGCTCGACGTCAACAACCTGATCGTCAACGCCGCCAACCTCGGCGACGATCCGCAGCGCTACCTCGACGCGCTGGCGCCCGAAGACGTCGTCTCCTTCCACGTCGCCGGCCACCGCGTGCTGCCCGACGTGCGCATCGACACGCACGACGCGCCGGTGCCCGATCCGGTCTGGGCGCTGTATCGCCAGGCGTGCGAGCGCTTTCCGCACGCGCACACGATTCTCGAGCGCGACGAGCGCCTGCCGAGCTTCGACGAACTGGTCGCCGAGCTCGATCTCGCGCGGCGCGCGCACGACGCCGCGCGCCGCCATGCCGGCGCAAGTGCCGGCGGCTCGCCCGCCGCGCGCCCCGCCGTCCCTCCACGCCGAGCTCCATTGCGGTCGCGACCGGCGGGTGGTTCGTCCGCGCCGCCGGCAACCAGCTGGCACGCGGCGTTCTTCGACGCCGTCCTGGGCGAATCGACGCCCCCCGACGCCCTGCTGTCCGCCGCGACGCCGGTGGCGCGCGAGCGCGGTCTGCGCGTGTATCGCGAGGCCTACCTCTCCCGTCTGCAGCACGGCCTGCGCGACAACTTCCCGACCCTGGCGGCGGTGCTCGGCGCGGCGCGCTTCGACCGGCTGATCGCCGACTACGTCGCTGCGCATCCGCCGCGCGGCTGGCGCTTCGGCGCCGCCGGCGCCGCGCTGCCGGCGTTCGTCGAGCGGTACCGCTTCGCGGCCGAGGTCATGGCCTCGCCGGCCGTGCTGGCCGATCTCGCCGCGGTCGAGCAGGCGGAGCTGGAGGTGCACGACGCGCCCGACGACGGTCCCGCGCTGGCTCCGGCGGCGCTGCAGACGGTGGCGCCGGAGGCCTGGCCGGGTCTGCGGGTCGCCGCCGGTGCGGCGTGCCGTCTGCTCCGCTGTCGCGCCGACGTGCTGCCGGCGATCGAGGCGGTTGCGGCCGGCCGCACGCCGCTGCCGCCGTCGGCGGAGCCGGTAGGGGTGTTGATCGGCCGCCAGGACGGTGCCGTCGTGCGCCGCCGGTTCGATGCCCGCCAGGCGGACATCGCCGCGCGCCTGCTGGCGGGGGCGCCGATGCTGGAGGCGAGTGGCGGTGACGCCGCGCAGGGCGCCGCGGCGGTGGTGGCGCTGGCCACGGCGGGTGTCCTGCGACGCGTGCACGCAGCGGCGGACTGACCTGTGCCGCGACCATCGCGGCAGAGGTCTGGTCGCGCCGCGCGCGATGCGTCAGCGGCGGCCGACGCGCGCCGGCGCGTCGTCGACGCGGGCGCCGTCGATCTGCAGATCGGTGAGTGACGCGGCGGCGTCGAGGCGGTCGAAGATCAGCGTCAGGCGGACGCCGTCGAGCCCAGCGCCGCCGGCGGCGGCGACGCGCAGGCGGCCGGCGTCGTCGGCATGGGCGCGCAGCAGCGCGCCGGAGGACGCGCGCGCGGTGGCAAAGCGCAGCCGTGTGGGGTCGGCGCGCAGCACCAGGTCCAGCGCGCCGCCGCCGCGCACGCGCAACGGCACGCGCAGCTGGTCGCGCGTCGCCAGCGCCGGCCCGACGGTGAGCTGCGCACGGCCGCGCATGACTGCCGCGCCGCCCGCGACCCAGTTGCCGGTGCAGTCGCCGAACAGCGCGGCGCGGAAGTCCTGACCGCTGGCCGAGCCGGGCAGGGCGGTGAAGCTGATGGCGCCGGCGGTGCACGTGCCGCCGATCGCCGGTTGCGTTACCTGCTGGCCGGCGGCGGGCGCCGGCTCGGGGACGAACAGCCAGTCGGAGCCGCACGCCTGCGCCACCGGCAGGGCGCCGCGCGCGCCGACGGTGAGCTCGAGGATGCGCGTCGCGTCGAGCGTGCTCAGCGCGCCGTTGCCGGTCGTATCGCAGGCGAGCGTCTGCACGGCGTCGAAGCTGCGTGTCCCGGCGATGGCCTGCAGCACCTGCGCCGCGTCGAGCGCGCTGACGCCAGCGTTGAAGCCGCCGCTGCGCTGCGGGCGCAGCGTCACCGCCGCGCCGACGCCGCTGCCGACGCTGAACGTCCCGTCGCTGCCACTGACGGTGCCGGGCAGGGTGACGCCGGCAACGGCGCGGTCGCCGCGGTAGTAGCGCACGCGGCCGGCGAGCTGCGCGGCGACGGTCGGCGTGCCGGTGACGGTGCGGGTGAAGGTGCGCGTCGCCGTGCCGGTGCTGGTGGCGGTCGCCGGCGGCACGGTTGGGGTACGCGTCGCAGTCGGTGGAAGGGTGGCGGTCGGGGTCGGGCTCGGACCGCTCGCCTGCACGCTGAAGCGGCGCGCGACGCGGGTGATGTTGCCCTGCACGTCCTTGACGGTGACGAGCAGGTTGCTGGTGCCGCGGCTGGCGATCGGCGCGGTGAGGGTCAGTGTGCGGATGCCGTCGCCGCTGGTCACCGCCAGGTCGGCGAGCTGCGCGCCGGCGGCGCGGCCGTTGACGGCAAAGTCGGCGGTGATCGACAGGCTCGCCCAGTCGACGCCGCTGTTGGCGTCGGCGGCGCCGAGGCGGATGGCGGTGAGCGGTCCGTCATTGATCCCCGGCCGCGGCAGCGAGACGTTGAGGCTCGGGCGCAGGTCGTCGAGGAACCAGCCGTAGGCGTTGGCACCGTTGTCGGCCCAGTTGATCGGCGCGCCGAGATCGATCCAGCGCGCGAACAGCATCTTCTCGTCCTCGCTGAGCGGCGGCACGCCGCTGCCCGGCGGCGGCATCATCTGACCGGTGAAGTCGAGGTCCGCCTCGTTCGGGTTGGCGCCGGCCGGCAGCGTCGCGGCGTTGCCCGGCGTCGTCTCGGTCGGATGTTCGGCGTTGGTCCAGCCGTCGAGCCGCTGGCCGTACAGCTTCCACATCAGCAGGCTGCGGCGGCTCTGGAACATCCTGATGTAGCGGCTGGCGTTGGTCTGCCGCCATCCGGCGCCGGCGCCGATCACCGGCGGGTACCCCCAGCGCGCCTGCCAATCGTCGGCGAGGCGGGCGTAGTCGCCGGGCAGTTGGCCATCGACCAGGCTGGTGAGATCGAGGCGCAGGTTGCCCGGCGCGCTGGTGCCGCTGTGACAGGGCACGCAGCTGCGCTGCAGGATGGGGCGGATGTCGCGCAGGAACTCGACCGTCACCAGCGGCGCGTTCACTTCGCGCAGCGACGGATCACCCTGCGCCGTTTTCGTCAGCAGCGGCGTGGTCTTGCTCAGGTCGCGCACCTGGTAGGTCGGCGCCGCGGCGGCGGTGCCGGCGAAGTCGAGCGGCTGCTGGCTGTGCGCGTGGCAGCCGCCGCAGTCGTTGCGCACCTCGCCGGGGCGCACCTGGTGCCAGGTCTGCGCCATGTTGAGCACCATGCCGTTGCGGTCGAGGGTCTGGAAGGTGAAGGGCGTATCGGCCGGGATCTTCACCAGGAAGCTGGTGTCGGGATTGCCCTCCGCGTCGAGGACCGGTCGCTGCATGACGTCGAACTTGCGCAGCGGCACCTCGCCGAGGATGCGCAGGCGTTCCATCGCGTGGCTGGCGAAGTTCTGTCCGCCGCTCGGGCCGCCGTTGGGGCCGTAGCTGCGATGCGTGCCGGGCTCCATGCCGACGATGCGGATCGCCCAGATGTCGCTGTTGGCGTACTTGCCGGCGTCGGCGCCCTGCGTGCCCCAGTTGCTGCTCTGGTCGTTCTCGGCGGTGTTGAACTGGTCGAGGCCGTCGAAGGTGTCCGACCACGAGCGCACGATGCCGGGGAA
>JANRJF010000324.1:0-18825 GCA_033764095.1 Deltaproteobacteria bacterium | reverse complement strand
CCGCCGACCGTCGCGACGCCGCTGCCGGCGATGCAGAAGTCCACCAGCGTCGAGTTGTGCCGCAACGGCGCACTGCGCTCGCCCGGCTTCAACACCTGCAACGCCACCTGGATGCCGGGCGCGAGACCCAGACCTGGTGCGGTGGCGCGCGGATGGACGATCAACGCCCGCCGCCGCCCGTTCGCCGGCGCCGGCAGCGCCGCCAGGCGCGCGATCTCCGCATCGATGTCGGCGCGCGGAATGACCAGCGCCGGCCAGAGATCGATCGCGGGTTCTGCCGCTCCGGATCGATCGACGAACATCATTCCCCCCTTTGAAAAAGGGGGGCCAGGGGGGATTTTCTCATGGACCTCTCATCGCAAGCGCGGCGGTCGCGCGCAAAGAGTTGTTGAGGACATCCCCCCTCACCCCCCTTTTTCAAAGGGGGGAATCGGAAACAGCTCCGCCTTGGTCGGCGCCGGCACCTCGCGGCCGCGGCCAGCGCGCTCGGCGCGGCGCAGCACCTCGATGCCGACCGACAGATCCGAGACCCCGGTGCCCATTGCCTTGAGCAGCGTCAGGTCGGCGTCCGCGGGCCGCGACGCATCGGCTGCCACCAGCTCGCACAATGGGCGCACCGCCGACCAGTCGCCGGACTCGCCGAAGTGATCGCGCAGCTCGCGCGACAGCCGTTGCGCCGCGGCGACGCTGTCGGCGGTCACCACGCTGCAGCGCGGCAGGACGTCGGCCGTCAGCTCGGCGCGCTCGGGCGTGATCGCGCCGATGGCATTGACGTGCGCACCACGGGCCAGCGACGCGCCGCTGACGAAGGGGACACGGGCGCGGGTCGCCACGGTGACCATCGGCGCTCCGTGCACCGCCGCGTCGAGCGTCTCGGCGACGTCGACCGGCAGGTCGAAGATGACCGCGGCGCGCGCCGCGAGGCCGGCGGCGTGCGCCGCGGTCGGACTGAAGACGCGCACCCGGCGCAGGCGCCGCACGGCGCGCACCGCGGCGACTTGCGCCATCGCCTGTCTGCCGCTGCCGATCAGCGCCAGCTCATCGGCTGCCGGATCGGCGAGGATGTCGGTCGCCACGCCGGACACCGCGCCGGTGCGCAGCTGGCCGAGCGCGAAGGCCTCGATCACCGCGCGCAGCGCACCGCTGGCGGCGTCGAACAGCACCAGCAGCGGCGTCGCGCCGCCGGCGGTGTGCGCCCAGGTCTTGGTGCCGGCCAGGCCGTCGTCGCCGAACACCGCGCCGATGGCGTGCAGCGTGTCGCCGTCGCTCCAGCGCACGTGCGTCTTCACCATGTTCTGCGCCGTGCCGCGCGCTTCCTGCGCCAGGCCGCGGCGCACGGCGGCGATCGCCGCCGGCAGGTCGAGCAGCGCGACGACGTCGGCCTCGGCGATCCAGCGCGGCGCGCTCATGCGGCGGGAAAGATCGACGCCACCGGCGGCGCCAGCTGCAGCGCGTTCACCGCCAGCGCGTGGGTGACGTAGCGGCCGACCAGCAACAGCACCGCCATCGCCGCCGCCGCGCCGAGCCGGTCGATCACCGCCTCCAACTCGCGCTGCACCCCCAGCCCGCCGCGCGCCAGCAGCGCCAGGGTCAGGTGCTGCACCGCGCGGTCGCTGTCGTCGAGCGCCGCCATGCCGCTCGGCGCGCCCGCCTCGACGGCGGCGATCCACTCGTCGGCGAGGCCGAGCGTGCGGCACAGGCGCTCGTGCTGATGGCGCTCGTAGTCGTTGCCGAGCCGCGCCGCGACGGTGAGGGCCACCACTTCGGTAACCCGATCGGGGAGCGCTGCCTTGAGCGACTCGGTGAGCTGCTGGAAGGCGAGCAGCGCCTCGGGCGCGTTGGCGGCGCACTGGAAGAACTCGCCCAGATAGCCGAGCCGCGCGACGCGCGGCCGCAGCGCCGCGGCCAGCGGCGCCGGCATGGCGTCGAGCGGCAGGCGTGGAATGCGATCCGACATGCGGCGCCAATGCCATCATTTGGGGCGCGGCAAAAGACCTCGGCGATTCTCCGCGAAGGCGTAGCGGCGCACCGCCTTCTCGCCGAATAAGTCACCACTCCGCGTCGTCGGTGAGTGCGGCACATCGCCAACACGGAGGGATTCGGATGCGCGCGAGAGGCGAAGCGGGATTCACGCTGATCGAGATCATGGTCGTGGTCTTCATTCTGGCGCTGCTGGTGGCGTTGGTGGCGCCCAACCTCATGGGCAACCTCCCCAAGGCCGAGGTCGCCGCCGCGAAGACGCAGATCAAGTCGCTGAGCGCGGCGGTGCACACCTTCCGACTCGACAACGGGCGCTATCCAACCACCGCCGAAGGGTTGCGCGCGCTCATCCCGCCGCCGCCGGCCAACCTGCCGCGCTACGATCCCGACGGATACATCGAGGACGTGGAGGCGGTGCCCGAGGATCCGTGGCACAACCCGTACGCCTACGTCAGCGACGGCCGCCGCTTCGAGATCATCTCCTACGGCCGCGACGGCCAACCCGGCGGCGACGGCGAGGACGCCGATCTCAGCAGCCGGCGATCGTGAAGGCAGGCTGGCCGCCGGGCCTGCGGCACCCGGCGGCCAGCCTGCGTTGCCTACTGAGCCTTGGCCTTGAACTGCGTGGCAGTGCTCTTGAGCACGTCGCCCGTCTGGAAGACGCTCTCCAGGCAGAAGCCGCTCTCGAGGTTGACCAGCTGGGTCTTCACCGGCGCCGTGATGTCGGCGAGCACCGGGTCAGGCAGGTTGCTGCCCTTCCCCTTCGCCAACGCCTTCGACTTGCCCGCCGCGCCGCCCTTGGCGAGCGCCTTGACGATGCCGTCCGGACTGCCGGCCGCGTCGAAGTACTTGTAGCCCTTGCTGCCGACCGCCGACCACGTGCTGCCGGCGTCGAGCGCCGCGTCGGCAATCAGCGTCTCGGTGGTGCCGCTGTAGATGCACAGCGCGTAGGCGGTCGCCGTGGTCGGCGCCCCCAGGTCCGGTTGCCCGAAGGCCTGGCCCTTGAGCCACTTCCACACCAGCTTGTCCTTCACGCCGGCGCCCTTCTGCTTGAGCAGCAGCAGCGACTTCTGCGCAGTCAGGCAGCTGCTGCGCGGGGCGTCGTCGTTGACGCAGCCGCCCATCGCCGTGCAGCTGTCCTGCGTACAGGCGTTGCCGTCGTCGCAGTCGAGCGGATCGGCGCCGACGCAGACTCCGGCGCTGCACTGGTCGGTCTGCGTACACAGGCTGCCGTCGTCGCAGCCGGTCCCGTCCGCTTCCTTCGCGTCGACCGGACAGCCGGCGTCGCCGCCGGTGCAGGTCTCCTGCACGTCGCAGTCGCCGGCATCGACGCGGCACACCGTAGTGCCCGGCTCCAGCACGTCCGCCGGGCAGCTGTCGGCCACCCCATCACACGACTCGGCGATGTCGCAGACGCCGGCCGCGCCACGGCAGACGTCGGTGCTCTTCGCGTCGACGGGACAGTCGGTCGCCACGCCGTCGCAGGCTTCCGCCGGGTCGCACTCGCCGGCCGAGGCGCGGCACTCGGTGCCGGCGTTTCCGGCCAGGTGCGCGCACAGGCCGGCGCCGTCGCACTCGTCGAGCGTGCACGTTTCGGCGTCGGCCGTGCAGGCGGTGCCGGACGGCTCGAACGCGTCCGCCGGACAAGCGCTACTGACTCCGTCGCAGACCTCCGCCACGTCGCATTCGCCGGCATCCGCGCGGCAAATGGTGCTCGCCGCCGTCAGCGGATGAGTGCACGTGCCGCTGCCGTTGCAGACATCGTCGGTACAGCCGAGGCCATCGCCGGCGCAGGCGCTGCCATTCGGCTCGTACTGGCAGGTGGACGAGCAGCAGTCGCCGTTCAGCGTGTTGCCGTCGTCGCACTGCTCGCCGGGGTCGATCGTCGAGTTACCGCACGGGTTGACCGAACCCGCCCAAGCGATCCCCACAGTGCTGGGAACCTGCGGAACGGCAATGGTGCCAACGAAGCTGCCGCTCGGAGTCCAGCGGACTACCGTGCCGGTCGCATACACTCCAGCGAACACCTCGCCGCCAGGTCCACGCGTGACCCCATACGAATAGCCGCTTACAGGCGCAGTAAACTGCCTGACGAACGCTCCATTCAGATCACGTTCGAACACGCGCACGGTGTTCGTCGAGGTATCCGTCGTGAGCACGGTGTTGGTACTAGCACTGTAATGCATGCTCTCGGCGTTACCCTGCCCGTTATCGAGGAAGACGGTCCCGACCTGTGTGCCAAGCACCAGGTCGAAGACGTGAATCTGCCCGGGCTGAGCGTCACCTCCGGCCCACATACGGTTTCCAGGCAGGATCGCTACCCCGTCGTAAGAGGCGCTTCCGAGCGTTCGGGTAAGTGAGCCCGCCGTTGTGAACTCGGTGACACCAGTCGCCTGCGTACCGACATACGCCAGAGTGCCGGGCCCGATTTTCAGATCGATTGGAGAGCCGACCGATGGGTTTGAAAAATCTGCCAGTACCGACCCCGACGGGTCGTACATCTTGATGCGGCTTGGAGATCGGCCCGCAGCGACCAGGCGGCCAAGCGAATCGAAGTCGAGCCCGACAACCAAGTTGAAGCCCGTGTCGAGGTACCCCTTGAACACGAAGTTCTGGTCATACACGGCAATCTGATTCGTGCTGCTGTAGTTCGACACCAGAAAGTCCGTCGAGTTCCACCCCACGGCGTTGGCTCGCTCTGGCAGCCACGCGAGTAGTGCGGCCACCAACCCAACCACAGCGAAGCAAACGCTTCGCATACACTGTGCCCCCCCAACACGTCTCATGGCAGTCCCCCATACTGAGGCGCCGCTCGCCCCCGAGCGACGCGAGTGAGTTAGAATATCTGGTGTATATTCTGCCCGCCATTCGATAGACTAGTTAGGACATACCCGTTGGGATCTCCCCTCCTTGCATGCGGGTTTTCCCTGCATCGCCAGGGGCACCTGCCCGCGCCACCCGCCTATGCGCGAAGTGGTGCCCTCCGGTAGTCCGAGGGCGGATCTCAGAGCTCGGCCGCCGCGTGTGCGGCGCCGCGCAGCGAGGTCTTGGGATCGAGCAGCACCTGCAGCGGGATGCGCTCGAGCAGATCGCGGTGCGGTTCCTTCGCCAGGAACGCATCGACGAAGCGGCCGGCGGTGATCAGCGGCAGCAGCTTGGTGACGACGCCGCCGCCGACGTAGACGCCGCCGACCGCCATGGCCGCGAGCGCCAGGTTGCCGGCCTGGGCGCCGTAGATGGCGACGAAGATCTCGACCGCCTCGCGGCAGGTCGGGCAGCGGTTGGCCAGCGCCAGCTCGCCGATGACCGCACTGGGGTCCTCGCGCTGCATGCGCGCGTGCACCGCGTTGTCGACCGGGCGGCCGGCGGCGACCAGGAAGTCGAAGATGTGGTGCAGGCCGCGGCCGGAGCAGACGTTCTCGCACGAGACGCGGCCGAAACGGCCGCGGATGTAGTCGCACAGCGCGTCCTCGCGCGCGTCGCGCGGACCGAAGTCGACGTGCCCGCCCTCGGTGGCGGAGGGATGATGGCGCGCCCCGTCCCAGAACAGGATGCCCTGGCCGAGCCCGGTACCGGCGGCGATGACGGCGCGGTTGCCGGCACAGGGCGTGCCGGCGCGCAGGGTGAGGAGTTGGTCGGGCGCGGCGAACAGCGCGCCATAGGCGGTGCTCTCGAGGTCGTTCATCAGCCGCACGTGCGCGCCGCCGAGGTGCGCGGTGAGCGCCGCGGCGTCGACCCGCCAGTCGAGGTTGGTGAGCTCGACGACGCCGCCGACCACCGGGCCGGCGATGCCGAACGCCGCCGCCTCGATGGCGGCGGGCTCGCCGTCGGCGAGGAACGCGCCGACGATCGGCTCGAGGCCGTGATAGTCGGCGCTGTGGTAGACCGCCTCGCGCACGACGCGCAGGCCGCCGCCGGCCGCCACCTCGCACAGCGCGAGCAGCGTCTTGGTGCCGCCGATGTCGCCGGCGAGAACGGTGCGCGCCACGCTCAGCAGGGTCCGCCGCGCTTGGCGGCCTCGGCGATGCTGCGCCAGTGCGCGGTCATGCCGTGCAGCAGGCGGTTGGCCTCTTCCGGCCCGTCGGTGAAGGGATAGTAATTGGGGAACACCGGCGGCGGCAGCGCCGCCCAGCCGTCGAGGATCGACGAGACGAAGCGCCAGGCGTACTCGACCTCGTCGGAGCGCGTGAACAGTGCCGCGTCGCCGCGCAACGCGTCGAGCAACAGGCGCTCGTACGCTTCCGGCGAGCGCTGCTGGAAGGCGTGGCCGTAGCGGAAGTCCATGGTGACGTCTTCGAGCACCACCTGCATGCCGGGTCGCTTGCACGCGAACGACAGGCTGATGCCCTCGTCGGGCTGGATGCGCAGCACCAGGTAGTTCGAGCGCGGCTCCGGCGCGGCGAACCCCTCACGCTTGGCGATCTCCTGGAAGAGCAGCATCGGCGGCCGCTTGAAGCGCAGCGCGATCTCCGACACCTGGGCCGACAGGCGCTTGCCGGAGCGCAGCAGGAACGGCACGCCGGCCCAGCGCCAGCTCTCGATGCGGGCGCGCAGCGCGACGTAGGTCTCGGTGTGCGAGTTGGGGTCGACGCCGTTCTCCTGCCGGTATCCCTTGACGATCTGGCCGTTCTGCTCGCCGACCCCGTACTGGCCGCGCACCGTCTCCTCCGCCACCTGCTCCGGCGTCATCGGCACCAGCGCGCGCAGCACCTTGGTCTTCTCGTCGCGCACCGCGCGCCCGTCCATCGCCGCCGGCGGCTCCATGGCGATCAGGCAGAGCAGCTGCATGAGGTGGTTCTGCACCATGTCGCGGATGACGCCGGCGGTGTCGAAGTAGGCGCCGCGGTTGCCCTCCATGCCGAGCGTCTCGGCGACGGTGATCTGTACGCTGTCGACGTAGCGATGGTTGAAGAGCGGCTCGAAGATCGAGTTGCCGAAGCGGAAGCTGAGGATGTTCTGGACCGTCTCTTTCCCGAGGTAGTGGTCGATGCGGTAGATCTGGCTCTCGTCGAGCACCTCGCGAATGCTGGCGGTGAGCTCGATGGCGCTCTTCAGGTCGTGGCCGAACGGCTTCTCGATGATGACGCGCGACCACTGCTTCTCCTGCGCCGGATGGATCAGCCCGACGGCGGAGAGGTTGTGGACGATGGCGGTGAACAGGCTGGGCGCCACCGACAGGTAGAAGAGCCGGTGGCCGGGCAGCTCGCGCTCGCGCTCCAACTGCTCGACGCGCTGGCGCAACTGCTGCATCGCCGCCGCGTCGTCGCCGGAGCCGGCCTGGTAGTGCAGCGCCTGCACCAGCGGATGACCGGCCGGCACCTCGGTGCCGACACGCTCGCTGAGCGTCTGCCGCATCGCGTCGCGGTAGGCCTCGTCGGTCATCGGCGTGCGCGAGGAGCCGATCACCACGTAGCGCTCCGGCAGCGCACCCGCCTCCTGCAGCTGGTACAGCGCCGGCAACAGCTTGCGCTTGGCGAGATCGCCGGAGGCGCCGAAGATCACGATCGTCACCGGGTCTTCGGCGCGCGTCAGCGTCGGCGCACTCCCGGTCTGGCCGCTCACCCGCACCGACATTGCACTTGCCGCCGGACCTTCCATCGCGCGCACCTCCTGCGTCGCCCCTACGCTGGCAGGCATGGCTCGGCAACCCCGGGTTTGGAACGGGGCGCCGCGCGGCGGTGGGCCCGCCGCGGGTTGCGTTCGGGGCGGCGGTCGGCGCAGTAGGCGCATGCGCCGGGTCTCGACCGCTCCAACCGTGATCGCCGTGGCGCTCGCCTACGCCGTCTTCACGCTGCTCGGCCTGGCGCTGCACGGCGCGACGCCGCTGTGGTTCGTGTGGATCGGCGAGCGCTGGGCGGAGGGCGTGATCGGCGGGCGCACCGGCTACGACGGCCAGTTCGTCCTCTATATCGCGCGCGACGGCTGGGCGGCGGTGCCGCATCTCGATGCGCCGGGCTACCGCTTCGGCCGCATCCTCTTGCCGCTGCTGGCGCGCGGGCTGAGCGGCGGCAACGGAGCGGCGCTGCCGTGGGCGATGCTGGCGATCAACTACGCCGCCGCCGTCGCCGGCACCGCCGCCCTGGCGGGCTGGCTGGCGCGCCGCGACACCGCGCCGGCCTGGGCACTGACCTACGGCCTCAGCCTCGGCCTGGTCTTCGCCTATTCGCGCGACACCACCGAGCCGCTCGCCTACGGGCTCGCCGCCGCCGGCCTGGTGGCATGGCTGGAGGACCGCCGCGCCGCCGGCGCGCTGCTGCTGGCACTGGCCGGACTGACGCGCGAGACGACGCTGCTGTGCATCGCCGGACTGGCGGCGCCGGCGCTGCTGCGGCGCCGGTGGAGCGCCGCCGCCGTGCTGGTGCTGGCCGCGCTGCCGACCATCGGCTGGCAGCTCTACCTGGCCGCGGTCCTGCCGGTGCCGGCGGCCCGCCTGGCGCTCCACTTCATCCGCCTGCCGCTCGCCGGAGCGCTGCCGCTGGTCGACTGGGAGCCCGGCCGCGTCGGCGGCGTGCTGTTCTGTGCGCTGCCGGCCCTGGCGCTGGCGCCCGGCGCGTTCGCCTGGGTGGCGCGCCGGCCGCTGCTGCCGGTCGCCTGGCTGGTCGCGTTGCACGTGCTGCTGGTGCTGACGCTGTCGTCGCAATCGTACTCGCACTGGCTCGGCGTCGCCCGCATCGGGCTCGGGCTGGTGGTCGCGCTGGTGCTCGCCTTCCCGCTGCTGTCGACGCGCTTGCGCACCGCGGTCGCCGCCTTCTGCGTCGCCCCGCTGCTGCTGTGGGCGCCGGTGATGTTGGGGTGGGCGCCGTGGACGGCCGTGCGCTGACGGGTCACCACCACGACACCACGGCACAACGACATGGCGTTGTGGCCGTCGTGTCGTCGTGTCGTGGTGGTGACTCCGCCGCGATCGCTCAGCGCGGCGGGTGCCAGATGAGGATGGTGGCGACGCCGTGGGTGTGCGAGCGCACGCTGCAGACGCGGGTGCCGGCCTTGTTGCCGTCGCGCACCTCCGAGACGTCGACGCCGGCGGCGGCGAGCCGGGCGCGCGCCGCATCGATGTCCTGCACGCGGTACGACAGGCCCCAGAAGCGATCCGGCGCAGCCGGATCGTCGGCGCCGAGCGGCGCGGCGAGCTCGACGGTGATGCCGGCGATGCGGAAGAACAGCAACCGCACGCCGCGCGCGTCGAAGGTCTTGTCGAAGGCGAGGCGCAGGCCGAGTCGGTCGCGGTAGAGGCCGATGGCCGCCTCGGCGTCGGCGGTCATGACGACGGCGTGGTCGAGCCCGTCGATCGCCGCGGCCGCTTCACCGAGCGGCGCCGCCGGCGGCAGTGCCTCGGGCGGCGAGCGGTGCTCGATGACCAGCAGCGGCACGCCGCGCGTGTCGGCGGTGGCGAGGAAGACGTTGCGCCAGCGCCGCTCGGCGCCGGCGGCGTTGCGGCCGCTGCCGTCGCGCGGCGGCGCCGCCTCGAGGCCGCGGGCGCGCAGCGCGGCGACGGCGTGGTCGGCGTCATCGGTGCCGAAGGCCAGGCCGTAGGGTCCCTCGCCGTGCGTCAGGCGCTGGCGCAGCAGGTCGGCGAACGGCCCGTCGCCGACCGGGCTGACCAGCTCCAGATACGTGTTGGACAGCCGGTAGAGCGTGTTGGCGGTGCCCCAGGCCGGATGCGTGCCGTGCCACGACGGCCGCCGGCCGAGCAGCCGCGTGTACGACGCGCTCGCCGCGGCGAGGTCGGCGACCGCGACGATGACGTGGTCGAGCGCGGTCAGCATCACGCCGCCGGCAGCACCTCTTCGGCGAACGCCTGCAGCGCGTCGTAGCGCGGCGGGCCGAAGAGCATGAAGATGAAGTGCGTCACGCCGACGCGACGGTAGCGCTCGACCGTCGCCAGGCACTCGTCCTTGCCGCCCAGCATGACGCTCTCGCGCACCTGCTCCGGCCGCTTGCCGCGCATCTGTCCGACGATGTTGCAGATGAATCCTTCCTCGTCGGCGCTGGCTTTGTAGGCGAACGGCATCAGCACGGTCTTCTCGATCGTCGCCGGATCGCGGCCGATCGCCTCGCAATGGCGCGCGATGACGCCGATCAGCCGCCCCATCTCGGCGGCGTCGTTGCTCGCGTTCCACATGTCAGCGTGGCGCGCCACCAGCTTGAGCAGCACCTTCTCGCCGGTGCCGCCGATGAGGATCGGCGGATGCGGCTGCTGCAGCGGCTTGGGCAGGCCCATCGCGTCGGTCACCTGATAGTGGCGGCCGTGCAGCGTGGTGCGCTCCTGCGTCAGCAGGCCCTTGATGATCTGGCAGGCCTCGTCGAGCGCCGCGAGCCGCTGCGGCACCGTCTTGAAGTCGAAGCCGAGCTGCCGGTGCTCCAGCTCGAACCAGCCGGCGCCGATGCCGAGGTTGAGGCGGCCGCCGCTGATATGGTCGAGCGACGCCGCCATCTTCGCAGTCAGGCTCGGATGGCGGTAGGTGTTGCCGTTCACCAGCGCGCCGATGCGCGCCGTCCTGGTCGCCTGCGCCAGCGCGCTGAGCGTCGTCCAGCCCTCCAGGCACGGCCCCTCGGGATCGACGAAGATGGGATAGAAGTGGTCGAAGTTCCACAGCGAGTGGTAGCCCCAGGCATCGGCGCGCTGCCACAGCGCCAGCATGTCGCGCCACTCGATCAACTGCTGCCCGGTCTGGATGCCGAAGCGGGTCGGATGCATGCGTGTCTCCTATCAAGACGAAAGCGTGACCGGTGACCGGTGACCGGTCGGAGATGAACTGAAGCGGTCACCCGGTTCGTCATGCAAATGATCTTTCACCGGTCACTGGTCACTGGTCACCGGTCACGCCCGCGTAGTTCGGCACGCCGCTCGCCTGCAGCGCGCGTTGATCGTGCGAGACGAGCAACGTGAACTGGTGCTGCTCGCGCAGGCGCTTGAGGAAGTGGCGCAGCTCGGCCTGGCGGTCGCCGTCCTCGGGGATGAGGACGGTGCGGTAGACCAGCGGCTTGGGCACGTCGGCGAGGATGCCGTCGAGGTTGTTCACGATGTCGCCGGTGAAGGCGTAGCGGTGCACGCCAGCGGCGTCCTGCACGAAGGCGAGCACGATCTCGCTGCCGGGGGTGTGGCCGCCGGCGTCGATCACGTAGGCGCCGGGAAAGCCCGGCACCGGCTTGAGCGCTGCCTCGCCGAGGCCGGTCGGCTGCGCGCAGCCCGACTCGGCGATCGCCGACAGGCCGGGCCGGGTGGTGTAGTTCGGGCGCTGCGCCTGGGCGAGCGTCATGAACGCCGGGATCGGATGGCCGGCGGCGAGACAGAGCGCGCCGATGCCGCCGACGTGGTCACTGTGCGTGTGGGTGAACACGACGCCGTTCACCTGCTTCGCCGCCGCGCCGAGCTGATCGGCGGTCGAGCCATGCGCCTGTGTCGGCTGCGCGCCGGCGAGCAGCTCGACCGGCTTGCCGAACTCGACCGCCTGCTGCGGCGTCATGCCGACGTCGACCAGCAGGATGCGCCCGTCCGCCCAGCGCAGCACGAAGGCCGGGTGGCTCATCACGTACGGCTCCTGCGGGCGCGGATCGCCGCCCGGGTCGAGCACGCCGCCGCGCGGCATCGGCTGGCTGGCGGTGTTGATGATCGACAGTTGCACCGGCAGGTCGCCGCCCGCGGCGGCCGCCGCGTCGATGGCGTCGAAGGATGGCAGCGGCGCGCGCTCCTGGCGGATGGCGTAGTGCGCCCAGGCGAGCCCGCCGGCGGCGAGCACCAGCAGTCCGAGCAGCAGGCGGGCGAGGTAGCGGAGCAGGCGGCGCATGGCGGCGGTCCCCTCTTTTCGGAGCCCTGCCTGACGCATGTGGGGTCGTCAGGTCAACCGCGGGTCGAGCAGGGTCGTGGGATGAAGGGACGGGATCGGGCTGAGGCTCGGGCTCGGGCTCGAGTGGGCAGCGGAATCGCTGCATCGAGCCCGAGCCTCAGCCCGTCTGTTTCAGACCGACAAGCCTACCGCTGCGCGACGACCCGCTCCGGCACCTCGAGCTCGGGCGTCTCGGCGCGCAGCGGGATCCAGACGCGGAAGGTCGAGCCGCGGCCGGGCTCGCTGACGACGTCGACCTCGCCGTCCAGCATGTCGAGCAGGCGGCGCACGATGTGCAGGCCGAGCCCGACGCCACCGCGCCGCTCGTTGCCCTGCGCCGCCTGGCGGAAGGGCTCGAAGATGTGCGGCAGCATGTCGGCGGCGATGCCGATGCCGGTGTCGGCAATGCGAATCTCGACGCCGCCGTCGCGGCATGCGGCGCTCAGCGTGATGGTCCCCTCGTCGGTGAACTTGATGGCGTTGAGCAGCAGGTTCTTGACCACCACCTTGAGCTTGATCGGGTCGGTGGCGAGCGCCGGCAGATCGCCGGGGACGTTCCACACCAGGCGCAGGCTGGCCTGGCGGCGCACCAGGTGGACCTCCAGCTCGATCTCGCTGAGCAGCGCCACCAGGTCGACCTGCTGCACCGCCAGCGGGATGCGGCCCGACTCGAGGCGGCTCATGTCGAGCGTCGTGTTGACCAGCTCGAGCAGCTCGCGGCCCTGCTCACCGATGCGCCGCACGGTGTCGGCCTGCTCGGCGGCCAACTCGCCGAACACCTGGTCGGCGAGCAGGTCGCTGTAGCCGATGATCACGTTCAGCGGCGTGCGCAGCTCGTGCGACATGCTGGCGACGAAGTCCGACTTGACGCGGTCGGCGCGATCGAGCTCCGCCACCAGCCGCGCGTTCTCCAGCGCCAGCGAGGCGAGCTGCGCGATGCCGCCGGCGATGCGCTCCTGCGACGGGCTGCACGGCGCCTGGCGGTTGAAGTAGCGCGCTGCGTGGATGCCGATCAGCTCGCCGCCGCGGCGCAGCGCCATGGCCAGCACGCGGGCGCGGTCCGCGCCGCGGTGCAGCGGATCGTCGCCGCGCACCCTGCCGCCGATGTCGAGCTGGACGACGTCGCGGCGCGCCAGCTCGCCGACGAACGGAGCCAGCGTCTGGCTGGAGAAGGTCAGGACGCGCAGCGCCTCCCATTGCTCGGGCGTGTCGCCGGCGCTGGCGACGGCGCGATACTCGTCGCGCTCCAGGTCGCGCAGGTAGGTGCGGCTGACGTCGCAGCCGAGCTCCTCGACGGTGATGCGGCACAGCCGCTCGAGCAGCGCCGGCCCGTCGAGCTCGGAGATCAGCTCGCGGCCGAGCCGCGCCAGCGCCGCCGCCACCGCCGCCTCCTCGCGCTGCGCCGCATAGAGGTCGGCCGCCTCCACCGCCATCGCCAGCTGGCGGCCGATGCTCTCGATCAACTGCACCTGCGGCGGGTGGAACCGCCCCTGCTGCTTGAACGCCCAGAAGCCGCCGACCAGTCGGCCGCGCACCACCAGCGGCGTCGAGACGAAGGCGCTGACGCCGAGCCCGCCGAGCAGTTGCAGGAAGGGATCCTCGTGCGTCGCCGGCTCGTAGAGCACCACCGTCTCGCCGTCCGACATGCGGCCGCCCAGCCCCATGCCGCGCGGAAAGGTCAGCTGGCGCGCCATCGAGGCGAGCGGCTCGGGCACGCCAAGCGTCGCCAGGACGCGGAACACGCCGGCGGCGGCATCCCAGTGCGCGGTGGCGACGCCGTCGCACGGCACCACCCGCACGGTGCGCTGGCCGACGCGGTCGAGCACCGCCTGCAGGTCGAGCGTGCCGGCAATGTCGTGCGCCATCTCCAGCAGCGCCGCCTTGTCGCGCTCGACGCGGCGCCGCTCGGTGATGTCGCGCGAGCTGATCACCGCCCCGGCGATGACCGGGTCGTCGAGCGCGGCGCGGGCGCGCGACTCGACGACGCGCCAGCCGCCGTCGCGATGGCGGATGCGGTACTCGCGCGTCACCGTCACGTCCGGCGTGCCGACCCCGGCGCTGAACGCTTCCAGCAGCGCCGGCTGGTCGTCGGGATGCACCAGCGCGAAGGCGTTGGTGCCGACCAGCTCGGCCGGCTGCCAGCCGAGGACGCGGGCGTGCGACGGGCTGGCGAAACGGATGGTGCCGTCCGGGTTGAGGATCGAGATCAGGTCGGAACTGTGCGCGATGAGCGCGTCGGTGAAGCGCTCGCGCTGCCGCACCTGCTCCTCGACCCGCGCCCGCGCCATCTCCGCCTCGGCCAGCGCGGCTGCCAGCCGCCGCGCCCGCCGGCGGTAGAGCGCGGCGCCGCACCCCGCCACGACCGCCAAGACAGCGAAGAGTTCGACTGACATCCCGGCACGGCCCCCGCCGAGCGCGACACGATAGTCGATACGCGCCGCCTCGGCCACGCCAAATCTGCGTCCGCGCGCCGCCCGCGACACGATTTTGCCGAGCGTCGAATGCGCGTTGAGCCGCCGCCACCGATCGGCTAGACCCCGCCGGCGATGGCGGACCAACGCGCCGCGGCCTGGCCGCTCCGCCGCTCGCAGCTCAGCGGCTGGCTGCTGACGCTGTGGGCGACGGTCGCCGTCTGCACCCTGTGCAGCTTCATGTTCACGCTGTATCACGGCGGCATCGACGGCTGGCGCGCCGTCATCCGCAGCAGCGCCAAAACCTCGATCGTCTTCTTCCTCGCCGCCTTCGCCGCCTCCTCGGCACGCGTCTTCTGGCGCGGCGCGGCGACCAAGTGGCTGCTCGCCAACCGGCGATACGTCGGCGTCTCGTACGCCGCTTCGCACACCGTGCACCTGCTCGGCATCGCCATGGTCGCGCGGCTCGACCCGAGCTTCGAGCTCTCGGCGGTGACGCTGCTCTTCGGCGGCATGGCGTACGTGCTCATGTACGCCATGGCCGCGACCTCCACCGACCGCGCCGTCCAGGCGCTCGGCCTGCGCCGCTGGCGGCTGCTGCACAAGACCGGCATGTACTGGAACTGGGCGATCTTCACGATCTCCTACGGCCCGCGCATGGCGATGGAGTCGCTCTGGTACGGCGTCTTCGTCATCCCGCTGTTGGCGGTCGCGGCACTACGCTGCGCGGCGTGGCGGCGGCAACGGCCGTAGGGGCGCGCCCCGACTTTTTTGTCGCACAGCCTTTCGCCACACCGCGACGCTGCTAGCGTGATCGCATCGAAGGAGGAACCCCGATGCCCAAGTACACGCTGCCCGAGCTGCCCTACGACTACTCGGCGCTGGAGCCGCACTACTCGGCCAAGGTGCTGCAACTGCACCATGACAAGCACCACGCCGCCTATGTGGCTGGCGCCAACACGACGCTCGACAAGCTGGCCGAGGCGCGCAGCAAGAACGACTTTGCCGCCATCAACCAGCTGCAGAAGAACCTCGCGTTCCACCTGTCCGGCCACATCCTGCACTCGCTGATGTGGAAGAACCTGGCGCCGAAGGCGGGCGGCACGCCGCGGGGCGAGCTGCAGGCGGCGATCGACGAGTCGTTCGGCTCCTTCGAGGGCATGAAGGGTCAGATCACCGAGGCGGCGAACAACATCCAGGGCTCCGGCTGGAGCACGCTGTCCTGGGAGCCGGTCGGCAAGACGCTGGTCGTCGAACAGGTCTACGACCACCAGGGCAACATCGGCAACGGCACCGTACCGCTGCTGGTGCTCGACATGTGGGAGCACGCCTACTACCTGCAATACCAGAACGTGAAGGGCGACTGGGTGAAGGCGTTCTGGCAGCTGGTGAACTGGGAGGACGTCGCGCAGCGTTTCAAGAGCGTCGGGACGTTGGATCTGGCGCTCTAGGAGAGGCTGTTACGCGGTTAGGCTGTTAGGCTGTTAGGGGAAGGGCTCGAATTCCGCCCCTAACAGCGTAACAGCCTAGCAGCCTAACAGCCTTCGCTCACGTCCGCCGCCCCCGCGGACGTGAGGCGACCAACACACACTCACGGGACGCGCACCGTCCCCGCCGCATACGCGACCCGCGCGGCGGTGATCAGCAGCTCGGCGCGCGACAGCACCCGCGTGTAGCGCGCGTTGGCGAGATCGCGCTCGGCGGTCAGCAGGTCGACGATGTTGCTCAACCCCTGCGTGTAGGTCTTCTTGTTGGCGTCGTAGGCGTCCTGCGAGGCGGCCAGCAGCGCGTCGGCGAAGGCCAGCTTGCGCACCGCGGCGCGGTAGTCGTAGTAGGCGCGCCACACCTCGGCGATGACGTCGAGCTGGGCGGTGGCCAGGCCGGCGCGCGCCGCGGCGACGTCGGCCTCGGCGCCGCGCAGCGCGTTCAGACGGTCGAGGCCGTTGAACAGCGTCCAGTTGAAGGTGAACACGGTGGCGTATTGCGGCTGCGTGCTCTGCACGCGTTGGGCGCTGTTCACGGTGAAATCCCAGTCCTGCACGCCGTAGAGGCCGGCGAAGCCGACGCTGGGGAAGAACTCCGCCTTGGCGCGGCCGACCGAGGCCTCCGCGGCGCGCAGGTCGGCGAGGCGCGCGGCGAGGTCGGGGCGGTCGCTGAGCGCGTTGTCGATGAACGCGTCCACCTCGTGCTCCAGCTCGGGCGGCAGCGGCTGCTCGGCGAGGCTCTCGATCGCCAGCGGCGCGTTGGCCGGCACGCCGAGCGCCAGCGCCAGGCCGGCCTGCGCGTTCTGCACCGCCACCTTGGCATTCTCCAACTCGTAGACGGCGCGCGTCTCGACCTGCTTGGCGAGCAGCTGCTCGGGCTTGGTCGCCAGGCCGACGGCGAGGCGCGCGTCGGCGGCGGCGAGCACGGTGCGCGCCAGCGCCAGGTTCTGCTCCGCGGCCACCCGCAGCGACTGCGTCGCGTCGAGCTGGTAGTAGGCCGACTGCACGCCGAAGACGATGTCCTGCATGGTGCGGTTGAAGGCGAAGTTGGCGGCGACCAGCTGCTGGCGGGCGCGCTCGGCGGTCTGCGCGCGGCGGCCGAAGTCGAGCAGCGTGTAGGTGAGCACCACCGACGGCTCGTACTTGTCCCAGCGCAGCGCCAACGCGTCGTCGGTGCTCGGCTCCAGCACGCGCTGATTGGGGCTGATGCGCGCCGTCAGGCCGACGGTCGGGTAGTACGGCGCCAGCGACTGCCCGTAGCGGGCCGCGGCGGCGCGCGCCGTCTCCCAACTGCCGCGCGTCGTCGGGTTGTCGCGCAGCGCCAGGTCGACCAGCGCCGGCAGATCGTAGGTGGTGGTCGCATCGGGTAGCGCGCGCAGCTGGTCGCCGGCGCGCCACGCGTCGCTGGGCGGACGATAGCTGGCCGCCGGCGCCGGCGGCTCCCAGCTGCGATCGGGCGCCGACGGCGCCAGTTGCTCGACGGGATGCCAGGCGTCGCGCGGATCCTGCGGCGGGCGCTGCGCGCCGCAGGCGACCAGAATCGCCAGCAGCGCGAGCAGTGGGCGAGCGCGAGGAGAAAATCCCCCCTGCCCCCCTTTTTCACAGGGGGGTTCATCGGGGGGCAACGCGGCAGCGCGCGGGATCTCAGCTTTACTCGCAAGCCGCAATCGTGTTTTTGACGCGCGCATGGGTCGGGGTGGTCGCGGCGCTGCATATCGGATGCGCTCCTGGCGTCAACCAGCGCGCGCCGCGCTGCTCGGGTTGGGGCTGGCGCTGAGCGGCTGCGATCCGGTCTTCGACATCGAGGGCGCCTTCTTCCCGGCCTGGATGCTCTGCCTGCTCGGCGGCGTGATCGGCGCGGCGCTGCTGCGACCGGCGTTCGCGCGCAGCGGCCTCGAGCCGCACCTCGGACCGTTGCCGCTGGTGTACTCCTGCCTGGCGCTGCTGATCAGCTTCGCCGCCTGGCTGCTCTTCTTCCCGACGTGAGCCGGTGGCCGAGTCGCGCGACAGCCTGCCTCTGCGAGTCGTCGGGCGCCTGCTCGGCGTCGCGATCGTCGTCGGCGCCGTGGTGCTCGGCGGCGTCGTCTATCGCAGCCTCTACCGCTGGCCGCGCACCGACGACGCGTACGTGCGCGCCAACTACATCGGCATCGCGCCGCACGTCAGCGGCCCGATCGTCGAGCTGCCGATCGTCGACAACCAGTTCGTGCGCCAGGGCGACCTGCTCTTCGTCGTCGACCCGCGCCCGTACCAGGCGGTGCTCGACGCGGCGACCGCGAAGCTGGCGCTGACCGACCTGGAGATCGGCGGCTACCGCCAGGCGGTGGACGCCGCCGAGGCGGCGCTGGTCGCCCGCCTCGCCGAGGCCGAGTACGCCGCGCAGTACGCCAACCGCCTGGTGCCGCTGCTCAACGGCCAGTACGTCACCAGCAACCAGGTGGTCGAGGCGAAGAGCAAGGCGGCGGCGAGCGCCGCGGCGGTGGCGCGCGCCCGCGCCGAAGTGGCGCGGGCGCGCGAGCTGCTCGGCCAGCTCGGCGACGTCAACGCGCGGCGCCAGGCGGCGCAGGCGGCGGTGGACGACGCGCGACTCAACGTCGACTACTGCTACGTGCGGGCGCCGTTCGACGCCTGGATCACCAACCTCAACATCGCCGTCGGCGAGTACGCCAACCAGGGGCAGGAGATCTTCGCGCTGATCGACGACCGCCAGTGGTTCGTGATGGCGAACTTCCGCGAGTCGTTCCTGCGCCGCATCGCGCCCGGCATGACCGTCGACGTCTACCTGATCAGCTACCCGCAGCGGCGCTTCCGCGGCACCGTGCAGGGCGTCGGCTGGGGGCTCTTCCAGCAGAACGGCGCCACCGTCGGCGTGCTGCCCGAGGTGCAGCCGACGCTCAACTGGGTGCGTCTGGCGCAGCGCTTCCCGGTGCGCATCCAGCTCGACGAGCGCGACCCCGCGCACCCGTTCCGCATGGGGCAGACCGCAGTGGTCACCGTGCGGGGCGACCGGTGAGCGGCGCCGTCGCCGCCCTCGCCGGGCCGCGCGCCGCGCGCGAGCTGCGCGCCACGCCGGCGCGCGTACGACAGGCGGCCTGGATCGGCGCCGCCGCGGCGCTCGCGACC
>JANRJF010000323.1:0-32810 GCA_033764095.1 Deltaproteobacteria bacterium | reverse complement strand
TCGCCGACCGTCGGGCCGTCGCCGTTGACCAGGTTGAACACACCCGCCGGGACGCCGGCGTCGTGCAGGATCTCGGCGAACAGGATGGCGTTGAGCGGCGCGATCTCGGTCGGCTTCAGCACCATGGTGCAGCCGGCGGCCAGCGCCGGGGCGACCTTGCAGGCGATCTGGTTCACCGGCCAGTTCCACGGCGTGATGAAGCCGCAGACGCCGACCGGCTCGCGCACGATGCGCGTGCCGCCCTTGTTCTGCACGAACTCGTAGGTCTGCAGGATCTGCAGCGCCTGGAAGAAGTGCGCCAGCGCGGCGGGGGCCTGCGCGGCGTTGGCCAGCCACATGGGGGCGCCCATCTCCTGCGAGATCGTCTCGGCCATCTCGCCCATGCGCGCCTGGTAGCCGGCGATGATGCGCTCGAGCAGCGCGACGCGCTCCTCGCGCGTGGTCTGGCTGAACGTTTCGAAGGCGCGGCGCGCCGCCGCGACCGCCTTGTCGACGTCCGCCGCGCTGCCCAGGCTGATGCGGCCGATCGCTTCCTCGGTGGTCGGATTGATGACGTCGAGCGTCTTCGGGGTCACCGGATCGACCCACTTGCCGTCGATGTAGAACTTGAGCGCTTCCTTCATGGCGAGACTCCTTTGATGGTGGGGTGCTCCCAGCTAGATCGCCCCCCCGCGGCGCCGGGTCAAGCTCTTCCCTCGCCCGCGCGAGCGGGGGAGGGTCAGGGTGGGGGCACGGCTCGCATCGGCTCCGCCTGATGTGCGAGAAGCGCAACTCGCAGGAGGACGTGATGAAGGCAGCCGTCTACTACGAAACCGGTGCGCCGAGCGTGCTGCGCTACGAAGACGTTCCCGACCCGGTCTGCGGGCCGGGTGGGGTGCTGATCGAGGTCAAGGCGATCGGTATCGAGGGCGGCGATCTGGGCAACCGCAACGGCGGCGCGATGGCGTCGCGGCCGCACATCGTCGGCTACAACTGCGCCGGCATCGTGCGCGAGGTCGGCGAGGGGGTCAGCGACCGCAAGATCGGCGACCGCGTCACGGCGCTGATGTTCTACGGGTCGCACGCCGAGCTGGCGTCGGTGGCGGCGGCGCAGACCTGGCTGGTGCCCGACGGGCTGTCATTGGAGCACGCCGCCTGCGTGCCGGTGCCGTGGGGCACCGCACACGACTGCCTGTTCGAGTTCGGCCACCTGCAGAAGGGCGAGACGGTGCTCATCCAGGCGGGGGCCAGCGGTGTCGGGCTGGCATGCGTGCAACTCGCCAAGCGCGCCGGCGCCACCGTCTTCGCCACCGCCAGCACCGCCAAGCTCGAGCGCCTGCAGGCGCTCGGCGTCGACCACGGCATCGCCTACCGCGACGTCGACTTCGTCCAGGCGGTGAGCGAGCTCACCGGCGGTTCGGGCGTGAACCTGGTGGTCGACGCGGTCGGTGGCGACACGCTGCAGCGCAGCCTGCTCTGCCTCGCCTACCGTGGCCGCGCCATCACCGTCGGCAACTCCAGCCGCGGCGACCTGCGCATCGACCCGCAGCCGCTGATGGGCGGCAACCGCACGCTGACCGGCGTCTTCCTCGGCGCCGAGCTGGCCTTCCACACCGCGCGCGTGCGCGCCATGCTCGACGACATCCTGCGCGACCTGGCGAGCGGCGCCCTGCAGGTCATCATCGACCGCACCTTCCCGCTCGCCGAGGCCGCCGCCGCGCACGCCCGCGCCGAGAGCCGCGCGGCGTTCGGGCGGGTGGTGATGATCCCGTAGGATCAGCAAGGCCCCCATCCTGGCCTTGCCCCGCTGCGCGGGTAAAGAAAGCGGAGGTCCCTTCCCGCTTCGTGGAGCGAGAGCTCCCTCCCCAGCGTTGGCGGGGGAGGGTTGGGAGGGGGCTCAATCGGCGAACGCCTGGGCGATCTCGTCGAGCACCTTCTGCTCGTTCGACGACACCTTGCCGAGGCCGAGAATGCCGCCGCTCGCCTCGGCGACGGAGCGGGCGCGGCGCAGCAGCTCGTCGCGCACCTTGTCGCGCTCGGGGCGGTTGAGCTTGCGGTTGAGCTCGCGAACGTAGGCGTGCCAGGCGGCGCGGCCGGGCTCGCCCGGGGCGTGGCTCAGCCATTCCTCGAGCACGATGCGGCCCGGCGTGCCGGGCAGCAGGCCGTCCTTTTCCGCCGCGGCCAGCAGCGCGGTGCTCTCGCTCTCGTCCAGGTGGCCGTCCGCCCAGGCGACCGCGACCAGCGGGAAGAGGGCAAAAGCGGCCAGCGTCTGGTGGCTGACGTTCATCGCCAGCAACACCTCGAGCACGCGCTCATCAGTGATCCCGGTGGCGGCCTGGAGGCTCTCGCGCGTCGCCTTCTTCTCGAAGGTGGCTTTCAGCTTCTGCCGCAGGCGCTCGTTCTCCTTGGCGAAAAACTGCTCTTCCAGCGACTTGCGGCGGTCCTCGAATAGCTCGTCCGACATGCGATCCTCCGACCGGCGATGGTGGCAAACGCGGGCGACGCGGACAAGCCACCATCTTGCCCGCCCGATTCGATCCGCTAGAGGAGGGGCGTCGCGCCGTCCGGCGCGGCCCGGACGAGGCGCGGCGTACCCGGTCAGGACAAGACGACGCGAGAGGGAGTCGTCATGGCCTGGATCTACCTGTTGCTGGCTGGAATGTTCGAGATCGCCTGGGCGGTCGGGCTCAAGTACGCCGACGGCCCGCAACGGGCGCTGGCGCTGGCCGGCGTGAGCATCGCCCTGGTCGCCAGCCTGGCGCTGCTGTCGGTGGCGATGCGCACCATTCCGCTCGGCACCGCCTATGCGGTGTGGATGGGAATCGGCGCGCTCGGCAGCGTCGTGGCAGGCGTCTGGCTGTTCGGCGAATCGCTCAGCCCGGCGCGCCTGTGCTGCGTCGCGCTGTTGCTGATCGCCCTGGTCGGGCTCAAAGCCACCGCCGAATCCGACTGATCACCCATCCATACCGTTGACATCGCCGCGAATTCGACTACTTGCTCGCGGCCGTGAGGATCCCAACCGGCGCCGCCGGAGCGGAGGAGGCTCGATGAAGCTCGCATTCCGGCGGGGTGGCCGCGGTTGGCGCCTGGCGCTGGCCCTCCTGGCGCTGCTCGCCGCTTGTAAGAAAGAGGAAGCCCCCGAGCTGCCGCCGCCCGACGTGCAGGTACAGGTCGTCGAGCAGCGCGACGTGCCGGTCTACCACGAGTGGGTCGGCACCATGAGCGGCTTCATCAACGCCGCGATCAAGCCGCAGGTGAAGGGCTACCTGTTGACCAAGAACTACACCGAAGGGTCGGTCGTCGCGGCGAATCAGCTGCTCTTCCAGATCGATCCGCGCGAGTTCCAGGCGCAGCTCGACCAGGCGGTCGGCAACCTGCAGCAGGCCCAGGCGGCGCTCGGCAAGACGCAGCTCGACGTCGCCCGCTACACGCCGTTGGCCAAGGAAGGCGCGGTCAGCCAACAGGAGCTCGACAACGCCGTGCAGGCGAACGAGGCGAACATCGCCGCGGTGGCGGCCGCCAAGGCGGCGGTCGAACAGGCGCGGCTGAACCTCGGCTGGACCAAGGTGGTCTCGCCGATCGCCGGGGTGTCGGGCATCGCCATCGCGCAGATCGGCGACCTGGTCGAGCCGACTACCACCCTGACCACGGTCTCGACGCTCGATCCCATCAAGGTCATCTTCCCGGTCAGCGAGCAGGAGTATCTGCGCTACGCCAAGGGGCGCGCCAAGGACGAGGGCGAGCAGGCCTCGCGGCGCGACGGCCTGGAGCTGATCAACGCCGACGAGACCGTCTACCGCTACCGCGGCAGCGTCTCGGTGATCGGCCGCGAGATCGAGGTGCGCACCGGTACGCTGACGCTGGAGGCGCTGTTTCCGAATCCCGACAACCTGTTGCGGCCGGGCGGCTATGCCAAGATCCGCGCGGTGATCGAGACCAAGCCGAACGCCATCGTCGTGTCGCAGCGCGCCGTGCAGAACCTGCAGGGCCAGTACCAGGTCACGGTGGTCGGCCCCGACGATACGGTGGAGATCCGCAACGTCAGCGTCGGGCCGCGCACGCACGAGGACTGGGTGATCACCGAGGGCCTGCAGAAGGGCGAGCGGGTGGTCGTCGAGGGCTTCCAGAAGGTGCGCCCGGGGATGAAGGTCGCGGTGCAGCCGTACGTGCCGGAGAAGCTTGAAGCGACGCCGTGGCCGACCGCCGCGACGCCGCCGACCCTGCCGCCGGTCACCCCGCCGGCCGGCTGAGCGAGTCGCCGCCGCGTATGTCTCGCTTCTTCGTCGAGCGGCCGATCGTGGCCATGGTGATCTCGATCATCATGACCATCCTCGGCCTGGTCGCGATGGTGCAGCTGCCCGTCGCGCTGTTCCCCAACATCGCGCCGCCGCAGGTGCAGCTGTCGACCACCTACGTCGGCGCCGACGCGCTCACCGTCGAGGCGTCGGTGGCGACGCCGATCGAGCAGCAGATGAGCGGCGTCGCCGGCATGATCTACATGTACTCGGTCAACGCCTCGAACGGGCAGATGACCCTGTACGTCAACTACGACGTCACCACCGATCCGAACATCGACCAGGTGCTGGCGCAGCTGCGCTACTCGCAGGCGCAGTCGCAGCTGCCGGCCGAGGTGACGCAGTACGGCACCACCATCCGCCTCGCCACCACCAGCCCGCTGGCGCTGTTCTCGGTCTACTCGCCGACCGACGAATTCGACGCGCTGTTCCTCACCAACTACGCCTACATCAACATCAACGACCCGATGACGCGCGTGCCCGGCATCGGCCAGGTGGCGATCTACGGCGCCGGCCAGTACGCCATGCGCTTCTGGGTCGACCCCGACACCCTGTCGAAGCTCGGCATCACCGTCACCGAGATCCTCGACGCGCTGAAGGCGCAGAACACGGTGAACCCGGCCGGCCAGATCGGCGCCGAGCCGGTGCCGAAGGGGCAGCAGTACACCTACACGGTGCGCGCCCTGGGCCGCCTGCAGACCGAGGAGGAGTTCGGCGACATCGTCGTGCGCGCCAACCCGGACGGCTCGCTGGTGCGCATGAAGGACGTGGCGCGCATCGAGCTCGGCGCGCAGACCTACAGCATGAAGGGCCGCCTGAACGGCAAGCCGGCGGCAATCATCGCCATCTACCAACTGCCCGGCTCCAACGCGATCGACACCGTCAACCAGGCCAAGGCGCTGATGGAGGAGGCGAAGACGCGCTTCCCCGCCGGCCTCGACTACGTCGTCTCGCTCGACACCACGCTGGCAGTCACCGAGGGCATCGCCGAGATCGTCAAGACGCTGTGGGAAGCCCTGCTGCTGGTGATCATCGTCGTCTTCGTCTTCCTGCAGGGCTTCCGCGCCACGCTCATTCCGCTGCTCGCCGTGCCGGTGTCCCTGGTCGGCACCTTCGCGATCTTCCCGCTGCTCGGCTTCTCCATCAACACGCTGTCGCTGTTCGGCCTGGTGCTGGCGATCGGCCTGGTGGTCGACGACGCGATCGTCGTCGTCGAGGCGGTCGAGCACCACATCGAGAAGGGGCTGTCGCCGAAGGAGGCGACCCTCAAGGCGATGAGCGAGGTGTCGTCGCCGGTCATCGCCATCGCGCTGATCCTCGCCGCGGTGTTCATCCCGACCGCGTTCATCCCCGGCATCACCGGGCTCATGTACCAGCAGTTCGCGCTCACCATCGCCATCTCGGTGATCATCTCGGCGTTCAACGCGCTGACCCTGAGCCCGGCGCTGGCGGCGCTGCTGCTGCGCCCGAAGACCGAGACGCGCGGCCCGCTCGGCGCCTTCTTCCGCTGGTTCAACCGCGCCTTCGGCCGCGCCACCGAGGGCTACGTCAACTGGTGCCACCACCTGATCAAGCGCTGGGGTCTGGCGCTGCTGCTGCTCGCCGGCGTTACCGCACTGGCGGCGTTCTTCGGCGGCAGGCTGGCGCCGAGCTTCATCCCGGAGGAGGACCAGGGCTACTTCTACATGAACGTCCAGCTGCCGCCGGCGGCGTCGCTGCAGCGCACCGACGAGCTCTGCCGGCAGATCGAGGCGATGCTCGCCAAGACCGACGGCGTGCAGAGCTACAACACGGTGGCCGGCTTCAGCCTGCTCAGCCAGGTGAACACGACCTACAACGCCTTCTATTTCGTGACGCTGGCGCCATGGTCGGAGCGCGACCCGAAGGGCCGCACCGCCGACGTCATCATGCGCGAGGTGAACTTCAAGCTGCGCGAGCTGCCCGGCGCCATCGCCTTCGCCTTCCCACCGCCGGCGATTCCCGGCGTCGGCACCTCCGGCGGCGTGACCTTCATGCTGGAGGACCGCTCCGGCCAGGACGTCGCGTTCCTCGCCAAGCAGACGCAGATCTTCATGGCGGCGCTGAACAAGCGGCCCGAGTTCGCCTCGGTGATGACGACGCTGATTCCGAGCGTGCCGCAGATGTTCGCCAAGGTGGACCGCGACAAGGTGCTCAAGCAGACCGTGCAGCTCTCCTCGGTGTACCGCACGCTGCAGACCTTCATGGGCGGCTCCTTCGTGAACTACTTCAACCGCTTTGGCCGCGTCTGGCAGGTCTACGTGCAGGCCGAGGGCGAGGCCCGTTCGCGCGCCGAGAACATCGGCCGCTTCTACGTGCTCAACTCCTCGAACCAACCGGTGCCGCTGTCCACCGTGGTCGAGATGCAGAACGTCAACGGCCCCGAGTTCACCGTGCGCTTCAACGAGTACCGCGCCGCACAGCTCAACATCAGCACCAAGCCCGGCGTCAGCACCGGCCAGGCGATGGCGGCGCTGGAGCAGGTGTTCGCCGAGACCATGCCGCGCGAGATGGGCTACGACTACAACGGCATGTCCTTCCAGGAGAAGGTGGCGCAGCAGGGCGTGCCGGCGAGCGTCATCTTCGGCTTCTCGCTGCTGATGGTGTTCCTCATCCTGGCGGCGCAGTACGAGAGCTGGTCGCTGCCCTTCAGCGTGCTGCTCGGCACCCCGATCGCCGTCTTCGGCGCCTTCCTGGCGCTCTGGCTGCGCGCCTTCGAGAACAACATCTACGCGCAGATCGGCCTGGTCATGCTCATCGGCCTGTCGGCGAAGAACGCCATCCTGATCGTCGAGTTCTGCAAGGACGAATACGAGAAGGGCACGCCGCTGATCGACGCGGCGCTGACCGGCGCCCGCCTGCGCCTGCGCCCGATCCTGATGACCGCCTTCGCCTTCATCCTCGGCGTCGTGCCGCTTGCCATCGCCAGCGGCTCGGGCGCGGTCGGCCGCCAGACGCTCGGCACCGCGGTGATGGGCGGCATGCTGGCGGCGACGCTGATCGCCATCTTCATCGTGCCGGTGAGCTTCTACCTGGTGGAACGGCTCGCCGGCGGCGGCGAGTCGCATGCTCCGACACCCGCTCCGCCGGCGGAGAAGTCGTCATGAGCGCGCTGGTGGCCACCTCCCTGCGCGGCGAGGAAAGGCAAAAGGCAAAAAGCAAAAGGCAAAAGGCAAAAGTGTCCGAGCAGTTCGGATCGAAACGCGCGCGTTCCTCCCTTTTGCCTTTTGCCTTTTGCTTTTTGCCTTTGGCCTTTCTTCTGACTTCCTGCGCGGTCGGCCCGGATTTCGTCAGGCCGGAAACGCCGACGCCGCCCGAGTTCCGCGAGCAGATGGGACCGACGGAAGCGGCCTCCTTCGCCGATCAGCCGTGGTGGGACGTCTTCAACGACGAGACGCTGCGCGGCCTGATCGACGAGACGCTGAAGAACAACTACGACCTGCGCACCGCCGTGGCGCGCGTCGCGCAGGCGCAGCACACCGTCGGCGTGACGCCCTCGCCGCTCTTCCCGCAGGTGGGCTACGAGGGCGGCGCGGCGCGCGGCCGCGTCTTCATCGGCCCCGAGTTTCCCAACGTCACCGGCAATCAATTCCTCGGCGCCTTCACGCTCGCCTGGGAGATCGACGTCTGGGGTCGCATCCGCCGCGCCACCGAGCAATCCGAGGCGCAACTGTTCGCCACCGACGACGTGCGCCGCGGCGTCGTCCTGTCGTTGGTGAGCGGCGTCGCCGGCGCCTACTTCACCCTGCAGGAGCTCGACGCCGAGCTGGAGATCGCCACCCGCACCGTCGCCTCGTTCGAGGACACGGTGCAGCTGTTCACCCGCCGCTTCGTCGGCGGCGTCGACTCGAAGCTGTCGGTCGAACGCGCCAAGGCGGCGCTGGCGCAGGCAGCCGCCGCGGTGCCCAACCTGCAGCGCCGCATCGTCATCCAGGAGAACGCCATCTGCGTGCTGCTCGGCCGCGAACCGGGGCCGGTGCCGCGCCAGCCGCTGCTGACCATGAACGCGCTGCCGCCGCAGACTCCGCCCGGGCTGCCGTCGCAGTTGCTCGAGCGCCGGCCCGACATCCTGCAGGCCGAGCAGACCATGGCCGCCGCCAATGCCGCGGTCGGCGTCGCGACCGCCAACTTCTTCCCGCGCATCGGTCTCACCGCGCTGTACGGCGGCCAGAGCTCGGACATCGAGAAGGTGTTCCAGGGACCCGGCAACATCTGGCAGATCGCCGGCTCGATGATGGGGCCGCTGTTCCAGGGCGGCGCGCTGATCGAGAACCTGCGCGCCAGCAACGCGGCGTACGAC
This sequence comes from Deltaproteobacteria bacterium, assembly GCA_033764095.1. Taxonomy (GTDB): domain Bacteria; phylum Desulfobacterota; class Binatia; order HRBIN30; family CADEER01; genus JBDTMT01. Next base: position 24,218 of record JANRJF010000323.1, on the reverse strand, counting down.
GCCGAGGTGCAGGCGTACCAGCAGAGCGTGCTGACCGCGCTCGGCGAGGTGTCGAACGCGCTGATCAACCAGCGCAAGCTGGAGCAGGTGCGCGCCGAGCAGGCCAAGCAGGTCGACGCGCTGAAGGAATCGGTGCGGCTGGCGACGCTGCGCTACGTCGGCGGCCTGTCCACCTACTTCGAGGTGCTGGAGGCCCAGCAGCAGCTGTTTCCCGCCGAGCTGACGCTGGCGCAGATCGACCGCGACCGCCTGCTCGCCGTCGTCGATCTCTACCAGTCGCTCGGCGGCGGGTGGGAGGCGAACGACCAGCCGGTGGACGTCGGCTTCTGGCCGCCGGGTCCGTGACCGGGTTCCCCGCTCCACCGCGGGGCTGACGAGGGGGCAGTATGGAGCAGCGCAGCGGAGACCTCGCGACGCGCGGGCGCGCCAAGGCGCGCCCCTACGGCCTGGCGTTGGTGGCCCTGTTACTCGGCGGCTGCACCGGCATGGCGGGCAACACCACCTCGACGCTGCCACCCAGCGCCATCGTGGCGACCATCCCGGCCAGCAATCCGCCGGTGCTGCTCGCCGTCGAGCCCAACGGCCAGCACGTCTACGCCGCCGGCGACGGCGTGCTGACGATCATCGACGCCGCCAGCAACACGGTGGTGTCGAACGTGCCGGTCAACCCGCAGTCGACCGGCATCGCGGCGGCGCCGAACGGCCAGCGCGTCTACGTCGCCTCGCTGTTCTCGATCATGCTCAACCAGCTCGACACCGGCACCAACACGCTGCAGTCGCCGATCACCATGTTCCTCGAGCGGCTGCGCGGCGGCTTCGGCTTCATGGCCGTCGCGCCCGACAACCAGACGATCTACATCGCCAACCGCGCCAATCAGCGCTTCGGCATCCTCGACCTGAACGGCGGACCGGGCAGCCTGCTGACGCCGACGGTATGGCCGGTGGACATGAAGGTGACGCCGGACGGCAAGACGGTGGTGAGCGTCGGCTGCAAGCAGATCTGCACGCCCGGCTTCATCCAGCTGTTCGACGCCACCACCCAGCTGTTCACCCAGGAGATCAAGGTCGACGGCAATCCCTACCGCGTCGTGCTGTCGCCCGACGGCAGCCGCGCCTACGTCGCCAACCTCACCGGACCGAGCCTGTCGTTCGTCGACCTGACCAGCCGCCAGGTCACCAACACGGTGGCCGTGCCCTCGCAGCCCACCGGCCTGGCGATCTCGCCCGATGGCGCCACGCTGTACGTCGCCAGCCAGACGTCCGGCGCGTTCAGCGTCGTCGACGTCGCCAGCGCGACGCTGCGCGGCCAGCTCTCGGTGCCGCAGGCGCGCGACGTGGCGGTGACGCCGGACGGTCGGCGCGTCTACGTGTCCTCCGGCAACCAGGTGCTGGCGATCGACGCCCAGGCACTGGCCGCGACCCCCTGAGCCCGCATGGCGCGACCGAAGCCGGCGCCGGCCGCGCTGTTGCGCGTCTGGAAGGCCGAGGGCGGACTCGCCGTCCTGCTCGCGTTCATCCTCGTCAACGTCTTCGTCCTCGGGCCGCTGCGCGACGTCGGCGTGCTCGGCCACCTGAGCCTGGCGATCGTCTTCGCCCTCATCCTCATCTCCGGCGTCGTCGCCACCGCGTCCAGCCGCGGCCTGGTGATCTTCTTCACCATCGTGGTGGTGATCACCCAGGTCGTGCACTGGGTGAACTGGTACGACCCGTCGAGCTCGCTGCTCATGCGGCTCTCCGACATCACCGCCTCGCTGATCGCGGTGGCACTGCTCGCCGGACTGATCACCGTGCAGGTGTTTCGCGAAGGGCCGGTGACCTACAACCGCATCTTCGGCGCGATCACCGTCTACCTGCTGATCGGCATGATGTTCGAGTTCGCCTACACCGGCGTGAACCTGTTGCTGCCCAACGCCTTCGGCAACTCCGCGCCGATGCCCGGCGACACCACGGCGCCGGCCTCGTTCCTCTATTTCAGCCTCTCGACGCTGACCACGGTGGGCTACGGCGACATCATCGCCGTGCACCCGATCGCGCGCTCGCTCGCCAACCTGGAGTCGCTGATCGGCCAGATGTTCCCGGCGGTGCTGCTCGCCCGCCTGGTGTCGATGGAGCTCTACTACCGGCAGCGCAGCTTCGAGCGCGAGCAGGCGGAGCTCGACCGCCGTGCCATCGCCCGCGAGATCGCGCGCCTGCTGAAGGACGAGGGACGGGAAAAGGAGCGGCGGTAAGGGAAAGGCTGTTAGGCTTTTAGGCTGTTACGCTGTTACGGGAACCTCCCCCGACCTGAAACTTCACGCACAGGAGCAAGGCCAACCACCAAGGCACCAAGACACCAAGCGGACCTCAGATCCGGTGCGGCCGGTGGCGGCACTAACAGCCTAACCGCCTGACAGCCTCCTTCACGGGTTCAACGCCCAGCCGAAGCGCACCGCCAGCGCCTCGTGGTCGCTGAGCTGCTCGCCCATGCTGTCCTTGAAGACCTCGGTCTCGAACTGCCAGCTGAGCGGCGTGATGCTGATCGCGTCGCTGCTGCGGAACAGCCACTTGTCGATGCGGCCCGGCGACGGGCACGACAGGTGCGCGCACACGTCGGTGAGTCCGGTGGCGGCGAGCAGCTGCTGGAAGATGGTGGAGTCGGGCTCTTCGTTGGTGTGCAGGTTGAAGTCGCCGCCGACGATGACCGCGTTGCCGGCCGAGTGGGCGTTGATGAAGGCGGCGAGCTGCGCCATGTCGTTGGTGCGCACCGTGTCGTCCTCGGGATCGCTTCCGGCCTCGTTGTGCAGGTCGTAGACGTCGATCGTCACCCCCGGTGCGACCGTGGTGCGCGCCAGCATGAAGCCCTTCATTGCCAGGCAGTCGGCGGCGGTGTCCCAGCACTCCGCCCACGGCTGGTGGACGACGTTGGTGAACGGGAAGCGCGAGAAGACGTTGACGCCGTCGCTGACCAGCGCGCTCGGGCGCGCCGGATTGGCGCCGAGCGGCAGCGGCACCGGCACCGATTTGTACGGGTGGGTGGCGTCGGCGGCGAGGATCTCGTGGTAGACGCGCAGCGGCGCGAGCGGGTTCGGATCCGGGGTCTGCCAGCTCTCCTGCACGACCACCAGATCGTAGGCGTTGAGCTTGGGGCTGATCTGCGCCGTGTTCACCGCCGGGTGTGAGCCGGAGATGCCCTCCGGCAGGCCGGCGACGTTGTAGCTGAGCGCGAGGAAGTCGCCGCTGGTCACCGCCGGCGTGCCGCAGGTCTCGGCCGGCGCCTGGCGCGCCAGCCACAGCTGCGCGCCCTTGTTCTTCTGCTTCGCGTCGGGGCCGAAGCCGGCGCAGTAGCGATCACCGCCCGACAGGCGCAGCGCGACGAAGCCGTCGGTGCCGAGGTTGGGGGGCACGATGTCGAGCGCCGCGTGCCTGCCGCGCAGGTCGACCGACATCTTCAGTGCGCCGCCGCTCGAGCGCTCCAGTCTTACCGCCGCCACCGGGCCCTGCTCGCCGTCCGGGTCGGCGTAGCGGAAACCGCCGCTCGAGGCGCTCCAGAACGGGTCGCCGTCGGCGCGGGTGCCCTGCGGCAGCTGGTAGATCTGCGCCGAGTCGACGGCGCCGTTGACCGCCACCTCCACCACCGCGCCGCCGGCGCCGAGCGGCAGGGTCGGATCGCCGCTGACCACGTCGCTGCTCTGCTTCTCGACCGCGCGCAGCTTGAGCGAGCGCTTGCTCGGGTCGCCCGGCTTCGGATCCTTCACCGCCAGCAGCTTGCCCTGCACCAGGCGCTCGTCCGCCGGTGCGGTCGCCGCCATGCCCAGCGCCAGCAGCGCGGCGCTCAGTGCCCATCCCCGCCACCCGGCGAGTCGTCGAAGTGCCACCACGAGAGACCCCCTTATGAGACAGGCCGGGGCGACGTGCCGCCCCGGCCATCGTTCTTTCTACGCCGCCCGCGCTGGGGAAAGGCAAGCGCTAATCGGCGAACAGCGCGTGCATCTGGTCGATCGCCTCGGGACCGTACGACACCGAGCCGACCGGCACCTTGTGCTCGATCGCTTCCAGGACGCGCGCCGTCCACAGCGGACCGAAACCGCCGCACAGCTCGATGAGCTGCACGCCGTCGCGGACCATCTGCCGCGCCACCGGCAGTGCCTGTTCCTGGTTCGGAACGCCGACCACCGTCGTCGTGATCAGCGGCGAAGCGAGCGTGGCGGTGTGCTCGGCCGGGTCGTAGCCCGGGCCCATGACGATGAAGCCGAAACGCTGGAGAGCCATGGCGTCCTCACCCCGGCGTGCGCTCGAAGGCCGGCACGCCCTCCGGCACGTGGTGGAAGCTCTGCTTGTCGACGGTGAAGATCACCATCTGCGGGCCGCCGAAGAGGCTCGGGTCGTCGAACGTGCCGACCTTGAGCAGCACGGTGCCCGGCACCCGCGAGGTGCGGGTCAGGATATGGGTGCCGCACTCGCCGCAGAACTCGCGCGTCACCGGATCGGCCAGGTCCTTGCGCTTGAACTGCTTCGGCGTGCCCTGGCTGTACCGGAAGCCGGGCTCGGCCATCGCCATCACCATGTTCGGTTGTCCGCCGGAGATGTACTGGCACTCGCGGCAGTGGCATTGCCCCTTGAAGAGCGGATCGCCGCTCGCCTCGTAGCGCAGCGCGCCACAGTAACAGCCGCCTTTCAGCTCCATGGGATCCTCCCGGGTTGGATGTTGCGCTCCGCCTACCATCGCGGGGCGGGGGCGACCAGTCGGCGGCGGCGGTGCGCGGCTAGGCGCCCGGGCACTCGCCGACGGCATTGCCGACGGCGCGCACCAACTCGTCGATGCCGACCCGGCCGTCGCCGTCCGCGTCGAGGCCCGGGCACGACTCCTGCGCCGTCGACGCCAGGGCGCTGCTGACGCCGCGCACCAACTCGGCGATGGTCACCAGGCCGTCGCCGTCGCAATCGCCGGCGCAGCCACACGCCGCGCTGCCGTCGCACAGGGACCAGCTGCCGCTGCTGCTGACCCGCTTGACGAAGAGATACGCGCTACCCGCCGTGCGCGCTTCGTAGTGCAGGTGCTCGTCGATGCCGGGGCGTGCCCGGTCGCTGGCGGCGAGGATCACCGGATTGCCCTTCGCGTCGGGGGTCGCGGAATACAGGTAGAGGTCGAAGTCGGCGCCACTCGACATGCCGAGGGACAGGTCGACGACCGCGCCCGCCTGCAGGTCGATCCGGCGACCCCACGCGCGCCGGTCGAAGCGGCCGCCGGAGGTCGCGCCGCTCCATCGGCCGCCGCCGTAGCGCAGCGCCGCGGCCTCCACCGCCGCGTCGGCGTTGAGCAGGCCGTAGCCCTCGTTGAGATCCTTCGGCTGCTCGGCCCGCCCGAGCGTCGGATCGTCGCCAGTGCCGGCGCGCGTCGTGTTGCTCTCCGTCGCGGCGGCGCAGAGCAGCATCTTCACCAGCAGCGGATGCGCGGCGGAGCGAAAGTTCCACGCCAGCCCGCCGCGCTGCAGGGCGTCGATCACCAGCGCCGCGGCTCCGGCGACCAGCGGCGCGGCAAAGGAGGTGCCGCTCGACACCGTGTAGTCGTCGGGCGCCTGGTCGGCGAGACTGGCGAGCGGGATCGGGTTGCCGCGGCTGCTCAGGGCGTCGTTGTCGTTCGCGTCCGGCATCAGGATGCCGGAGTAGTTGCCCGCCCCACCGGCGGCGATCAGGTCGGGCTTGCGATCCTCGTCGCCGCGCGGCGACGGAAAGCCGAGGCTGGTGTAGCGCGTCAGCTGGTTGGCGTCGTTCGCCGCTCCCACGGTGATGACCTTGGCGGCGCGCGCCGGATCGGAGATGACGCGGCTGCCGCTCGCGGCGCCCTGGTTGCCGGCCGACGCCACCACGACGATGCCGTTGGCCACCAGCGTGTTCACCTTGCTCCGCTCCCTGGCGTCGGTGCGGTCGTCGCCGGTCAGGCCGAAGCTCAGGTTGACGACCTTGATGTTGTGCTCGATGCGCAGGCGGACGAGGTCGTCGAGCGCCTTGTAGATGTTGGTCGCTTCGGCCCGCCCGGTACTCTCGTTGAACGTCTTGAGGCCGGCCCAGCCGCAAAACGGCGCGACGCCGCGCAGCGCGTTGAAGCCGTCGCCGACCGCCGGATAGGGCGCCACCGTGTGCACGGTGGCGAGGTTGGCGATGGAGCCCGTCTGCTCGACGCTGCTGGCGTAGTGGCGGCCCGCTTCGGCGGTGAAGTCGAACGACGACGAGACGCCGGAGACGCCGGTGACCGGCGCGCCGACCAGCGGATCCTGCTCGGGAGGCGAGGTGGCGCCGTCGGCCTGCGAGCGCAGGCGGAGCGTCGTCTGCCCGGTGCCGCGCCAGGTCGTCTGCATGGTAAAGCTCAGCGGCCCGGCGGGCAGGTGGATCGGCCCGCTGCCGTACTCGCCGGGGGAGGCGCCGAACAGGTCGACATCGCTGGTGTACGTGAGCGGCCCCGGCCCGAGCCCGAACGCGGCGCCGCTGCCCAGCGCGACCCCGGCCACCGAGGTGCCGTGGCCGATGCGATCGTACGGCTCGGGCTCGCGATTCGCCGTGTAGTCCTTCCAGAACGCCATGCGCCCGGCGAGATCCGGATGCGAGTCGTCGATACCGGTGTCGACGACGGCGATGACGATGCTCGGATCGCCCGAATAGCCGCTGGTGCTGCCGGCAAAGCCCGGCGCCCACACCGGCCGCACCCGGCCGCCGCGCGTCGCTTCGTCGAGGTGCAGACTCGCGGCTGGGCCGATGCCGACCGAGAGCAGCGTTGCGCCGAGCGCCGCTGGCAGCGCGTCGACCTGGTCGAGCCGGATGTGGCCGATCCATCCGTAGCTGACCGCCTGGTAGAGATGGTCGATGCTGCCGCCGAGGCGGAGAAAGGCATCGATCTGCGCCTGCGTTACCTGGCGCGAAAAGACCAGCTCGACCGGGATCGCGGTGGCCATGCGCGCCAGCGCGCGCTGCCGGTCGCCGCTCCGCGCCGCTTGGCGCAGCGCGCGCAGCTCCGCATCCAGTCGGTCGTCGACCTGGTCGCCGTCGCCGTCGAGCTCGCGCGCGTCCGGCAGCGCTGGCGCCACTGCCGGCTCGGGCGGCGGCGTCCAGTCCTGCGCGGCGCCGATCCGCGCCACACCCAGCACGGCCGCGAGACAGGCTGTCAGGATTGTGCGCACCGTCGTCACCCCTATCGACCGGAGCGCCGTTTCACCACCACGACACAACGATGCTGTGGTCCGTTGTGCCGTCGTGTCGTGGTGGTGAATCGCCGCGCGTCCGGCCGCCTCGACAAGCGCACGCCGCCCCGGCTAGACGCCAGCGGGTGACGCAACCCATCCGCGGGCCGCGCATCGAGCGCCTCGAGCTCTTCCAGCTGCACGTGCCGTTTCGCGCCGCGGTGCGCGAGGCGATGGGGCGCTCGGCGAGCGGGCTCGGCATGGCGATTCCCGCCGAGGAGGCGTGGCTCGGCGGCGACTTCGTCATCGTCCGACTGACCGCCGAGGACGGCGCGCGCGGCGTCGGCGAGGCTTTCGTCTGGCTGCCGGAGACCGGCGTCTCGCCGGCGCAGGTGGTGGACGCGGTCCGTCACGGCCTGGGCCGCTACGTGCTCGGCGCCAGCCCGTTCGACGTCGAGCCGCTGCGCGCCCGGCTCGACGCCAACGTGGCGCGCAGCGAGGTCGCCAAGGGGCTGCTCGACATGGCCTGCTACGACCTCATGGGCCACGTCGCGCAGCGCCCGGCGCACGATTTCATGGGCGGCCGCTGCGCCGACGCGCTGCCGCTGGCGGCGCTGATCCCGATGGCCGACATCGCGTACATGGTCGAGCTGGCGCAGTTCTTCCAGCAGAACGGCACCGCGACGTTTCGCCTCAAGCTGGGCGGCGGCGTCGCCGCCGACCGCGCCGTGGTCGGCGCGATGCGCGAGGCACTCGGCGCCGAAGCGCGGCTGCGCGTCGACTACAACCAGGCCTATGCCCCGGACGTCGCGGTGCAGGCGATCAACGCCATCGCGCCGTTCGGCATCGACTGCGCCGAGCAGCCGGTGCGCGCCAGCGACTGGCTCGGCATGGCGCGCGTGCAGCGCGCCGTGTCGGTGCCGCTGATGGCGCACGAGGGCTGCTTCTCGCTCACCGACTTCACCGCCCTCGCCGAGCTCGACGCGGTGCGCATCCTCGGCGTCAACACCGAGCGCCCCGGCGGCATCACCGCCGCGCTGCGCGCCATCGACTACGCGGCGCGACGCGGCCTGGGAACGATCCTGCACAACCAGCCGCTCGGTATCGCCTCGGCGGCGCAGGTGCACCTCGGCGCGGCGCGCGCGCCGCTGCTCGGCCACGCCATGGAGCTGTTCGGCCACGTCATGCTGGAAGACGATCTGATCGTCGAGTCGCTCGACTACTCGGGCGGCGTCGTGCGCGTGCCGGCCGGCCCCGGTCTCGGCGTGACGCTCGACGAGGCGGCGCTGGAGCGCTATGCCAGCGCGCCGCCGGTGACGCTGGTGCGCCAGCAATGAGCGCCGGCACGCTCTACCGCAATGGCAGCGTGCTGACGCTCGGCAACGCGGCGCCACGCGCCGCGGCGCTGGCGACGCACGGCTCCCGCATCATCGCGGTCGGCGCCGAGGCGCAGTGCCGCGCCGCGCTGCGCAGTGCCGGCGTCCACCAGGTCGAGGAGGTGAACCTCGCCGGCGCCTGCCTGCTGCCCGGCTTCATCGACACGCATCTGCATCCGATCGGGCTGCTCTACTTCGACATGCACGCCGACCTGCGCGGCGTCGACTCGATCGCAGCGGTGCAGGCGCGGCTGCGCGATGCCGCGGCGCGCCTGCAGGAGGACGAATGGTTGGTCGGCCTGCAGCTGGAGGACGCCGACCTCGCCGAGCGCCGCCTGCCGACCCGCCAGGAGCTCGATGCCGCGTGCGCCAGCCACCCGGTCGTGGTCATGAAGCACGACGGCCACAGCGCCTGCGGCAACAGCCTGGCGCTCGCCGCCGCCGGCATCGACGCGCGCAGCGCCGATCCACCCGGCGGCCAGATCGAGCGCGACGCCGACGGCGCGCCGAACGGCGTCTGCCGCGAGGCGGCCGCGCAGCGCCTGTTCGGCGCCGTGCCGTCCCCCGGCCTGGCGCGTCTCACCGCCACCGCCGACCGCACCTTCGCGCGCCTCGCCGCGCACGGCATCACCGCCATCGGCGCCATCCTGCAGACCGACGAGGAGGGCCCCGGCGGCGCCAGCGGCCGCCTCGAGTCGATGGCGATGCAGGTGCTGCTCGCCCAGGCGCCGTTCTCGATCTACTCGATCCTCATCGGCCGCACGGTCGAGGGCGCGGTCGCGGCGCGTCAGTCGCCGCTGCACGATCCCGCCGCCGGACATCGCGTCGGCGGCTTCAAGATCTTCTCCGACGGCACCTTCGGCAGCTGCACCGCCTGCATGCACGAGCCGTTCAGCGATCGGCCCGAGGCGCGCGGCTACATGACGCTCGGCGAGGACGAGATCCTCGCCCGCATGCGCGCCGCGCACGACGCCGGCCTGCAGATCTGCGTGCACGCGATCGGCGACGCGGCGGTGGAGCGCTGCGTCGCGCTGTTCGAGCAGTTGCTCGCCGAGCGCCCGCGCGACGACCACCGCCACCGCCTGGAGCACGCCTCGCTGGTGGCGCCGGCGCTGGTTCCGCGGCTGCGGCGCCTCGGCCTGGTGGTCTCGACCCAGCCGTTGTTCATCCATTCCGAGAAACACTGGCTGCATCGCCGGCTCGGCCCCGAGCGGGCGCGCTACACCTATCCGCTGCGCTCGCTGGTCGAGGCCGGGATCGTCGTCGCCGGCGCGTCGGACGCGCCGGTCGAGTCGACCGACGTGCTGCACGCCATCCAGTGCTGCGTGACGCGCGAGGGGTTCGAGACGCACGAGGCGCTGACGCCGGAACAGGCGCTGCGCCTCTTCACCCGCGACGCCGCCTGGGCGCAGTTCGCCGAGCGCGAGATGGGCACGCTGGCGCCCGGCAAGCGCGCCGACCTGGTGGTGCTGAGCGACGACCCGCTGCGCGTCGCGCCGGAGCGCATCGGCGCGTTGCGCGTGCTGCGCACGGTGTGCGGCGGGCGGCTGACGCACGACGGAGGATTGCGATGACCGATGCCGCCGCCGCCTTTTCCGACAGCTATGCGGCCGCGCGCGCCGCGTGTCTCGCCGCCGCGGCGTCCGCCGGCGGCGAGCTGCGCTCGTATCGCCACCCGCTGCCCGGCCCCGACGGCGCACCGCTCTTCCTCGACACGGCGCGCTTCGGCGCGCCCGACGCGCGCCGCGTGGTGTTCGTCGCCTCCGGCACGCATGGCGTCGAGGGCTTCTGCGGCTCCGGCATCCAGACCTACCTGCTGCGCGACGGGCTGGCGGGGCGCCTGCCGGACGGTGTCGCGCTGGTGCTGATCCATGCAGCGAACCCGTGGGGCTTCGCCTGGGGCCGGCGCGTCAACGAGGACAACGTCGACCTCAACCGCAATTTCCTCGACCATGCCGCGCCGCATCCCGAGAACCCGGACTACGACCGACTCGACGCGGTGCTGAATCCTGCCGCGCTGGAGCCGGAGGACATCGGCGCCTTCGTCGCCGCGGTGGCCGACTTTCAGCGCGAGCACGGGCCGGAGGCGGTCTACCGCGCCCTGTCGGGCGGCCAGTACCGCCATCCGCGCGGCCTGCAGTACGGCGGCGTGACGCCGGTGTGGTCGAACCGCGTGCTGCGCGAGGTGTGGGCGGCGCACGCCGGGCGCGCCGAGTTGGCGGTGTACATCGACCTGCATTCGGGCCTCGGCCCGCGCGGCCTCGGCCTGGTGCTGCAGACGGCGCGCGACGAGAGCATCGACGCGCGCCTGTCGCACGCGTGGTGGCCGGATGTGGTGCGCGTCAGCCCGGACGGCGGCGCCGACGCGTTGCTGGTCAGCGGGCTGATGGGTCCGGCGTTCAGCGCGCAGGCGCCGGCGGCGGCGGTCGGCGTCGTGCTGGAGTTCGGCACGCTGCCGATGCACGAGGTGATGCTTGCCGTGCAGGCGGACAACTGGCTGCACCACCATGGCGCGCGCGACTCGGCGCGCGGACGCGCCATCGCGCAGCAGATGCGCGACGCGTTCTTTCTCACCGACGCCGACTGGCAGGAGACGGTCTGTGCGCGGGCGCGCGAGGTGCTCGCCGGCGCGCTGGCTGGCATGGCGGCGTTCACCCCGGAGGCCGCGGCCGACGGCGCGGTGGTGCGCGCGGCGTTGCCTGGGGACCGCGAGGTGCTGGTCGAGTTCGCCGCCGCGATGGCGCAGGAGACCGAGGACAAGGGTCTCGACCGGGCGACGCTGCGCGCCGGCGTCGACGCCATGCTGGCCGACGCGGCGCGCGCGCGCGTATTCGTCGTCGAGGCGGAGGGCGCCGTGGTCGCCTCGCTCATGCTGACGCTCGAATGGAGCGAATGGCGCAACGGCTGGTTCTGGTGGATCCAGAGCGTGTACGTGCGGCCCGGCCATCGGCGCCGCGGATTCTACCGGCGCTTGCACGAGCACGTCCGCCGCCTGGCGGCGCGGCAGCCCGAGGTCTGCGGTCTGCGCCTCTACGTCGAGCAGGAGAACCATCACGCGCAGCACACCTACCGCGCCCTCGGCATGTTCGAGACCGCCTACCGCCTGTACGAGCAGCCGACGCGCCGCTCGACCGGCGGCTGAGCCTTGCGCTACGGCGAGTGAGAGCCCGCGCCACGGAACAGCCGATGCCGCGATCGTCACATGCTCGGCGTCGCTGCGCGACGCCGAGCGCCTGACGAGCGCGGCCGCGGCTTCAATCGTGGAACGACGGCCGCAACGGGCGTACTTCGATGAGGCTGCCGGCGCGGCAGGCGGCGAGGCGGCGGGCGACGTCGAGCGCTTCGTCGAGGTCGGCGCACTCGATCAGGTAGAAGCCGCCGAGCTGCTCACGCGTCTCGGCGAACGGGCCGTCGGTGGTCAGCAGCGTGCCGCGGCGTTCGCGCACGGTGGTCGCTGCGGCGGTCGGCTGCAAGCGGCCGAGCGCGCGCAGCTGGCCGCCGCGCATGGTGTCCTGCACCACCCGGTCGATCGCATCCGTCACCGCGCCGAGCTGGTCCGGCGGAATGGCGTCGAGCTCGTCCTCGTTCGCGTAGCTCAGCAGCAGGTACTGCATCGCGCTCCTCCGCCGGTGAGTCGAACGGACGGAGCGGGAATCGACGCGGCGCGGACGACTACGCGTCGAGCCGGGTCGCGGCGCGGTAGAGCAGCACGCCGGTGGCGATCTCGATGGCGATGAACAGCGCGGCAAAGTCGGCGCCGTGCAGCAGCCAGGCGAGCGTGCGGGTGATCGAGGAGGCGCCGATCAGCGCCGCCGGAAAGTAGAGCACGCGGGCGCGGCCGGGTTGGCTGCCGACCAGCATGGAGAGCCCGGCGATGAGGAAGAACGAGGCGAAGTCGCCGATCTGGGTGCTGCGCGCCATGCCGTCGAGCAGCGGCATGCCCAGCCCGGAGGCGGCGAGGCCGGGGGCCACCAGCCAGGCGATGCCCTGCAGGGTGAAGAAGCCGCCGAGCACGGCGATGCCGGTGCGAAAGCGTTGGTTCGTCATGGCGGCGCAGGCAACCACAGATGGGCGGCGATCGCCAGGTGCGCGCGGTGTCCGGCGTCTATGGGCACGACACCGGCAGGCTGGCGGTTGTCGACAGCAGCTTGAGGCCGCTGCCGCCCATGATCGGGGTGATCGCGGGCGAGTCGAACTGCGCGCACATGCGATGCGTCGAGCTGTCGGCGGCGTTGACGATCGTCACCACGGCGCGGATCGAGTCGGAGGCGGTCAACGCGGTCAGGTCGAGATCGCCGACGCCTTGGTCGCCGCTGGCGGCGTCGCCGTCGCCGAGATTGGCGGCGAGGAACTTGAGCGCCTTGTCGGGCTTGATCAGCAGCTTCTTCGCCCCGGCGCCGCCGCTGGCGGCCGCGCCATTGACGTATTTCGCCGCCGCGGTGCCGTTGCGCGACCAGCCGGCGGCGGCGAGGTCGTAGACGGCGCGGTTGGCGGGGTTCGCTACCTGGTAGAGTTCGACGGTCCCGGTCAGGCCGGGCGGGGCGGCGGCCGCGCCCTTGGCGATGCTGCCGGGCGTGGCGTCCTTCAGCACCAGGAGCGCCTTGGCTCTGCCGGCGCCGGCGTAGCGGTCCTGCATCAGGAGCTTCAGCCCACTCACCGGCGCGAACATCGCGGGCGGGGTCAGCACCGCCGAGATCTGCACCAGCGACGCGGCCACCTCGCTGGTCGAGTCGGCGCCGGCGCCGCTGCCGGAGGCCGACAGCTGGTAGTCGACCAACAGATCGAAGGTGCTGCCGAGCGGCAGGGTGAAGGTCAGCGTGCCGCCGTCGCTGAACCCGGTGCTGCCGGGGGTCGACTGGCTGGCGGTGCCGCTCATCACCGTGCCGAAGCCAGCCGTGGCGACCTGCCAGCTCGCATCGGCGAGACTGCTGCCGGCGACCGCGACCGATCCGGAGATGCTGCCGGTGATGGTCACGTCGGCCGGCGTGCCGGCGGTCTCGCTGCCGCTCGGATCGACGTGCACGACCCAATGGGTCGGCGCCGTCGACGTGGTGTTGCCGGAGAATGCGAACGCCTGGCTGGAATAGCTGCCGCTCGCGGCCAGCGTTTCGCCGTGCGCCTGGAAGAAGGTGAGGTTGAGCGGCGCGAACACCGAGCGCACGCCGGTGCCCAGCGGCGCGTTGAGATTGGTGCCCAGCTCGGCGGCGGCGTACGCCATCGCATCGAAGCTCGGCAGCGTCAGCGGCGGCGGCAGAGGGCCGTAGACCGTGTCGTTGCGACTCGCCGCCGACGGCTGCACGACCAGGTCGCTGGTCAGGTTTCCCGAGGCGTCGTTGGCGAAACCGACGCAGACGCGCGAGTCGGCCGGCCCGACGTTCACGTAGGTGATGGTGATGGCGGCGGCCCGGCCGGCCACCGCGAGGCAGAGCGCGAGCGCTGCCGCACACGACGCAACGGTGTTCACCAATTCGTCCCCCCGCCCCGTCGGCTAACAGATCGAGCGGAGTCAGCGAAAGGGAAAATCGTGCGCGCCCCCGCCGGCCGCCGGCGCGGCGGCCTCTACGCGAGCAACCCGCCGCAGCCGGTCTCGGCCAGTAGCGCGGCGGCTTCGCGGCGCGCGTCGGACGGCAGGGCGGCGAATCCCTCGCGCAGCCAGACCAGGCATTTGCCCTGGTAGGGGAATGGCCGCTGCACCCAGCGCTGGCCGTCGATCGTACACTCGACCTGCTCGGCGCCGGCGGCGAGCGCGGCGGCGTTGGCGAGCAGGAAGGGCACGTACACACGCCCGATCTCCTCCAGCAGCGGGCGGATGGCTGCCACGGCGCCGGCGCGATCGAGCCAGTCGGAGGCCTGCGGCTCGAGGCCGGAGAGATCGTCGACCAGGTCGACCCAGGCGATGAGGCGCGGCGCCTCGGCGAGCGCCAGCGCGCGCGGGGTGGGATCGAAGCCGGCCAACTGCGTCAGTTGGCCGTAGAGGCCGAAGTCGGCCGCCGACGGGCGGTCGCCGAAGACGAAGCGCGCCGCGCCGAGCCGCTCGTCGAGCAGGTGCAGCAGGCGCAGGTAGCTCGCCTCGATGACCGGCGCGGTGACCGGATTGGAGCCGACGACGCCGAGGCGCCCGATCTGGCGCTGGGCGAACTGTTCGCCGAAGTAGCGCGCCTGCTCGTTCGGAATGCTCGGATTCGACCAGCGCGGCAGCAGCGCGGCGGCGTGGGCGATGTCGGCCTTGAAGGCCCAGCGGTAGTGGAACATCGCCTTGGTCAGCCACTCGTCGGCGTAGTCCTCCAGCAGCGCGTCGAGGCAGGCGACCAGCGGATCGGGCGGGATCACCGAGCGCGCGCTCGCCTCCGCTTCGAGCCGCCGGATCAGCGGCGTCGAGTCGACCTCGGCGCGCAGCGTGCCGTCGTCGGCCGCGAGGATGAGCTGCGGCAGCAGCTCGACGCGCGGCCGCGGCAGCGCCTGCGCCTCCGGCGAATTGATGTGCACCCAGGCGTGCGCGATGCGCCGGTAGCGCAGCACGGCGCGCAGCTTGCGGCTGTAGGGCGAGCCGGGCACGCCGACGATGCGCAGCGGGGTGGGGAGTGCCATGGGATCCTCCGGACCGGTCAGCCGAGCCACAGCGCGGCGCGTTGGAAGCACCAGAAGGCGGCCAGAATGCCGATCGTGTAGACGGCCGGCAGGCGGCCCCAGGTGGCGAGCCGCGGCACGCGCCGCGTCACCAGCGCGGCGGCGAGCAGCGCGGTGCCGACCAGCGCCAGCTGGCCGGCTTCGATGCCGAGGTTGAAACCGAGCAGGGCGAGCGGAACGTCGCCGCGCGGCAGTCCGGCATCGACCAGCGCGCCGGCGAAGCCGAAGCCGTGCAGCAGGCCGAAGGCGATCGCCATCGCCCAGGGGAAGCGGCGCAGCGTCGAGCCGGCGTGCGGGCCGCGCGCCAGCTCGACGGCCAGCAACAGCACGCTGAGCGCGATCAGCAGTTCGGTCGGCCGCGGCGGCGGCGCGGCGATCTGCAGCGCCGCGAGCGACAGCGTGATGCTGTGGCCGAGGGTGAAGGCGGTGATCGTCTGCACCAGCTGGCGCCACGAGGAGACCAGCAGCAACAGGCCGAGGATGAACAGCACGTGATCGGGGCCGCTGAGGATGTGCTCGACGCCGAGCGCGACCTCGTCGCGCCACACCTGCCAGGCGCTCGGGCTCGCCGGCACGACGTAGGTCGGGGCGCGCGCGGTCAGCACCGCCTCGACCGTCCGGCCGCTGCGCGGCTCGATGCGCAGCAGGGCGGTGATCGCCGCCGGGGCGAGGTCGTCGACGCCGATCCGCGCGCCGACCAGCCCGTCGGCGCCGCAGTCGACCGCCCAGGTGACGCGCAGCCGATCGCCCTCGTCGAGCACCGTCGGCGACGTGATCTCGCGGCAGCGCTCCGGCAGCCGCGGCGCGACGGTGGCGCCGGGCAGGCGCAGCGCCGAGGAGCGCCAGACGACGTCGAACCGCCCCGGCTGCGTCTCGCGCAGCGCCAGCAGCGCCGGTTCGAGGCCGTGCGCGACGGCGCGTTCCGGCGCCAGCAGCCCGAGGCTCAGCAGCACCAGCGCCAGCCCGGCGCGGGACGGGCTCATGTCGTGCTCCGCTGCTGCCAGGCGGCCGACTCGACGCGCAGCGGCTGGCGCCGGCGCAGCTCGGCAAGCAGCGCGGCGAGGCGCTCGCGCCGCCGCTGTTCGCGCCAGCGCTCCAGCACCTGGCCGCGCACCGCCTCGAATGGCGCGACGGCGCCGTTCCGGTGCGCCTCGACGCGCACCAGGTGCGCGCCGTAAGGCGAGTCGAGCGGACCGATCCAGGTACCCGGCGTGCCTGACATCACCTGCGCCGCGAATCCGGCGCCGAACGCCTTCTCCAGTTGCGCCCGCGACTGACCGGTGAGCCGGCGCGGCAGCGGGAACGCATCGCCGGCCGGCACGGCCGTGTGGTCGTCGCCGGCGCGCAGTCCGACCAGCAGGCGCTGCGCGCTGTCGGCATCGCCGCCGTCGTGCGCGCGGCGCAGGAAGACCTGTTGCAGGTCGACGCGATCCGGCTGGCGGTAGTCGCCGGCGTGATCGCGGTAGAAGCGGCGCAGCTCGTCCTCGTCGACCGTCGACTCGCCGGCGCGCGCGGCCAGCAGGCGCATCTTCTGCACCAGGATGCGGCGCACCACCAGGTCGTTGCGGTCGAGCCCCAGCCCGAGCGCGCGCTGGTAGAGCGTCTGTTCGTCGGCGGCGGGGTCGTCGGCGAGCACGCGCATCTGCTCGATCAGCCAGTGGCGCACGCTGCGGTCGTGGCGGTCGAGGCCGCGCGCCAGCGCCTCGCGGAAGAGCAGCTCTTCGTCCACCGCGCGGTCGATCAACGCCACCTCGTCGGCCGGCGTCGGCGGCAGGCCGGTCTCGCGCCGATAGCCGTCGCGCAGGCGCGTGACCTCGGCGGCGCCGATGACGAGCGGGGCCGGCGGCGGTGCGGTGGCCGGCCGCCCGACGAGCAGGAAGAGCACGCCGCCGCCGGCGAGGAAGTGCAGCAGCGGCCAGCGTCGCACCAGTGCGCGCATGTGCCCTCGCCTCAGCGTCGCATCGCCAGGCGGGCGCTGGTCGATTCCCACAGCGCCGCTTCGTCGACCTGCCAGCTGCCGGCGCGCACGCCGAGGGCGATGAAGTGATCGACGCGATCGGCGGCGCCGAGATCGAGGCGCGCGGCGCGCAGCCGCAGCGTCGCCTGACCCGAGCCGTGCTCGACGTAGGCGGCGCTGCGCACGCCGCCCAGGCTGCCGGTGCGATCGCTGAACGCCCAGCGCCCGGGGCGCGTCTGCTGCAGCGTGCCGGCGGGCAGGGTGACGCGGAAGATCTCGTCGTCGTCGCCGAGCGTCACGACCAGCGCCTGCGTCGCCAGATCGAGCCCGGCCGGTGGCGCCGCGAAGCGCAGCTCGAGGTCGAGCCCATCGCGCGCCGCGCCGCGCAGCGTCAGCTTGCCGCGCATCCGCACCAGGCCCTCGGGCCGGTACCAGATCGGCGACGACCAGGCGCGTTCCTGGATGGTCTTCGGCACCGCCGGGTTGCAGCACTCGGCGTACTCCGGCGACACGGGGCCGCTGCAATCGACGCCCTGCGCGTTGCAGTGGATGGTGCTCCACCGGCAGGTCGGGTTCTCCAGCACGCGCGCGTAGTAGAAGGCGCGCTGCGACGGATCGAACTCGGGATCCTCCCACACCGCGCAGAGCGAATCCTCGCCGCTGCCGGTCGGCGTGCAGGTGGCGGTGTCGACGCCGGCGCCGTTGTTCGGGTCGCCGGCGACGTCGAACACCTGCTCGTGCGACTGGCCCTGCGCGTCGACCCAACCCTTGACGATCTGCGCGCGTTGCAGCGGCGTGCCGGGCGAGGTCGGCGTGCCGGCGTCGCGGAAGGCGAGGACGCCGAAGCGCGGGCTGCGCGCGCCGCGCACCGGGCCGATCGTGCCGCCCATCGGCACGCCGTCGCGGTAGGCGCGCGCCACGAACTCGGCGTCGCCGCAGTCGAGGCCGCTCTCGCGGCCGGCGAAGAAGCGCAGGATCGGCCGCGACCCGCTGGTCGCGTACACCTCGCGCCGGCGCATGGCGGCGAACAGCGCGTCGCGCGAGTTCTCCTCCGCCCAGACCACCGCCAGCCCGCCCGGGTTGCCCTCGATGCCGGCCGGCGTCACGCGCTGCACCATAAAGGCCGGCGTCGCGCCGTCGCGCAGGCCGAGGTGGCCGAACGCGCCGAAGTCGGCTTCCTCGGTCGCGCCGGGGGTCGAGTTGTGCGTATCGGTGCTGCCGATCAGGCCGAGCTGGAACGGGTTGACGCCGAGCGCCTGTTCGCTGACCAGGCCCTGGCGCAGCACGTTGCGGATGTAGTTGAGCGGCGGGAAGGCCTGGTTGGGATCGGAGATCGGCGAGAAGAGCTGCAGCCGGTTGTTCTTCTCGAAGCCGCACAGCTCGTCGGTCGACTGCACGCCGGGGCGACACTCGGAGTCGCCCTTGTGCTGGTTCATCTCCACCAGCGGCTCCATCGCGGCGCGGCGCGCCGCGGACGTCGCCGTCAGCGGGCTGCCGTCGCTGTTGAACGGGGCGAACATCAGGCCGCCGCTGACGTTGGGGTTGTGCGGGATCGCCAGCACGTCGCAGCCGGGCAGGTCCTCCAGGCATTGCGTGGTGAGGGTGTTCCACAGGCCGTCCGGCGTCGGCTGCTCCATGTAGCTGGTCGGCATCGCCGGCACCGTCGCGTTGCGGAAGATGACGTTGCGATGCAGGTTGTTGCCGCCCGGCTGACCGCTCCACTCGTAGGCCACGAAGGTCGTGAAGGTGCAGGCGTCGGTGCGGTCGTAGAACTGCTCGGCGGCGGCCTGCGTGTCCTCCCAGACGAGCGACGCCTGGGCCAGGCAGTTGCTGCCGTCGGTGCCACACCAGGCGAAGCGGGTCGGCGGCTGGACGACGCCGTAGCCGAGCAGGAACTGGATCACCGGCAGCGGCGGCAGCAGGCTGGGCAGGGTGGGGAGCGGCGCCGCCAGTTGGGTGCGTGCGCTGACGCATTCCGGCGAGTCGTAGCCGGGCAGATCGGGGGTGAGGCAGATCTGCATCTCGCCGAACTGCTCGGCGTGGTCGGTGACGGCGGTGAAGTCGAGCGGCCGGCGCAGCTGCGCGGTGCGTGTCGGGTTGCCCTGCGCGTCGTACGGCGGCAGGCCGATCGCCTCGCCCTGGGCGAAGCGATAGGCGCCGCGCGGATCCTCGCGCGTGCCGGCGAAGACGGCGTCGGACGAGTACGCGGTGTGGACGTGCGTGTCGCCGAAGTAGGGCTGGCGGTACGGATCGAAGCTGGCGCACGGCTGGCGCGTTTCGGTGCGCGCCCAGGGGCCCGGCTGGGCCAGCGCGGCGCCGGCGCCGCAGAGCAGCGCGAGCAGCGGCGCGACGACGCGCCGGGTGCCTCCGAGACGATCGGTCAGCATATTCCCCCCTTGTGTGACGCCTGTGGATCAGCCGTGTGCGAGCAGGACTCCGAGATGGGCAAGCGCCGCTGCCAGCGCCAGCAGCAGGCCCACCCACACGCGCGGGCTGACGAACAAGGTCAGCCGCGGCGCGGTGGGAAACGAGAACGTCACCGGCATCGCCGCCAGCTTGAAGGCGTGCGCGGCGCTGAAGCGCGGGTCGGTGGCGAGCAGCGCCATGTCGCGCCGGCTGCGGTAGCGCATCAGGCCCACCACGCTCCAGCCCGGGTCGGGCGCGACGTTCCAGGCGTCGACGTAGCCGCCGATCGGCCGTGCCGCGATCGCCGGGTGGCCGGCGCGCCGCACCAGCAGCGGGAAGAACTCGCGCATGTAGACCTGCATCGCCTGCGCCGCCGGCAGCGCCGCGCCGCCGCGCGGGTTCGGCACCGGCTCCGGATTGAGCCGCACCAGGTTGAGCATCAGGAACTCGCGCCCGTCGTCGCTGGCGAGGAAGGCGCGCAGCGTCGCCATGTCGTTGACCTCGGCCGACGGCGACGCCGCCAGGCGCGCGACGAAGTCGTCGACCTCGGCCGCGGTCAGCCGTCCGCGCCAGTTGTCGTACCACAGCCGGAAGGCGGCGTAGGCCGCGGCGGCGGTGAGCCAGATCCAGAGCGCGGCCATTCAGGCGAGCGGGCGCGCGACGCGCAAGCGGGGCGGATTCGACATGCGGGCTTCGACGGGCAGGGCGACCGGCCCGCCGTGCGGCGGGTCGGGTTGGTTCGCACACTACCCATGTGGCAGTACCTATGACAATACTTCACGTGCAGCCGGCCGGGGCCGGCGCCAGGGAGGTCGCATGCAGGTGCTGCGCACGCCGGAGGAGCGCTTCGCCGGTCTGGACGGGTACGATTTCGCACCGCGCTATCGGGTCGTGGTCGCCGACGACGGCACGCCGCTGCGCTTCCACTTCGTCGACGAGGGGCCCCGCCAGGCGCCGCCGGTGCTCCTGCTGCACGGCAACCCGACCTGGTCCTATCTGCATCGCCACATGGTGCGCGGCCTGGTCGAGCGCGGTCACCGCGTCGTCGCGCTCGACCTGATGGGCATGGGGCGCTCCGACAAACCCGCCGATCCCGAGTTCTACACCCTCGCCCGCCACCTCGACTGGATGAGCCAGTGGCTGCTCGGCGAGGATCTGCGCGAGGTCACCCTCTACGGGCAGGACTGGGGCGGGTCGACCGGCCTGCTGCTCGCGACGCGGCATCCCGACCGCTTCGCGCGCCTGATTGCGTCGAACACCGGCCTCCCGGTCGGCGAGGGCGTGCCGCCCTTCCTGCAGGCGTGGCTCGAGCTGACCCAATCGGTGCCCGAGCTCGACATCGGCGGCCTGGTCAGCGGCGGCACGACCCGGTCGCTGACCGCCGCCGAGCAGCGCGCCTACTGGGCGCCGTTTCCCGACGCCGCCTTCCAGGTCTGCGTGAAGCGCTTCCCGCTGCTGATCCCGCTGCAACCCGACAATCCCGGCGTGCCGCTGACCCGCGCCGCCTGGCGCGTGCTGGAAACCTGGACCAAGCCGTTCCTCACCGTCTTCGGCGACCGCGATCCGGTGACCAAGGGAGCGCACGTCAAGTTCCAGCAGCTGGTACCGGGCGCCCGCGGGCAGGCGCACGCGATCCTTCCCGAGGCCAACCACTTCATCCAGGAAGACGCCCCGCGCGAGCTGGTCGACATCATCGACGCGTTCACGCGGGTGCCGTCCGCGGCGGGCGCGACTCAGGCGCGCAGCTCGGGATAGGGATCGCCCGCGCCGCGCAGCGCGGCGCGCAGCGCCACGGCCAGCAGCGGCACCGCGACCAGCACCGCGAAGTGTTCGGGCGGATGGTGGCCGCTGGCGCTGCCCTTCAGCCACCAGCCGTCGAGCGCGTGCAGCGTGCGCTCGAGCAGGACCAGGGCGAGGAAGAGCGGCACCAGGTCGCGGTAGCGCAGCGACACCGCCAGCATCGCCAGGCCGAGCGCGATCTGCGTCGCGCCCGCCCAGGCAAACAGCGCGATGATCACCGGTCCGCACGGGCCGAGGTCGATGCCGGCGATGACGCCGGCGCCGCCGTCCGGCAGGAAGGTGTGGATGGCGCCCGGGACGACGGTGAGGATCGCGACGACGGTGAGCAGGCTCGCCGCCCAGGGGGCGCCGCGGTAGCGCGCGTTGGTCGACGGCGGCAGCAGCGCCATGCTCAGCGCGCGCCGCCGAGGATGGCCGCCATCGCCGGCACCGTCTCGATGTTGAGCTGGCCCTCGAGGCCGGCGCTGCGGTGCTCGCTGGCGGCGATCCACTCCGCCGACGTCGACATCGCCAGCAGCGCGGCGCGGTTCGGATATTCGGCCAGCGCGATCTCGTCCCACATCGATGCGACCTGGCCGATCGCCAGCCCGGTGACGTCGCCGGCATAGACCACGCGGCCGCCGTGCTGCTTCAACAGCTCGGCGACCAGCACCGAGTAGCGCAGGTAGGCGTCGCGGCCGCTCAGGTGCGCATCGCGCCCGTCCTTGTACTGCGCGCGGGCGCGGAACTTCAGCAGGTTGACCATGACGATCGGACCGTCGGGGCCGGGTTGCTGCAGGACGGCGATCTGCTCGGCGTCCGGGTAGAGGCGATTCTCGACGTCCATGGGCTCCTCGCGCGGTCGGGCTGGTTGAGAAACTGACATCTGCTATGACAATACCTCGAACAGCGAGTCAATCGCGAAGCGCCGCGGGCCCAGAAGGGGGAAGCGCAGATGCGTCGATGGGGAGCGTGGATCGCCGGAATCGGTCTGGCGCTGGCCGGCCTGACATGGATCGCGCTGCAGATCCCGGCGGTGCAGGACGCGCTGCTGCGGCGGGTGATCGCGCGGCGCATGAGCACGCCGCCCGCGGCGCTGGCGGGCGATGACGCGTTGCGCGTGCTGCTCTGCGGCACCTCGTCGCCGATGCCGCATCCGTCCCGCGCCAAGGCGTGCGTCGCGGTCTTCGCCGGCGGGCGCTTCTGGGTGGTCGACGTGGGCGACGGCTCGTGGAACCACCTGGCGCTCTGGCAGGTCGACGGGCGTGCCATCGGCGGCGTGTTGCTCACCCACTTCCACTCCGACCACATCACCGAGCTGGGCGAGTTCAACCTGCAGACCTGGGTGGCGGGGCGTCCGGGACCGCTGGCGGTGTACGGCCCGCCGGGCGTCGAGCGCGTCGTCGCCGGGTTCAGCGAGGCGTACGCGCTCGACAGCGGCTACCGGGTCGCGCATCACGGCGCCGCGCTGTTGTCCCCCGAGATCGGCCGCATGGAGGCGCGTCCGATCGCCGGACCGGCGTCCGGCGACGGCCCGAGCGTGGTGCTCGAGCAGGACGGCGTGCGCATCACCGCCTTCGCGGTCACCCACACGCCGGTGCAGCCGGCCTACGGATACCGCTTCGACTATCGCGGCCGCTCGGTGGTGATCAGCGGCGACACGGTCAAGGATCAGGGCCTGATCGCCGCCGCGCAGGGCGCCGACGTGCTGGTGCACGAGGCGCAGGCGAACCACCTGGTCGGCCTGTTGCAAGCGGAGGCGGAACGGACCGGCCGGCAGCGCATCGCCAAGATCCTCGCCGACATCCCGAGCTACCACACCTCGCCGGTCGAGGCGGCCGAGGTGGCCAACGCCGCCGGCGTGCGTCTGCTCGTCCTCTACCATCTCACCCCGCCGCCGCCCGCCTGGGTGGTCGAGCGCGCCTTCGTGCGCGGCGTCGCGGCGGTGCGTCCGCAGGGCTGGGTGCTGGCCGACGACGGCCTGCTGGTGACGCTGCCGGCCGGCACGCAGGACATCGAGATCGGAGCGATCGAGTGAGCGGCGCGCCGCGGGTCGCGGGTGTCGCGGCTCGATTCTCGGCCGGCGATCTGCCACGGTCGCCGGCATGACAGCCCGGAGCGAGCCGCAGACGGTGCTGGCGGTCGACGGCCGCGTGCGGCGCGGCGTGCAGAGCCGCAACGCCATCGTCGGCGCGCTCTTCGAGCTCATCGGCAGCGGCGTGCTGCGCCCCACCGCGCAACAGGTCGCCGACCGCGGCGGCGTCGGCATCCGCAGCGTCTTCCGCCACTTCTCCGAGATGGAGAGCCTCTACGCCGCGGTCGATGCGCGCCTGGAGAGCGAGGCGGCGCGCCTGCTCTACGGCGGCGAGCGCAGCGGGCCGCTGGCGGCACGCGCGCGCGCCCTCGTGCGGCAGCGCATCACGCTGTTCGAGCGGGTGGCGCCGTACAAGCGCTCCGCCAACCTGCAGCGCTGGCGCTCGCGCTTCATCCAGGGGCGCCACCTGCGCATGCAGCGGTTGCTGCACGACGACCTGCTCGAATGGCTGCCCGAGCTGGCGCGCGCGCCGCAGGATCTGGTCGTCGCCTTCGACCTCGCCACCTCGTTCGAGGCCTGGGATCGCCTGCGCGGCGACCGCGGCCTGAGCCCCAAGCTCACCGCCGCGGCGCTGGAGCGCACCGCGCTGGCGCTGGCGCGCGATCTCGAGTCGGCGTCGCGGCGGCGGGCCGCCGCTCAGCGCGCGTAGCCGAGCGCGCGCAGGCGTTCTGCGGCGGCGGCATCGAGGGCGCGTGTCGGCGGCGGCGCGACGGGCGCCCGGCTGCGGAAGCTGGGCATTCGCGTCAGCAGATATCCGCTGGTGACCGGCAGGCGGTCGCTCAGGTCGTGGGGGGCCCCCCCGGGGGCGGGGGGCGGGGGGGGCGGCC
>JANRJF010000322.1:0-18397 GCA_033764095.1 Deltaproteobacteria bacterium | reverse complement strand
TTCATCATCGGCGCCAACGACCAGTTGCTGTCGAGCGCCGAGTACCGCGCCCTGATCGTCGCGCAGCGGCCGACCGGGCCGGTGCGCCTCGCCGACGTCGCCGAGGTGCTCGACGACGCCGAGAACCAGCGCCAGGCGGCGTGGATGAACGAGACGCCGGCGGTGATCCTCAACGTGCAGCGTCAACCCGGCGCCAACGTCATCGAGGTCGTCGACCGCATCACCGCGCTGCTGCCGCGCCTGGAGCGCGCGCTGCCGGCCGGCGTCCGCGTGCACGTGCTCACCGACCGCACCGTGACCATCCGCGCCTCGGTCGCCGACGTGCAGCGCGAGCTGCTGCTCGCCGTCGCGCTGGTGGTGCTGGTGATCTTCCTCTTCCTGCGCCACTGGTCGGCGACGCTGATCCCCGCCGTCGCCGTGCCGCTGTCGCTGATCGGCGCCTTCGGCGCCGCCTACCTGCTCGGCTTCAGCCTCAACAACCTGTCGCTGATGGCGCTGGTGATCGCCACCGGCTTCGTCGTCGACGACGCCATCGTGATGATCGAGAACATCGCCCGCTACCGCGAGCAGGGCCACGCGCCGATCGAGGCGGCGTTGCGCGGCGCGGCGGAGATCGGCTTCACCATCCTGTCGCTCACCATCTCGCTGATCGCCGTGCTGATCCCGCTGTTGTTCATGGGCGACGTGGTCGGCCGTCTGTTCCGCGAGTTCGCGCTGACCCTCGGCGTCACCATCCTCATCTCCGCCGTGGTCTCGCTGACGCTGACGCCGATGCTGTCGGCCCGCCTGCTCGGCGACGCCAACCTGGAGGCGCCGGACACGCTGGCGGCGACGCTGGAGCGCGGCTTCGACCGCCTGCTCGACGCCTATCGCCGCTCGCTCGACTGGGTGCTGGCGCGCCAGGGCGCGACGCTGGCGGTGGCGGTCGCCGTGCTGCTGCTCACCGTCGTGCTGTTCGTCGCCGCACCGAAGGGCTTCTTCCCGGTCCAGGACACCGGCGTGCTGCTCGGCATCTCGGACGCGCCGGACGCGATCGCCTTTCCGGCGATGGCCGAGCGCCAGCAGGCGTTGGCGCGCGTCGTGCTCCGCGATCCGGCGGTGGAGAGCCTGTCGTCGTTCATCGGCATCGACGGGATCAACACCTCGCTGAACAGCGGCCGCATGCTGATCACGCTCAAGCCGCTCGCCGAGCGCGATCGCGCCCCGGCGGTGATCGATCGGCTGCTGGCCGCGGTCGCCGCGGTGCCGGGCATCCGTCTCGACCTGCAGGCGGTGCAGGACCTCACCGTGCAGGACCGCGTCAGCCGCGCCCCCTACCAGTACGTCATCGAAGACCCCAACGCCGCGACGCTGGCCGAGTGGACGCCGCGGCTGGTGCACGCGCTGGCGCAGCAGCCGCTGCTGCGCGAAGTCGGCAGCGACCAGCACCCGGACGGCCTGCAGGTGAAGCTGGAGATCGACCGCGACGCCGCGGCGCGGCTCGGGGTGACGCCACAGGCAATCGACGACGCGCTCTACGACGCCTTCGGCCAGCGCCAGATCTCGACCATGTTCACCCAGCTCAACCAGTACCGCGTCGTGCTGGAGGTGGCGCCGACCTTCCAGCGCTATCCGGAGGGGCTGCGCAGCCTGTACGTCGCCGGCACCGGCGGCACGCCGGTGCCGCTCAGCGCGGTGACGCGCGCGGTCGAGCAGACCGCGCCGCTGACCATCACCCGCCAGGGCCAGTTCCCCGCCGCGACGGTGTCGTTCGACACCGCGCCCGGCGTGGCGCTCGGCGACGCGGTCGCGGCGGTCGAGCAGCAGGTCGCGGCGCTCGAGCTGCCGGCCAGCATCGGCGGCGGCTTCCAGGGCACCGCGCGCGCCTTCACGGCCTCGCAGGGCAACATGCCGCTGCTCATTCTCGCCGCCCTGCTGGTCGTCTACGTCGTGCTCGGCGTGCTGTACGAGAGCTACATCCACCCACTGACCATCCTCTCCACCCTGCCCTCGGCCGGCGTCGGTGCGCTGCTGGCGCTGCGCCTCGCCGGCAGCGAGCTCGACATCGTCGGCCTGATCGGCCTGATCCTGCTGATCGGCATCGTCAAGAAGAACGCCATCATGATGATCGACTTCGCGCTCGACGCCGAGCGCGAGCGCGGCATGGCGCCGCGCGCCGCGATCGTCGACGCGGCGCTGCTGCGCTTCCGGCCGATTCTGATGACCACCCTGGCGGCGCTGCTCGGCGCACTGCCGCTGGCGCTCAGCCAGGGTGTCGGCGCCGAGCTGCGCCGGCCGCTCGGCATCACCATCGTCGGCGGCCTGATCGTCAGCCAGGTGCTGACGCTCTACACCACGCCGGTCATCTACCTCGCCTTCGACCGCCTGGCGGCGCGCACCCGTGCGTGGCTGGCGACGCGGCGCGGAGCGGTGGCGGCGTCGCGATGAACATCTCGGCACCATTCATCCGCCGGCCGGTGGCGACCACCCTGCTCACCGTCGGCCTGGCGCTCGCCGGGCTCGCCGGGCTGTGGCAGTTGCCGGTGGCGCCGCTGCCGCAGGTCGAGTTCCCGACCATCTCGGTGTCGGCCGGCCTGCCCGGCGCCAGCCCGGAGACCATGGCCACCTCGGTGGCGGCGCCGCTGGAGCGCCAGTTCGGCCGCATCGCCGGGGTGACGGAGATGACTTCGTCGAGCAGCCTCGGCTCGACCTCGATCATCCTGCAGTTCGACCTCGAGCGCGACATCGACGGCGCGGCGCGCGACGTCCAGGCGGCGATCAACGCCGCGCGCGGCGAGCTGCCCGCCAATCTGCCGAGCAATCCATCGTACCGGAAGGTCAAACCCGCCGACGCGCCGATCCTCATCCTCTCGCTCACCTCGGAGCGCCTGACGCCGGGCGAGCTCTACGACGTCGCCGCCACGACGCTGCAGCAGGGTCTCTCGCAGGTACAGGGCGTCGGCCAGGTGAACATCGGCGGCAGCTCGCTGCCGGCGGTGCGCATCGACGCCAACCCGACCGCGCTCACCCGCTACGGCCTCGGCCTGGAGGACATCCGCACCACCGTGCAGGCCAACACGCTGCGGCGGCCGAAGGGGGCGATGCACGACGGCGAGCAGAGCTGGCAGGTGGAGACCAACGACCAGCTGGTCGGCGCCGCCGCCTATCGCGACCTCATCATCCACCACGTCGACGGCGCCGCGCTGCGCCTGCGCGACGTCGCCGAGGTCACTGACGCCACCGAGGACGTGCGCACCGGCGGGGTGGTGAACGGCCGGCGCGCCATCCTGCTCGCCGTCTTCCGCAGCCCCGGCGCCAACGTCATCGAGACCGTCGCGCGCATCCACGCGGCGCTGCCGCACCTGCACGCGGCGCTGCCGGCGACGGTGCGCATGCACGTGGTGATGGACCGCACCCCGCCGATCCGCGCCTCGCTGCACCACGTCGAGCTGGCGCTCGGCGTCGCGGTGGTGCTGGTCATCCTGGTGGTCTTCGTCTTCCTGCGCGACGTACGCGCGGCCTTGATCCCCAGCGTCGCGGTGCCGGTGTCGCTGATCGCCACCGGTGGCGTCATGTACCTGTGCGGCTACAGCCTCGACAACCTCTCGCTGATGGCGCTCGCCATCGCCGCCGGCTTCGTCGTCGACGACGCCATCGTCGTGTTGGAGAACATCAGCCGCCACATCGAGGCGGGCGAGTCGCCGCGCGAGGCGGCGTTGCGCGGCTCGCAGGGCATCGGCTTCACCGTGCTGGCGATGAGCGTCTCGTTGGTCGCCGTGTTCATCCCGCTGCTGCTGATGGGTGGCATGCTCGGGCGACTGTTCCGCGAGTTCGCCGTCACCCTGTCCGCCGCGGTCGCGATCTCGTTGGTCATCTCGCTGACCACCACGCCGATGATGTGCGCCGTACTGCTGCGCCCACGCCGACACGGCGCCGAACCGCAACCGGGCTGGCTGGCACGCGCCTACGCGGTGACCCTCGATCTCGCGCTGCGCCATCCGCGCAGCGTGCTGGCACTCACCGTCGGCACCGTCGTGCTGAACGTCGTGCTGTTCGCGGCGATTCCCAAGGGATTCTTCCCCACCCAGGACACCGGCCGGCTCACCGGCGCCATCCAGGGAGCGCAGAACACGTCCTTCCAGGCGATGTGGGAGAAGCTGATCGCGGTGGCGGACCTGGTCGGCCGCGATCCGGCGGTGGCCGGCGTGATGGCCTTCACCGGCGGCGGCGGCGGCCCGGGCGGCGGCGGCGGACGCAACTCGGCGCGCATGTGGGTGACGCTCAAGCCGGCCGACGAGCGCGATAGTGCCGACGCCGTGATGGCGCGGCTGCGCCCGCAGCTGGCCAAGATCCCCGGCGCGCAGACCTTCCTGCAGCCGGTACAGGACCTGCGCATCGGCGGGCGCGGCAGCTCCGCGCTCTACCAGTACACGCTGCAGGGCGACGACGTGTCGGACTTGAGCGCTGCCGCGCCGCGCGTGCTGCAGGCGCTGCGCGGCCTGCCGCAACTGGTCGACGTCAACACCGACCAGCTCGACGGCGGCCTCGAGTCGCGCCTGGTGATCGATCGGGTCAGCGCCGCGCGCCTGCGGGTGTCGCCGCAGCGGCTCGACGACGCGCTGTACGACGCCTTCGGCCAGCGCCAGATCGCCACCGTCTACGGCGACCAGAACCAGTACCGCGTCGTGCTCGGCGTCGCGCCGCGCTTCCTCGAGCGGCCGGCAACCCTGCAGACGCTCTACGTCACCGCCGACAGCGGCGCCCAGGTGCCGCTCAGCGCCTTCACGCACTACGAAGAAGGCGCCACCACCCTGCAGATCAACCACCAGGGCCAGTTCCCGGCCGTGACGCTGTCGTTCAACCTGACGCCCGGCGTGGCGCTGAGCGACGCGGTCGAGGCGATCGAGCGCGCCACCGCGGCGCTCGACCTGCCGGCCGGCGTGCGCGGCAGCTTCGCCGGCGCGGCGCAGGCCTTCCAGTCGTCGATCGACGATCAACCGCTGCTCATCCTCGCCGCGCTGGCGACCGTCTACATCGTGCTCGGCATCTTCTACGAGAGCTACGCCCACCCGCTCACCATCCTCTCCACCCTGCCCTCGGCCGGCAGCGGCGCCTTCGCCGCGCTGCTGCTCACCGGCGGGCAGCTCGACATCATGTCGCTGATCGGCGTCCTGCTGCTGATCGGCATCGTCAAGAAGAACGCCATCATGATGATCGACTTCGCGCTCGACGCCGAGCGCGAGCAGGGCATGGCGCCGGCCGACGCGATCCGCGCCGCCTGCCTGCTGCGACTGCGGCCGATCCTGATGACGACGCTGGCGGCGCTGTTCGGCGCGCTGCCGCTCGCCGTCGGCGGCGGCGCCGGCGCCGAGCTGCGCCGCCCGCTCGGCATCGCCATCGTCGGCGGGCTGATCGTCAGCCAGGTGCTGACCCTCTACACGACACCGATCGTCTACCTGTACGTCGCGCGCGTCAGCCGCTGGCTGCGCGAGCTGCGCGGCGTGCTGACGCGCCGCCTGGTGTCGGTGCCGCGATGACTCGCATCCTGCGCTCGGCGTCTGGTGTCGCCCGCCGTGCCGTCCCCACATGGCGGTGCGTCAGCCGGGTGACGATCGCGGCGTTGCTTCTGACCATCGCCGGCTGCAGCGTCGGGCCCGACTACCAACGCCCCACCGTCGTCGAGCCGGCGGCATACAAGGAGATCGGCGACTGGAAGCCGGCGCAGCCGGCCGACCATCTGCTCGGCGGCGCGTGGTGGCGGATGTACGACGACCCGATCTTCGCCGACCTGCTCGAGCAGGTGGCGCTCGCCAACCAGAACCTGGCAGTCGCCGAGGCCAACTTCCGCCAGGCGCGCGCGATGGTCATGCAGGCGCGCGCCGGCTGGTACCCGCAGCTCACCGTCGGCCTGTCGGCGTCGCGCGCGGCGCAGTCGGGCAGCCTGTTCAACAACCTCGGCGGCTCCGGCTCGACGGTCAACGACTTCGCCATGCCGTTCAACCTGGCGTGGGAGATCGACGTCTGGGGCCGCGTGCGGCGCGGCGTCGAGGGCGCCGTCGCCGGCGCGCAGTCGAGCGCCGCCGACGTCGCCGCGGCGCGCCTCAGCCTGCAGAACGAGACCGCGATCAACTATTTCCAGCTGCGCAGCCTCGACGCGCAGGCGCAGCTGTTCGAGCAGACCATCGCGGCCTACGAGCGCTCGCTGGCGCTGACGCGCAACCGCTATGCCGGCGGCATCGCCTCGCGCGCCGACGTGGTGCAGGCGGAGGCGCAGCTCGAGCGCACGCGCACCGACGCGATCGACCTGCGCGTGCAGCGCGCCCAGCTCGAGCACGCCATCGCCGTGCTGGTCGGCGCGGCAGCCTCCGACTTCAGCCTGGCGGCGGCGCCGATGCCGGCGGCGCCGCCGCCGATCCCGGTCGGCCTGCCGTCGCAGCTGCTCGAACGGCGGCCGGACGTCGCCTCCGCCGAACGGCTCGCCGCCGCCGCCAACGCGCAGATCGGCGTCGCCACCGCGGCGTACTTCCCGACCGTCACGCTGAGCGCCAGCAGCGGCTTCGAGAGCTCCGACTTCAGCGAGTGGTTCACCTGGCCGAGCCGCTTCTGGTCGGTCGGGCCGACGGTGACGCAGACCATCTTCGACGGCGGCCTGCGCGCCGCCGCCACCGACGAGGCGCGCGCCGGCTTCGACGCCAGCGTCGCCACCTATCGCCAGACCGTCCTGACCGCCTTCCAGGAGGTCGAGGACAACCTCGCCGCGCTGCGCCTGCTCGCCCATGCCGCCGACGCGCAGGCGAAGGCGGTCGCGGCGGCGCAGGACTCGGTGACGCTGACCACCAACCAGTACAAGGAAGGCGTCGTCAGCTACCTGAACGTCGTCACCGTGCAGGCGCTGGCGCTGAACGACCAGCGCACCGCCATCGACCTGCTCGCCCGGCGGCTCGCCGCCAGCGCGCAGCTGGTCTCGGCGCTCGGCGGCGGCTGGGACGCCGCCGACCTGCCGCCGCCCGACGAGTTCGCCACCTGGCCGCGCCCGTAGGCGCGGCCCCGGCGGCTGACGTCAGAGCGGACAGGTGGCGTCGCCGGAGTAGGCGGCGCAGTCGAGCGTCGGCAGGTTGTCGACCGCCTTGATCATGCGGCAGAAGCGGCACTTGACGCGCTGAGAGATGCAGGTCGACATCGCCGCCGCGTTGTTCTGGTGGGCTCCGCACACGCCGGGCACTTCGTTGTCGATCGAGTGGAAGCAGTAGGCGTCGAGCGCCTTGAAGATGCTGCCGGCGGCTTTGCCGATCTTGCCGCGCGGATCCGAGGCGACCGAGAGTGGATTGCCCGCGTCGCTGACGCAGGTGGCGATCTGGCTCGCCGCCGTCGCCGGCTGCACGAAGCCCTTGCTGCCGGCCAGGCGCGCCTGCTTGCACTTGAGGAACACCTTGCTCAGCGCCGCCGACAACTTCGACGTGCGCTTGCTGATCTGGCGCTGGCACTTGCAGCCGTCGACGTTCTCGGCACACAGCAGCAGGCCGTTGTCCACCGGCTGGCCGTAGAGATCGTGCACCAGGTCGATCTCCGCCTGCGCCGCGGCGCTGCCGGCGTAGAGACCGTCGGTGTAGGCAAAGCCGGGAAGCTGACCCGGAATGCAGCTGTCGAGCTCCTCGTCCTCCAGCTTGCCCTGCGCCTGCTCGATCTTGCCTTCCAGATCGCCGACCACGCACAGCTCGGCGTTGCCGCCGCTGAGCACGAAGTCGGACACGCACGAGGCATTGACCCGCGCCTGCGCCAGTTGCACCCCGGCGGCGGCTTTGTTCATGCGGTTGATGCACTTCTGCTGCTGCTTGCCCTGGATCTGCGCGGCCGCACCGTCGGCGGCGATGCCGACCAGTCCGAGCGCGACGAGCAGCGTGCCGATGGCGCACGCCATACCCCTGAGGCCCTGACGCATGTTTCGATCCCCCGGAAAATGGTGAGTCATCTGTTGTGGTAGTACGTACCGCTCGATTAGCGAAGCTCTTTTTTCTTGCTTCGCCGCTAGCCCGCGAGGGCTCGCCAGGGCCTGAAACGCGCGCGGGCCGGGCAGCCAGAGCTACCCGGCCCGCGTGGAGAGTGGAGCCGAGGAGAGTTGAACTCCCGACCTCTAGAGTGCGATTCTAGCGCTCTCCCAACTGAGCTACGGCCCCGCAAGTGGTGGTTGGGAGTAACCCATTCGCCCAGGCGCTGCAAGCCAGCCGCGCCGGCGATTGACCCGCACCCGGGCGCCTTCTAAGGCTGCGCGGCATGACGACGACGAGCGAGAGCGTTCCCGAGTTCCGCCGCGAGCTGCGCGCCTGGCTGGCCGGACACCTGCGGCCGGAGCTGCGCCGCGAAGTGCTCAACCAGCGGCCGGAGAAGGAGCGCATCGCGGCCCTGCGCGAATGGCAGGGGACGCTGGCGCGCGACCGCTGGGTGGCGATCACCTGGCCGGCCGAGTTCGGCGGGCGCGGCGCCTCGATCGCCGAGCAGATCGCCTACGTCGAGGAGATGACCCGCGCCGACGCGCCCGAGATCGTCAACAACCTCGGGATCGGCATCGTCGGGCCGCCGATTCTCGCCTACGGCAGCGAGGCGCAGAAGCGCCACTTCGCGCCGCGCATCCTCACCGCCCAGGACCTCTGGTGCTGCGGCTTCTCCGAGCCCGGCGCCGGCTCCGACCTCGCCTCGCTGCGCACCAAGGCGATCCTCGACGGCGACACCTTCGTGCTCACCGGCCAGAAGGTGTGGACCACCTACGCGCACCACGCCGACTGGTGCATGGTCTTCGCCCGCACCGACCCCGAATCGTCGCGCCGCAACGGCGTCTCCTGCCTGCTGGTCGACATGAAGAGCCCCGGCGTCACCGTCCGCCCGCTGCGCCAGATGGGCGGCCAGGCGGAATTCAACGAGCTGTTCTTCGAGGAGGTGCGGGTGCCGCGCGCCAACTTGCTCGGCGAGCTGCACCAGGGCTGGCAGATCGTCACCAGCGCGCTGCAGAACGAGCGCGGCATCATGTACGTCGTCGAGATGCAGATCCTGCTCGCCAAGCAGCGCGACGCGCTGCTGCGCCTGGCGCGCGAGCGCGGCGCGCACCGCAGCCCGACCATCCGTCAGGCGCTGGCCAACGTCCACCTCGGCGTCGAGACCTTCCGCAACACCTGCCAGCGCACCATGGACAAGCTCCTGCGCATGGGCATGCCGGGCCCCGAGGCGTCGATCATCAAGTTGCACTGGACCGAGCTGACGCAGCAGATGCCGCAGATCGGCATGGCCATCCTCGGCGTCGCCGGCCAGCTCTACGAGACGCCGGTGCCCGGCGCGCGCGCCGAGATGGAGGAGTGGGTGCAGGCCGGCTTCCTGCAGGCCCCGGCCGCCAGCATCGCCTCCGGCACCTCGGAGATCATGCGCGGCATCATCGCGATGCAGGTGCTGGGATTGCCGCGCGGCTGACGCGGCCGGAAAGGCTGTTCGCTGTCA
This sequence comes from Deltaproteobacteria bacterium, assembly GCA_033764095.1. Taxonomy (GTDB): domain Bacteria; phylum Desulfobacterota; class Binatia; order HRBIN30; family CADEER01; genus JBDTMT01. The sequence continues at coordinate 8,935 of JANRJF010000322.1, read as the reverse complement.
GGCTGTTGGCTGTCAGGGGTTCGGATTTCTTCCCCTTGAAAGCCAGCAGCCTAGCCGCCTGACAGCCTCGTTCAGGCGCGACGCTGCTTGCGCTCTTCCTCTTCCTGCTCCGCCTTGCACTGGATGCAGAGCGTGGTGACGGGGCGCGCCTTCAGGCGGTCGACGCCGATCGGCTCGCCGCACTCCTCGCAGACGCCGAAGACGCCGTCCTCGATGCGCTGCAGGGCCTCCTCGATCTTGTTGATCAGCTTGCGCTCGCGATCGCGGATGCGCAGCGTCGCGTTGCGGTCCGATTCCAACGCGGCGCGATCGGCCGGCTCGGGGAAATTTTCCTTGCCGTCCACCATCCCGCTCACCGTCCGCCCCGCCTCCCCCAGCAGCTCGGCGCGCCGGCTGCTGAGCAGGTCCCTGAACCAACTGATCTCTTCTGGATTCAACCTCGAAGCCTCCCGAGAATTTTTTTCGGCTATCACCCTGGTGGCAGTGTGTAAACCGCCCTCTTGGCGCTAGACGCGCGCCGTCCCGCCGGCGGCCAGGCTGCGCGCGGCGTCGCGCGCCCAGGCGTCGGCGGCGAGCAGCGCATCGAGCGTCGGCGCGCCGGCGCCACCGTGCCGCTCGACCACCGCGCGCGCGATGCGCGGGATGTCGAGGTAGGCGATGCGCTTGTCGAGGAACGACTCGACCAGCACCTCATTGGCCGCGTTGAGCACCGCCGGCACGGCGCCGCGGGCGCGTAGCGCGTCGTAGGCGAGGCCGAGGCAGGGGAAGCGTTCGAGGTCGGGAGCGAGGAACTCCAGCCGCCCGGCCTGCACCAGGTCGAGCGACGGCAGGTGGTCGAGCGCCAGGCGCTCCGGGTAGGCGAGGATGAACGAGATGGGGATCGACATGTCGGGAATGCCGAGCTGCGCGATGACCGACCCGTCGACGTATTCGACCATCGAATGGACGATACTCTGCGGGTGGATGACGACGTCGATCTGTTCCGGCGGCAGACCGAAGAGCCAGTGCGCCTCGATCACCTCGAGGCCCTTGTTCATCAGGGTCGACGAGTCGATGGTGATCTTGGCGCCCATCTTCCAGGTCGGATGGCGCAAGGCCTGGTCGGGGGTGGCGACGCGCAGGTCGTCGAGGCTGGCGCGCAGGAACGGCCCGCCCGAGGCGGTGAGGATGATGCGCCGCACGTCCTGCCGGCGGTGGCCGTGCATTGCCTGGTAGATGGCATTGTGCTCGCTGTCGATCGGGAAGACATTGACGCCGCGCCGCCGCGCCGCCGCCTGCACCAGCTCACCCGCCACCACCAGCACTTCCTTGTTGGCCAGCGCCACGTCCTTGCCCGCTTCGATCGCCGCCAGCGTCGGGCCGAGGCCGATGGCGCCGACCAGCGCCGAGATCACCAGCTCGGCCCCCGACGCGGTGGCGACGCGGCTGATCCCGTCGATGCCGGTGAGGATCTCGCCGCGATAGTCGGGCACCGCGGCGCGCAGCGCCTCGGCGCCGGCCTCGTCGCCGGTCGCCACCATGGCCGGCTCGAAGGCGCGCACCTGCTCGGCGAGGCGGTCGACGTTGCGCCCCGCCGCCAACGCGACGACGCGAAAGCGATCGCGAAAGCGCCCGACGACGTCGAGCGTCGTCACCCCGATCGACCCGGTGGAGCCGAGAATGCTCAGCGACTTCATTGGCGGAACCCTACCACGAACGTGGCGGCCGGAATCAACGTGGTCTCGCGGCCCAAACGAAGACGGAACCACGGATGAACACGGATGAACACGGATAGGGGTTTGGTTGCTGGGTGAGCATTCATGTGGTCGCCCAGCAGCGCCCCGTCACCCTTTCGAAGATTCACTTTATCCGTGTTTATCCGTGTTCATCCGTGGTTCCGTTCTTCAGTCGTCGCGCTGCACCGCTGCACCCGCCGGTGACGCGAGGATCGCTTCGATCGCGGCGCGCACACGCTCGAGCGTGTCGGCGAGCGGTGCCTGGCTGTCGAGCACGATCTCGAGGCGGTGGTCAGGCAGCAGGCGAACGCCGCCCGGGTGCGCCGGCTTGAGTGGAATGGTCACCGCTTCGCGCGAGACCCCGAGGTCGGCAAGAATCTCGAACACCTGCTCGATCTCGCGCATCGTCACCACCGTCAGCATGCGTCCCTCCCCAGTCGCAGCTCGCGCCGCCCGCGCAGCGCGGCGAGGTCGACGCGATCGATCAACGCGGCGGGTGTAGCGGAGCAGCGGGCGTCCGCGCCAGTCAGCAGGCCGAGCGCCGCCGCCAGTCGGCCGACCATCACCGCCGGCGCGACACCGGCGGCACGCGCCGCGGCCAGCGTGTGGCCGGGCGTGCGCTTCTGCAGCCGCGCGCCGTCGGCGTCGAGCACCAGCGGCGCATGCGCGAAGGCCGGCGCGCGCGCGCCGAGCATCTCGGCCAGCAGCACCTGCCGCGGCGCCGAATCGAGCAGGTCGGCGCCGCGCACGACTTCGCTGACGCGCATGTCGCGGTCGTCGACCACCACCGCCAGCTGGTAGGCGTAGATGCCGTCGCCGCGCTTGAGCACGAAGTCGCCGACCTCGGCGGCCACGTGCTGGCGCCGCTCCCCCTGCCAGAGGTCGCGCACCACGATCTCGCGATCGGGCAGCGCGACGCGCACCGCCGGCGGCCGCTTCCAGGCGCGGTCGCGCATGCCGAAGCGCCGGCAGGTGCCGGGATAGCGCGGCCCCTCCTCGCCGGCGTGCGGTGCGCTGGCAACGCCGGCGATCTCGCGCCGCGAGCAGTCGCACAGGTAGACGGCGCCGTGCGCGGCCAGCGTCGCGATCGCCGCCTCGTACGCGGCGCCGCGCGTCGACTGGCGCAGCGGCGGCTCGTCCCAGTCGAGCCCCAGCCAGGCGAGGTCGTCGAGCTGTTGCGCCGCGCTGCCGGCGACGACGCGCGGCGTGTCGATGTCCTCGACGCGCAGCAGCAGCGCCCCGCCCTGCTGGCGCGCTCGCCACCAGGCGGCCAGCGCGGTGGCCAACGAGCCCAGGTGCAGCGCGCCGGTCGGCGACGGCGCGAAGCGGCCGCGGTAGCTCATGCCGCCGGCAGCGTCGTCCGCAGGGGATCGGTCGTCGGTCGGGCCCCCGCAATCCCGAGCAGTGACGACACCGCCGCGCCGGCGGCGTAGGTGAGCCAGGCGAGCGCGCTGCCGAGCGCCAACGCCGCGCCGATACCGAGCGCCTCCGCCACACTGCCGCCGGCGCCGGCGGCGAAGCGCTCGCCGATCAGCTTGGGCAGATCGTCGGCGCGCCAGCGGGTCGGGTCGAACCCCGACTGCAGCACGGCGACGGCGCGCGACACCAGGATCGAACCCACCTCGTAGAAGTCGCCGGTCAGCGAGATGAAGGGCGCGAACGCGACCGGCAACGCGGCGCCGAACAGCAGCGCCTGCGCCAGCCCACCGCGGCGCGGATCGGCGGCGGCGCGCAACGCCGGCACGCCGACCACCACCGTGGCGACGAACGGCAGCAGGTCGGTGAGCAGATAGGTCGCGTCGCTGCCGTGCGTGTCGAAGCCGCTCAGCCGGCCGGCGTAGTCCGAGCCGACGCTCACATAGGGGAAGAGGCGCTGCAGCCAGGCGGCGCCGTAGATCGCGTCGATCTCCAGTGTGCTGACGCTGCCGCCGCCCAGCTGACAGCCCCAGGCGTGCGCCAGCTCGTGCAGCGGCACGTAGACCCACCAGCTCGCGCCGGCGCTCAACACCAACGCGAGGGCGTGCAGCGGCGTGAAGCGATCGAAGAACACGCCGAGCGCCGCCAGGTAGTCGTCGAGCGGCAGGCGAGCCAGGCGGCGCAGCATGCCGGCAGCACTAACCGCCGCGCGGCGAATTGAAAACTCTCCCTGGGCTGATTGCCATAAACGACAAAAGCGCGGCATCCCGCACCGCATGCGGCGCGCGTACAGGCTGGCGGTGCGGATGGGGCTCGTGGGAGGACTGGTCCTCCTGAGTGGTGGCAGGGCTGGCGCGCAGTGCGCCGGCGACTGCAATGGCGACGGCAGCGTCACCGTCGACGAGATCGTCCGCGCGGTGAACATCGCGCTCGACGCCTCCGGCATCGAGACTTGCGACGTCTACGGCGACACCGTCGCGATCGACGGCCTGGTGCGCGCCGTCAATGCGCTGCTCCAGGGCTGCGTACCGAGCGAGGACACCCAGACGCCGGGCGAGGCGACCGAAACGCCGGGCGACGAGACGCCCACCGAGGAAGTGCCGCCGAGCGAGACGCCCGCCCCGCCGGCGACGGCGACGCGCACCGGAACCCGCACCCGCACCCCGCCGATCGTCTTCCCGCCGTTCACCGCGACGCGCACGCGCGCCGCCACCGCGACGGCGCGGCCGACCGACGTGGCGGAAACCTCGCCGAGCCCGACCGCCACCGAAGACGTCGAGGCGACCGCGACCGAGACCGCCACCGGCACCCCGACCGGTACCGCCGCGACGCTGACGCCGACCGAGGCGCCGTCGAGCGAGGAGACGCCGACCGCGACGCCAACCGACACCGGCACACCGGCCGGCAGCGCCTCAGCCACCGTCACCGAAACGGAGACCGAAACGGCGACGGAGACGCCGACCGCAACGCCCCCGAGCGAAACGGAGACGGAGACGCCGACGCCGACCGGCACGGCCGCGGGCACCGCCTCGGCGACGATTCCGAGCGAAGACGACACGCCGACCGCCACCCCAGGCGAGACGCCGGAGGAGCCGGAAGCGACCGCCACCGCGACCCCGACCGAAACGCCCGACGTGGTCGAAGACTCGCCGACCGAGACGCCGACCGAGACGCCTCAGGTCGTCGAGGCGACCGCCACCGACACGCCGACGGACACGCCGACCGAGACGCCGGTCGACGAGCCGACCGAAACGCCGACCGAAGGCATCGTCTAGCGCTCGCCCCCCTCCCGACCTTCCCCCGCTCACGCGGGGAAAGGGGCTGAACCATTTCCGCCCCGCAGGACGGCTCGCCGCCGCCGCGCAGCAGGGCCGTTCGGCGCTCGGAAACCCGCGCCGGCCGTGCCATGCTGCGGGGAACCGCGCCGCCATGCCCCGAGTCAACCGCCTCACGCCGCTGGCCGACTTGCACGCGGTGGTGCTCGACACCGAGACCACCGGGCTCGACGTGTCGCAGGCACGCCTGGTGCAGATGAGCGCGGTGCGCTTCGAGGCCGGTCGCGTCGTGCACGCGCAGACCTTCGACCGGCTGCTCAACCCCGGCGTGCCGATCCCGCCCGGCGCGACCGTGGTGCATCGCATCACCGACGCGATGGTCGCCGACGCGCCGCCGTTCGCCGCGGTGTGGCCGGATTTCCTCGCCTTCCTCGGCGACGCGGTGCTGGTCGGCCAGAGCGTCGGCTTCGACCTCGCCGTCCTGCTGCGCGAGGTGGCGCGGCTCGGCGAGCGCTGGCAGCCGCCGCGCTTCCTCGACACCAAGCTGCTCGCCGCCGCCCTCGATCCGCAGGGCCGCGAGTTCGGGCTCGACGCGCTGGCGGCGCGCTACCAGGTGGCGATCGCCGACCGCCATCGCGCCCTCGGCGACGCGCTGGTCACCGCCGAGGTGCTGGAGCGCATGCTGCCGCTGCTCGCCACGCACGGCATCCGGTCGCTCGCCGACGCCGAAGCGCACTCCAATGCCCAGGTGCGCATCCGCACCCGCCAGGCGGCGGCGGGGTGGTACGACTCCACCTCGGCGCCGGCGCTCGACGCCTACGAGGCCGGCCGCGAGACGACGCTGCTCGAGCGCCTCGACACCTTCCCCTATCGGCATCGCATCGAGCACGTCGTGACGCGGCCGGCGCGCATCGTGCCGCCGGCCACGACACTCGCCGAGGCGGTGCGGATCATGGTCGAGGACAAGAGCCGCGCGCTGCTCGCCGGCGATCCCGAGGCGCAGCGCGCCGACGGCATCCTGACCCAGGGCGACGTGCTGCGCGCCATCGCCAGGCACGGCAGCGACGCGCTGGCGGCGCGGGTCGAGACGGTGATGAGCGCGCCGGTCGCGGCGCTGCCGCGCGACGCCCTGCTCTACCGCGCGCTCGCCCGCCTGCAGCGCCTCGGCGTCCAGCACCTGGCGGTCGAGGACGCCGCCCAACGCGTCGTCGGCCTGCTGTCGCTCGGCAACCTGATCGCCAACCAGGCAGCCGACGCGCTGGTGCTCGGCGACGAGCTCTCCACCGCGCGCTCGCCGCGCGAGCTGGCCGCCGGCCGCGCCAAGCTCGCCGACCTCGCCCGCCACCTGCTCGGCGACGGCGTCGACGCGCACGAGATCGCCGGCGTGGTCAGCGGCGAGCTGCACGAGCTGCTCGGCCGTGCCGCGGCGCAGGCCGAGCAGCGCATGGCCAGCCAGGGCGACGGCCGCCCGCCGGTGCCGTACGCCCTGCTCGCGCTCGGCCGCAACGGCCGCGGCGAGTCGCTGCTGGTGCCGCGCCTGGAGCACGCGTTGGCGTTCGAGAGCGGCGCCGCCGACAGTTTCGAAGCGCGCTGGTTCACCGCCTTCGCCGAGCATCTGGAGGACGTGCTGCGCGCCGCCGGCCTGGCCACCGCGAACGGCGCCGCCGCGGCGGTGCAACCGGCCTGGCGCCGCAGTCTGTCCGACTGGCGGACGGCGCTGACCGAATGGACCAGCGCTCCCGAGGACGCCGCGGCCGCCGCCGAGCGGCTGTTCGACTTCACCTTCGTCTTCGGCGACGAGGGACTCGCCGGCGAGCTGCGCGACGCGGCGCAGGAGACCGCCGCCGGCGCCCCGCGGCTGATCCGCGCGCTCGCCCCGCGCCGGCGCACGGCGCCGACCCTGACGCCGGGGACGCCGTTCGACCTGGGCAGTGCGGCACTGGAGCCGATCGAGTCGGCCGCCCGCGCCCTGGCCCTCGCCGGTCGAATCCCCGCCCGCACCACCGTCGAACGGCTCACCCAGGCCACCTCGCGCACCGGCCTGCCCAGCGCCACCGCCGACGACCTGATCGAGACGCACGAAGCAGCGCTGCGCGTCGTGCTGGCGCAACAGCTCGCCGACCTCGCCGCCGGCCGCACGCCGTCGTATCACGTCGACCCGGCGCGCCTCGCCGCCGCCGACGCCGCCGGGCTCCACGACGCGCTCGACCGCCTGACCGGCGTCGGCGACATCGTCCGCTACGCGCTGGCGCTGGTCTGAGGCGATTCAGACGCGCCGCGGCCGCGTGCGGCGCAGATCGACCAGATGGTCGGCAAGGGTGCTGACGATCCGATCGGCGCCCCAATGCAGGCATCCGGCGCGGGCGGCGGCCTGTAGACTGCCCGCGACCGCGCGCGGCGGTGGCGACGCCGGCAGGTCAAAGCCGTCGTCGCGCAGCGCCGCGAGGATGGCCGAGCGCGTCATCTGCGATACCGGCGTGCTCACGGCACGCCACCGTGCTCGGCCGCCGGTGCCGCAACGGCGACGCTGACATCGCGCAGGCGACGCAGGTAGATCGCCGCGACCCACCACTCGCTGCCGTCGCGCATGCGACGCACCTGGTAGGCGAGGCCCTCGCGCGAGCGGGGCCGCCAGGAGAGGATCTCGACCTCCTCGCCGTCGCGCAGGTCGTTGCTCAGCAGCGCGCCGCTGCCGTCGATCATCGGCACACCCGGCCGCAGCGCGCCGGGCGGCGGCGTCCAGTTGATGAAGGCATGCGCGCCGATCCCCACCACGATCTCGTTTTTCGACCGTTTTGGGACGCGCGTCGTTTGCAACCCCATGCGAGCCCTCCACTGCGCACGACGCATCTCCAGCGGGTCTGCCGACCCCGTCGCGGCCCTCAGAGTCACCGCCCGGTGCACACCCGCACGGTGATGGTTCCGTCTCGCGTCCGAGCGTTGCGGGCAGGAGGCTGGGGAAGCCGACTGATAGGGGTTTCCGGCCGACAATCAGAACGAGCCGCAGCTCTAGCACTCGCTGGGCGGCAGGGCCACCGCGTTCGCTCCCGCCACTCGGTGTCGGCTGGGCGCGCGACACGCGATGCGCTAGGCGGTCGTGGCATGGCGCCACTGCCGAGGCTGCTGCACGGGGCTGGGCACCGCGTTCGCCCGGTCGCGCCGCCGCCGCCGCTCGCCCGCCGGCTGCCGGCGGTGCTGCTGACCGCGCTCGCACTGAGCATGGCACCCGTCGTCGCCCACGCCGGCGCGGACCGATTCGCCGCCGCCGGCACCGACACCCCGCACGTGCGCCAGGCCTTCGAGACGCTGCAGCGCGCGGTGCGCGCCGGCGATGCGGGTCCGGTCGCCGACATGGTCGCCTACCCGCTGGTGCTCAACCACGCCGGCGGCCGCCACGAGACGATCGACGACCGCGCCCAGTTCGTTTCGCGCTTCGACGGCATCTTCAGCGGCGCGCTGCGCGACACCATCCTGGCGCAGCGTTTCGACGACCTGTTCGGCGGTGCGCACGGCATCATGATCGGCCGCGGTGACCTGTGGCTGGCGGCGCTCTGCCCCCGCCCTGGCTGCAGCGATCCACGCATCGCGATCATCGCCATCAACCTGCCGTAGACGCCGGCGCGGCGCCCGCCGGCGCGCCGCACGGCGCTCAGCGGCGTGTGCCGGGCAGCTGGCGCAGGTCGGGCGCGACCCACCCGCGGCGCGCGGTGACCGATCCGAGACACGGCCTGGAGTAGTAGCGCAACAGCGCGTCCTTGCCGGCCAGCGGGCTGCGCAGCAGCGCGTGTGCCGCATCGGCCGGCGAGGTGCCCGCGCGCGTGGAAAGGAAGTCGGCGATCAGCGTCACGTACGCGCGCGTGATCGTCTCGTGGTAGCCGCGCGTGTCGCTGTTCGGCGTGCCGTGGGCATCGTTGAGGGCGCGGATGCCGCTGCGCAGGCGGCGCAGCGCTTCGTCGGGACCGAAGCGCAGCACGTGCCAGGTGCCGACCGCGAGGTGGGCGCGATGCGTCCATTCCGCATGCGGCAGGG
>JANRJF010000321.1:0-5482 GCA_033764095.1 Deltaproteobacteria bacterium | reverse complement strand
GGCGTTCGAGCGGCTGACGCCGCCCTGGGAGGCGGTCGAGGTCCTCGAGGACAGCGGCGGCATCGCGAACGGCGCCCGCAAGGTGCTGCGCATGGGACGCGGACCGCTGGCGCTGCGCTGGGTGGCCGAGCACTGCGACTTCATCGACGGCGAGCAGTTCCGCGACGTGCAACGTCGCGGACCGTTCGCCAGCTGGACGCATACCCACCGCGTCGCACCGGCTGGCGCGGAGGCCGCCTGGCTGGAGGATCGCGTCGAGTACGCCCTCCCGCTCGGTGCGTTGGGCGGGCTGGCGGGGGGTGGCTTCACGCGGCGGCGATTGCAGCGCATGTTCGCCTATCGCCACCGCGTCACGGCGCACGACGTCGCCGCGCACGCGCGGGCGCGAGGAGTGGGAGCGATGAGGATTCTGATCACTGGAGCCAGCGGCCTGATCGGTTCGGCGCTGGCGCCGTTTCTGACGACCGGCGGCCACGAGGTCGTGCGGCTGATTCGCGGACGCAAGAAGGCCGGCAGCGTGGCGTGGAATCCCGAGGCGGGGACGATCGACACGGCGGGACTCCAAGGGCTCGACGCGGTCGTGCATCTCGCCGGCGAGAACATCGCCGGCGGCCGCTGGACGGCGGCGAAGAAGGCGCGCATCCACGCCAGCCGCGTCGGCGGCACGCGCCTGTTGGTCGAGGCGCTCGGCAAGCTGGCACGGCCGCCAAAGACGCTGATCGCCGCCTCGGCGATCGGCTACTACGGCCATCGCCACGCCGACATCGTCGACGAGGACAGCGCGCCGGGCGGCGGCTTCCTCGCCGACGTCTGCAAGGAGTGGGAGGAGGCCACCGCGCCGGCGGCGGCGCACGGCATCCGCGTCGTCAACCTGCGCCTCGGCGTCGTGCTGGCCGGCAACGGCGGCATGCTCTCCACCATCGCGACGCCCTTCAAGCTCGGGCTCGGCGGCGTGGTCGGCGGCGGCGATCAGTACATGAGCTGGGTGGCGATCGACGACGTGCTCGGCGCCATTCTCTTCGCCCTCACCACGCCGTCGCTCGCCGGCCCGGTCAACGCCGTCTCCCCCCACCCGGTCACCAACCGCGAGTTCACCGACACGCTGGCGCGCGTTCTCTCGCGCCCGGCGCTGCTCCCCTTCCCCGCCGCCGCCGTCCGCCTGCTGCTCGGCGAGATGGGCGAAGAGCTGCTGCTCTCCAGCACGCGCGTCGACCCGCAGCGGCTCGGCGCCGCCGGCTTCGAGTTCGCATTCCCGCAGCTGGAGGACGCGCTGCGGCACGTGTTGGGGAAGTGAGCCAGGCGGTTAGGCTGCTAGGCGGTTACGCTGTCAGGGAGGGCGCGTCCGCGCTGCAGCCTCTTCCCCCTGACAGCCTGACAGCGTAACAGCCTGGCAGCCTCCTGATGCGACTCCTCCGCCGCCTGCTCGTCCTCCTTTTCGTTCCGCTCGCGCTCGTCGCGCTGCTCTGGGGCAGCCTGGCGCTGTGGATCGATGGGCCGGCGGTCCGGCAGTTGGCGGCGGGGATGGCGGTCAGTTACGGGCTCGCCGGCCTGGTCGTGCTGCTGCGCGTGCGGCCGTGGTGGCGCGCGGCGCTCGGCATCGCGCTGTTGGTCGGCGGCGTGGTGGCCTGGCAGGAGTCGATCCCGGCCAGCAACGACCGCCAGTGGCTGCCCGACGTCGCCGCGCTGCCGACCGCGACGGTGGTCGGCGACCAGGTGACGGTCCGCAACGTCCGCGACTTCGTCTACCACTCCAGCGACAGCGACTTCACCGCGCACTGGGAGACGCGCACCTACGACCTCGCGCGCCTGCGCGGCGTCGATCTGTTCTTCTCCTTCTGGGGCCCGACCGACGTCGCGCACACCATCATGAGCTGGGACTTCGGCGACGGCCAGCACCTGGCGATCTCGATCGAGACGCGCAAGGAGGTCGGCGAGAGCTACTCGGCGGTGCGCGGGTTCTTCCGCCAGTACGAGCTCTACTACGTCGTCGCCGAGGAGCGCGACGTGATCGGCGTGCGCGCGCAGCAGCGCGGCGAGCGCCTGTGGCTCTACCGCCTGCAGATGCCGCCCGCGGTCGCCCGCGCACTGCTGCTCGACTACCTGGAGGAGATCAACCGCCTGGCGGTGAAGCCGCGCTGGTACAACGCCTTCGCGCACAACTGCACCACCTCGATCCGCCTGCACGCCATGCGCGTCATGCCGGTGCAGCCGTGGAGCTGGCAGATGCTGCTCAACGGCCACCTGGAGGAGCTGCTCTACCGCCGCGGCGCGTTCGACAACGGGCTGCCGTTCGCCGAGCTGCGGGCGAGGAGCGAGGTCACCGACGCGGCCAGAGCGGCGGGCGACGCCGACGACTTCTCCGCCCGCATCCGCGTGGGGCTGCCGAAGGAGGAGTGACCACCAAGGCACCAAGGACACCAAGAAGACCGGATCCATTCCTCTGATCCGGTCTTCTTGGTGTCCTTGGTGTCCTTGGTGCCTTGGTGGTCACTCCTCCGGCAAAACGTCGGCCCACAGCCCCGGGAACACCCGCCCGACCTTCGCCAGCACGTAGTCGCCGTAGGTGCCGTCGAAGGCGTGCACGCTCGCCTGGTCCCAGCGGTCGGCGCGATCGTCGGGCGGCGCCGGCTCGTCGAGCGCGATCGGCTGTACGCGGGCGAAGAAGTTGGGATCGAAGAAGAAGGCCAGCGACAACCGATCGCGTCCGCTGGTGTTGCGCACCCGGTGCGGCGTCGAGCGGAAGATACCGCGCGTCATGCGGTCGAGCATGTCGCCGATGTTGCACACGAACGCGCCGGGCAGCGGCGGCGCCGCAATCCAGCCGTGTCGCGTCCGGATCTCCAGGCCGCCGGCGTCGTCCTGCGCCAGGATGGTGAGCAGGCCGTAGTCGGTGTGCTCGCCGACGCTCCAGTCCGCCGCGCTCGCCAGCGCCGGATAGTTGAAGATGCGGAACAGCAGCAGCGGCTCGGCGGTGCCGTGCGCGGGAAAGTACGACGCGTCGAGCCCCAGGCTGAGCGCCAGACCCGCCATCAGTTGGTGGCCGAGACGGGTGAGCGCGTCCATGTACGCCAGCACCGCCGGGGCCAGGCCCGCCGGCTCGCGCGGAAACAGGTTCGGCCCGTGCAGCGGCGTGCCGGCGCGCACCAGCGGATGGTCGGCCGCCAGCTCGCTGCCGACGTACAGTCCCTCCTTCTGATCCGGCACGCCGGAGGTGAGCTCGTCGCCGACCGCGAAGTAGCCGCGCCAGGCACGCCCACCGTGCGCCATCGCGATGCGCCGCTTGGTGTCGAGATCCTGCGCGAAGAAGACGCGCGCCAGCTCCTCGACGCGCTGCCGCAGGAGTGGGTCGACACCGTGCCCGACGACGTAGAAGAACCCGTGCGCACGGCAGGCAGCGCCGAGCTGCACCGCCACCGCGGCGGCGTCGCTGCCGTCGATCAGCGCCGCCACATCGATGATCGGGATCTCGGCCACCTGCGGGCCCCTGTTGGGGTAGCGCGCCACGTAATCCGTGCCTACCCTTCGGCCTGCGACTGCACGAAACCGCGACGCACGCCGGGCTACAGCAGCGCGGTCGGGATCGGGACCAGCTTGGCGCGCAGGTACTCGCCCAGCGTCTTCGCCTGCGGGTCGCTGCGCAGCGACGCGGCGACGCCGTCGCCGAGCAGTCCCTTCACGACGAAGTTGAGCGCCAGGAGATTCGGCAGCTCGAAGCACTCGACCTCGAGCTCGCGCGCCTCGCTGATCAGCTCGCGCAGGCGCGCGACGGTGAGGAACGACGCGAGCCAGGCATAGGCCGGCGGCGTGCGCGCCCAGACGCCGACATTGGCGTTGCCGCCCTTGTCGCCGGAGCGCGCCCCGCACAGAACCCCCAGCGGGACCGCACGTGTCGCGCCGCCCGGTGCCGGCGGCAGCGCCACGGCGGCGACCGGCGGCGGCGGAAACGACTCGGGCAGCGCGACTGGCAGGATGTCGACCCGCGTGTCGCCGACGATGACGCGATGGTCCACCGCGTCGGAGTCGACCAGCGCCGGCCAGTAGACGCCGACCTGCGACGCCTCGCCCGGCGGGCCGGTGCCGGTGAAGCCCGGATAGTTGGCGAGCGCCATCTCGATCGCGGCATTGCTGAACGGCCGCCCCACCTTGTCGCGATCCGCGTCACGCACCGCGATGGTCAGGTAGGCGAAGGCGTCCTCGTTGCTGGCCGGATCGGGGCGGTCACCGCGCCGCAGCGTCACCTTCGACTCGGCGAACTGCGCCCGCCCGCCGACCAGCTCCCACAGCGTCTCCTCGGCGAGCTGCGCCTTGGCCTCGATGTCGAGGCCGGTGAGGATGAAGGTCATCGAGTTCTTCCAGCCGCCGGCGTGGTTGATGCACACCTTGGTGGTCGGCGGCGGCGGCTCGCCGCGTACGCCGCTCACCAGCACCCGGTCGGGTCCCTCCTGCGCGACCTGGATCGTGTCGAAGCGCGCCGTGACGTCGGGATTCGGATAGCGCGGACCGGCGATCTCATAGAGCAGCTGCGCGGTCACCGTGCCGACCGACACCAGGCCGTCGGTGCCGGGGTGCTTGGTGATGACGCTGCTGCCGTCGGCGCGCAGCTCGGCGATCGGGAAGCCGGGACGGTGCAGGCGCGGCACCTCGGCGAAGAAGCTGTAGTTGCCGCCGGTACACTGCGCCCCGCATTCGATGATGTGCCCGGCGACCACCGCGCCGGCGAGCGCGTCCCAGTCGTCGCGCCGCCAGCCGAAGCGCCAGGCCGCCGGGCCGACCACCAGCGCCGCATCGGTGACGCGCGGACAGATCACCACGTCGGCGCCGTGCTCCAGCGCCGCGGCGATACCGAAGCCGCCGAGATAGGCGTTGGCACTCATCACCGGCGCCTGCAGCGACGCCAGCGGCGTCCCCTTGTCGAGGTGGACGAAGCGCTCGCCGGCCGCCTGCAGCGCCTCCAGCTTCGGCATCAGGTCGTCGCCCTCGACGTGTGCCACCACCGCCTCGAGCCCGAGCGTGTCGTAGACCGCGCGCGCCGCCGCCGCGCAGCCGGCGGGGTTCAGCCCGCCGGCGTTGACGACGATCTTGATGCCGCGCTGCACGCAGGCGGCCGCCACCTGCTCCAGCTGTCGCAGGAAGGTGCGCGCGTAGCCGAGGTTGGCATCCTTGAAGCGATCCTTGAGCAGGATGAGCAACGTCAGCTCGGCGAGATAGTCGCCGGTCAGTACGTCGATCGGCCCGCCCTCGACCATCTCGCGCGCGGCGCTGAGACGGTCGCCGTAGAAGCCGGAACAGTTGGCGATTTTCAATACGTCCGACGTCATCGCGCCATCCAGAAGCGTGACCGGTGACCGGGCTTTGCCCAAGAATTCAGTTCGGACCCCCATCCTCACCTTCCCCCGCTGACGCGGGGGAAGGGACCGAACCGACACGCTTTGTCGCACATGGCCGGCATGGATCCGATTCCTTCCCCCGCACCGCGGGGGAA
>JANRJF010000320.1:0-13077 GCA_033764095.1 Deltaproteobacteria bacterium | reverse complement strand
CGAGGCACTGTCCGGCGGCCACCGCCGACGCCGAGCCGCCCGACGAGCCGCCCGGCACGCGCGCGAGATCCCAGGGATTGCGCGCGCCGCCGTAGGCGGAGTTCTCGTTCGACGAGCCCATGGCGAACTCGTCGCAGTTGGCCTTGCCGACCATCACCGCGCCGGCCTCGAACAGACGGCGCGCGACGGTGGCGTCGTACGGCGAGACGAAGCTCTCCAGGATGCGCGAGCCGGCGGTGGTGCGTACGCCCTTGGTGTTGATGATGTCCTTGATCGCGATCGGGATGCCGTCGAGCGCGCCGCGCGCCGTGCCGGCGGCAAAGCGTGCGTCGGCGGCGCGCGCCTGCGCCAACGCCACCTCGGGCGTGACGGTGATGAAGCTGTGCAGCTGCGGCTCGGTCGCCTCGATGCGCGCCAGCGCGGCTCGCGCCAATTCCTCGGCGCTGACGCGGCGGGCGCGCAACTCGGCCGCCGCGGCGTCGATGGTGAGGTCGGTGAACGTCACTCGATGATCTTGGGGACTTTGAAGAAGTGCGCGTCGCGCGCCGGTGCGTTCGACAGCCACGCGTCCGCATCGGGGGTCGTGCTGACCACGTCGTCGCGGAACGGCGTCGCCATCGGTGCGACGTGGGCGGTCGGCTCGACGTCCGTCGTGTCGAGCCGGTCGAGGGCGCGGAAGTGCTCCAGGATGTGGTCGAGCTGCGCGCTGAAGGCGGTCGCCTCGGCGTCGCTCAACGGCAGGCGCGCCAGGAGCGCGATGTGCCGCACCTCGTCGCGCGTCATCGCCATGCGCGGTCGCTACCATAGGGGGGGGTGGGGGTTCAACGCGCAGCCGCGCGGGTGGCGCGCGCGGCCCCCGGTGCTAGAGCTGGATGACGGTGCGGCGGCCGTCTCCGCCGCCCCGCGGCGTGCCGAATGAGTCAGGGAGCCTTCTACGCCACCAGCGTCGCGCTGGCCGCCGGACTGCTCGCGCAACTGCTCGCCGCGCGGCTGGCGCTGCCGAGCCTGGTGCTGCTGCTGCTGGCCGGCGTGCTGGTCGGTCCGGACGGCTTCGGCTGGATCGACCCGCGGGTGTTCGGCGGCGGTCGCGCCGACATCGTCGCGCTGGCGGTGACGGTGATCCTCTTCGAGGGCGGGCTGAGCCTCAACGCCGAGCGCATTCGCCGCCATCGGCGCGTCCTGCTGTTGCTGCTGCTGGTCGGCGGTCCGCTGTCGTGCAGCGCCGGCGCGCTGGCGGCGCATCTGTTCCTCGCTATGCCGTGGTCGACCGCCGCCCTCTACGGCGCGCTGATGATCGTCACCGGGCCGACGGTGGTGACGCCGCTGGTCTCGCGTCTGAAGATCAGCCGCGAGACGCGCGAGATCCTCATCGGCGAGGGCGTGCTGATCGACCCGGTCGGCGCGATCATCGCGCTGGTGGCGGCGGAATGGGTGGTCGGCGAGGTGCATGCGCTGGCGTCGGGCTGGCTGGTGGTGGCGCGGCTCGGCGTCGGCGCGGCGCTCGGCGCGCTGGCCGGGCGGCTGACGGCGGAGGTCCTGCGGCGCCGCTGGGTGCGCCAGGAACTCGAGCATGCGCTGGTGCTGGCCGGCGCGGTGGCGGTCGCCGGCCTGGCCAGCCGGCTGTCCGCCGAGGCCGGCCTGATGTCGGCGGTGGTGCAGGGCGTCGTGCTCGGCAACGCCCCGGTGTACGGCATGCAGCGCCTGCGTGAATTCAAGGAGACGCTGACCATCGTCCTGCTCTCCTTTCTGTTCGTCGTGCTCGCCGCCGACGTGCGGATCGGCGACTGCCGCGCGCTCGGCTGGCCGGGGCTGGCGGTGATCGGCGTGCTGGTGTGGGTGGCGCGCCCGCTGGCGGTCGCCATCGCCACCGCCGGCAGCGAGCTGAGCGCCGGCGAACGCGCCTTCGTCGCCTGGATCTGTCCGCGCGGCATCGTCGCCGCGTCGGTGGCCGGCATCTTCCGCCAGCAGCTCGACGCGGCCGGCGTCCCCGGCGGGCGCGAGCTCGAAGCGCTGGTCTTCCTCACCGTGGCGCTCACCGTCGCGGTGCAGGGGCTCTCCGCCGGCGCCGTCGTGCGGGCGTTGCGCATCGATCTGCCGCGCCTGCACGGCGTGGTCATCGTCGGGGCCGACCAGCTCGGCCGCACGCTCGGGCGACTGCTGGCGCGCTACGGTCGTCAGGTGGTGCTGCTCGACCGCAATCCCGCGCACTGCGCCCGGGCGCGCGCCGACGCGCTGCCGGCGTATCTCGGCGACGCGCTGTCGCTGGAGGCGCTGGAGGAGAGCGGCGTCCGCTACGCCGATTCGGTCGTCGCCCTGTCGCGCAATCTCGAGCTCAACGAGCTGGTCACGCGGCGGGTGCACGAGAACTTCCGCATCGAGCGTCTGCTCGGGCTCACCGAGCCGCCGCCGGCGCCGCCGGCGGACGCGGAATCGCCGCCGGCGCCGTTTCCCGGTGCCTTCCCGGGCGTCGACGAGGTCAACGACCAGCTGCGCCATGCGCGCGCCAGGTTGGCGGCGTACGACGTGCCGGCGGGCAGTGCCGCGATCGGCCAGCCGCTGGCCGCCCTGCCGTACGCGGATGGCGAGTTCGCGCTCGCCCGGGCGCGCGGCGAGGGGATCGAGGTCGCAGCGTCGGACGACGTGCTCGCCGCCGGCGACCGCCTCTGGTGCGTGCGGCCGCGCGTCGGCGAGCCGGGGCTGGCCGCGCTGCTGCGGCCGGTCGGCGACGGGGAGCTGTCTCCGCGCGCCGCGATCACGTAACCTTGGCGTGATGTCGCCGCCGGATGACGCGCCGCCACCGCCGGGCGCCGCCCCCCGCGGCGCGCGCGGGTGGCGACGCGTGCTGCGCCGCGCCGAGCGCTCGGCGGCGGCGCGCGAGGTGCGCGATTTCCGCCGCGCCCACGAGCAGCGCCGCCGGCAGTTGCCGCGCGCGATCGTCGTCGGGCTGCTGAGCGGACTGGTGGCGGTCGCGTTCTCCCGCCTGTTGCTGACCGGCGACGGCTGGCGGCGCGCGCTGATCGCGGTCGCGCTCGAGCGGCGCGGCGCCTGGCTGCTGCTGCCGCCGCTGCTCGGCGCCGCCGGTGCCGGGGCGGCGGTGTGGATGGTGCGCCGCTTCGCCCCGGAGGCGGCGGGCAGCGGCATTCCGCACCTCAAGGCGGTGACGCACGACCTGCGCGCCATGCACTGGCGGCGCCTGCTGCCGGTGAAGTTCTTCGGCGGCGTGTCGGCGATCAGCGCCGGCCTGGCGCTCGGGCGCGAGGGGCCCACCATCCAGATGGGCGGGGCGATCGGCCAGATGGTCAGCGGCTGGTTTCGTTGCACGCCGCGCGAGCGGCGGACGTTGATCGCCGCCGGCGCCGGCGCCGGGCTGGCAGGCGCGTTCAACGCGCCGCTCGCCGGGCTGGTGTTCGTCCTCGAGGAGATCCAGCGCGACTTCGCCCCGGCGATGTTCGTCACCACGCTCATCGCCGCGGTCACCGCCGACGTCGTCACGCGGCTGCTGAACGGCCAGCTGCCGGTGTTGCACGTCGCCGTCCATCCGGTGCCGCCGCTGCTCGCGCTGCCGGTGGCGCTCGCGCTCGGCGTCGTCGCCGGCGGCTTCGGCATCCTGTTCAACCGCGCGCTGCTCGCCGCGCTCGACGCCTTTCAGGCGTTGCGCGGCTGGCCGGCGTGGGTCGGCGGCGGGCTGGCCGGCCTGTTCGCCGGCTGCGTCGGACTGATCGCGCCCGACGTGCTCGGCGGCGGCCACCGCCTGGTCGAAGAGACGCTGTCGGGGGACGTGTCGCTGGCGCGCCTGCTGACCGTCTTCCCGCTGCGCTTCGCGCTCACCGCGACGAGCTACGGCTGCGGCGCGCCGGGCGGCATCTTCGCCCCGCTGCTGGTGCTCGGCTCGCAGCTCGGCCTGGCGGCGGGCTGGCTGGCGCAGTGGACGCTGCCCGGCGCGTTCGACCACCCCGAGACCTTCGCCGTGGTCGGCATGGCGGCGTACTTCGCCGCCATCGTGCGCGCGCCGCTGACCGGCATCGTGCTGATGGTCGAGCTGACCGGCGACTACGCGCTGGTGCTGCCGCTGCTGGTCGCCTCGCTCACCGCCTACGGCATCGCCGACTATCTGCGCGACCGGCCGATCTACGAGGCGCTGCTCGAGCGCGACCTGCTGCGCGGCGGCGACGGACCGCCGCTGGAGGCGACCCTGCTGCTCGAGTTGACCGTGGCGCCGAACGCGCCGTTCGTCGGCCGCACGGTGCAATCGCTCGGTCTGCCATCCGGCTGCGTGCTGGTCACCGTGCGCCGCGGCTTGCGCGAAGTCGTGCCGGGCGCCGACTGGCAGCTCGACGCCGGTGACCACATCACCGCGGTGATCGACGCGCAGGCGCGCGACGCGATCGTGCGGCTGCGCCGCGGCACCGGCGCGCTCGCCGACTGAACCGGCCGACCGCACCGCCGTTGCCGGCAGCCCGTCGACCGGCATACTGTCCGGCGCGCGCTGCACGCCGGCGCCAGGAAGGATCGACCCATGGCATTCAACGAGTACGCGGAATACGACGGCCTCGGTCTCGCGGCGCTGGTGGCGCGCAAGGCGGTGACGCCGGCCGAGCTCGCCGAGGCGGCGATCGCCCGCATCGAGAAGTACAACCCGCACCTCAACGCGGTGGTGACGCCGATGTACGAGCAGGGGCGGGCGCTGGCGGCGGCGCCCGGCGACGGGCCGTTCCGCGGCGTGCCGTTCCTGCTGAAGGACATCCTCGGCAACGTCGCCGGCGTGCCGACGCAGAGCGGCGCGCGCTTCCTGCGCGACATGATCGCGCCGGTGGACGACACCCTGGTGGTGCGTTTCAAGGCGGCCGGCCTGGTGCCGCTCGGCAAGACCAACGTGCCGGAGTTCGGCCTGCTGCCGACCACCGAGTCGGTGCTGTACGGCGCGGCGCACAACCCGTGGAGCCTCGCCCACTCGACCGGCGGCTCGAGCGGCGGTTCGGCGGCGGCGGTGGCGGCCGGCATCGTGCCGTTCGCGCACGCCAACGACGGCGGCGGGTCGATCCGCATTCCCGCCTCGTGCTGCGGGCTGGTCGGCCTCAAGCCGACGCGGGCGCGCAACCCGCTCGGGCCGAGGCTCGGCGACATCATGAGCGGGCTGATCTGCGAGCACGTCGTCAGCCGCACGGTGCGCGACACCGCGGTGCTGCTCGACTGCACCGCCGGCCCCGAGCCCGGCGACCCGTACGCCGCGCCGGCGCCGCCGCGTCCGTACGCCGACGAGCTGACCGCCAGGCCGACCCAACTGCGCATCGCCTACACGACCACCGACCCCGCCGGCCAGCCGCTGCACCCCGAGTGCGTCGCGGCGGTCGAAGCGACCGCCAGGCTCTGCCAGGAGCTCGGCCACATCGTCGAGCCGGGCGCGCCGAGCATCGACCACAACCAGGCGACGCAGGCGTTCCTCGCCCTGTGGTGCGGCGGCCTGGCGATGCAGATCGACGCGGTGGCGATGCTGACCGGCCGCGCCGTCCGCGAGGAGGACTTCGAGGGGGTGAGCTGGGGACTCTACCAGCAGGGCCGGCAGGTCACCGCGTCGCAGTACCTGCTGTCGCTCGCCATGCTGCAGATCATCGGCCGCGCCTGCGGCCAGTTCCACGAAACCTACGACTGCTGGCTCACCCCGACGCTGGGGACCCCGCCGATCGCGCTCGGCACCGTCGACATCAACCAGCGCGACCCGCTGCAGGCGCTGGCGCCGATCCTCAACTACGTGCCGTTCACGCCGCTGCAGAACGCCACCGGCCAACCGGCCATCTCGCTGCCGCTGCACTGGAGCGCCGACGGCCTGCCGGTCGGCGTCATGTTCACCGCCAAGCTGGGCGACGAGTCGACCCTGCTGCGCCTCGCCGCGCAGCTCGAACAGGCGCGCCCCTGGAAGGACAAGCGTCCGCCGCTGTTCGGTTAGGAGCAGTCGGCCATCAGCGGTCGGCGATCAGCCATCAGCTCTGGTGGCTGACGGCTGATCGCCGGCTGGTCACACCTTGCGAGGAAAGGGGGAGCCGGCGGCCGGCCGAGGGGGGACACGGCCGCTCGTGCCGCCGGCTCTGCTGCGCGACGGTGCGACCATTCGCACCACCGGCAGACGTCGTCGCTTCCGCGCCCGGCGCAGCAGGCCGTCGGCCTGGGTGACGAGCGCCGCCGCGCTCACCACCAACAGGCCGCCGAGCCCCCACGCCAGCAGCGCGGACGAATCAGCCAAGCTCAGTGGACCATCTGGCGGAAGTCCCACCGCCGGAGGGGCCGGCCAGACGACCGTTCCGATCGCTCCGAATGCCACCATGACCGCACGACGCTCCTTCCCATTCGGACACCGCCACCCCTCCACGCGCCGTCGTCTCCACGCCCACATCCATTTCGCTTCTGCTCCACATCCGGCATCGCCATTCGCGCGCTGATCGGTATCTGGCGGGCGACAATGCAACGTCGGGGCCAAGCGACGCTGCGGCGCGGCGGGCGCCGTCCGCGCCGCGTGCGCGCTGCGGGATGCTGAATCGCGCGCCGCCTGCCGCCGCGATGAGCACATCGCATTCCGCCTGCCGCATCAGCCGGCGGAATGGCCGCGATCGGTGCGCGCCGAGTGGTTGGTAGCGCGGCCCTCCGCGGCCGCTCCGTCTTCCGAGCGTGTAGGAGAGAGACGAGAGCGGCCACGGCGGGCCGCGCTACGTCATCGTGTCGGAGGAAGCCGTGGCCCAACGCGCGCTACGACTGGCGCGCGATCGGCAACCAGACGCGGAAGGTGGAGCCGCTGCCGGGGGTGCTGGTGACGCCGACCGTGCCGCCGAGCAACGTCACCAGGCGCTGCACGACGTGCAGGCCGAGGCCGACCCCACCGAAGCGGCGCGTCATCGAGCCGTCCGCCTGGCGGAAGGCCTCGAAGATGATCGGCAGCGCGTCGTGGCTGATGCCGATGCCGGTGTCGGCGACGCTGAACTCGACGCCGGCGCCCTGGCGGACGACGCTGACCAGGATCTCGCCCTGCTCGGTGAACTTCACCGCGTTGTTGATCAGGTTCTTCAACACCACCTTGAGCTTCGCCGCGTCGGTGTGCACCAGGCTCGGCGCCGCGACCAGATGCCAGCGCAGCGTCACCGCCGGTTTGTCGCGCAGCAGCTCCAGCGTCTCGACGTCGATCTGCCGCAGCAGCCCCTCGAGCGGCAGCGGCCCGATGTCGATCGGCAGGCGCCCCGACTCCAGCCGGCTGAGGTCGAGCGTCGCGTTGATCAGCTCGAGCAGCTCGCCGCCGCTGCGCGCCATGCGCGAGAGGATCTCGGTCTGCTCGACCGACAGCGGCCCGATGACGCGCTCGCGCAGCAGGTCGGTGTAGCCGAGGATGATGTTCAGCGGCGTGCGCAGCTCGTGCGACATGGTGGCGACGAACTCCGACTTGAGCCGATTGGCGCGCGCCAGCTCGTCGAGCAGCCGCGCGTGCTCCAGCGCGACCGCGGCGAGATGCGCGACGCCGCGCGCGACGCGCACCTGGGCGGTGGTGAACGGCTCGGAATGGATGCGATAGCCGGCCATCAGCACGCCGACACAGCGGCCGCCGCGGCGGATGGCGAAGTAGATCGCGGCGCGACACGGGACCTCGCCCGGCTGCAGCGCCGGCGCCAGCTGGCTGCAGGCGTGCTCGTCGAGCACCGCCACCTCGTCGTCGGCCAGTCGCTCGAGCAGCGGCGCCAGCACGCTGCGCGGCACGCGGCGCGCGCGCGGTGCGACGCCGTCGGCCAATCGGTCGGCGGCGGCGGCCGGCACGTAGACGTCGGCCTCGGCCTCCCACAGCAGCGCGTGCGTCCAGTCGCAGACCAGCAGCTCGGCGGTGAGCGCGCACAGGCGCTCGAGGATGTCGGGTGAATCGATCGCCGCGATCAGCGCCTGGCCGGCGCGCGCCAGCGCGTGGGCGACCTCGGCCTCCTCGCGCTCGGCCTGCTCGGCGCGGCGGCGATCGGTGACGTCGATCACCGTGCCCTCGTAGTAGAGGAGGCGGCCGTCGGCGTCGCGCACCGCGCGCGCGTTCTCCGAGATCCACAGCAGTGCGCCGTCGCGGCGCCGGACCTGCGATTCGAACCCCTGCACCGCGTCGCGCGCCTCCAGGCGGCGGCCGAACTCGCGCCGTCGCTCCGGGTCGACGTAGAGCTGTCCCGCGATGTCGGTCAGGTGGTCGATCAGCTCGGCCGGCGAGTCGTAGCCGTAGATGCGCGCCAGCGCCGGGTTGGCGGCGATGTAGCGGCCGTCGGGCGTGGTCTGGAAGATGCCCTCGATGCTGTTTTCGAAGATGCGCTGATAGCGCTCCTCGGCGCGGCGCCGCTCGCGCACGTCGCGCAGCGCGATGATCACCACGTCGCGCGCGCCCCAGCGGCTCAACGTGGCGCGCAACTGCAGGGTGACGCGCGAGCCGTCGACGCGGCGCAGCTCGCGGTCCTCGACGACGCGCCCGTGCTGGCGCGTGCGCTCCGCCAGCGGCGCGTCGAACAGCGTGCCGACCGGGCGGCCGACCAGCCAGGCGGGCTCGTAGCCGAGCAGGCCGCGCACCGCGCGGTTGACGTCGAGCACCAGGCCGCTCGTCGCCTCGACGATCAGCATACCGTCCGGGGAGTCGCGGAAGACGGTGGTGAACAGGTCGGCCGGCGCCTCGGACACCAGCGGGCGCGGTGGCGGCGCGAGTCGGAGCGGCGTAGCGCGCATCGGAGTCATCCGGCGCCGCGTTGAGCAAGCGCCATGCCCTCGCGCAGTGCGCGTCGCACATGCAGCAAGCGGTCCGTGCGGTGACATCCCTGTGGCGCTCGCGCACAGTCACGTGCGCCGCCCGTCCTCCTTCATTCGTGTATGACGCTCGGCGTCATCGCGGCCCTGCCGCATTCGCCGCAGCGATGCGCCGGAGACGTCGCGCCGCCGCATCGCGCCGACACAGCGCCGCGCACAGCCGCACGCGCGCAGCGATTTTTTCGCAGCAAAGCGCGCGCACCGTGCATCTCCGCACCCGATGCTGCATCAGTCCCTTCGATATGCCTCGTCGGCGCGCGCAGCGCGCGTCGCGCGGTGCCGTGTCGTTTGCACAATGGCGCTGCACACGTGGCCAGCAGACCCTGTTCAACTTACAGGCAGCGCGACGCGCTACGCGTCGCGTGACCTGTCGCTGCGCAGGGCGAGTGGACTGGTACGAGAGTGGCAGCACGTCACCATCGCGACGGTAGGCGAGACGATGATGACGACATCGACCGGAGTGATCGAGGGCAGTCGCGCCGCGAATCGCGGCCGCTTCGGCGTCGTCGCAACGCAGTGAAGGACGGCTCCGCTGGGGGGCGGAGACGGTTCGGGACATAGGGCGCGGTTGCCCGCGCTCGGACGACATTGGACGCGAAGCGGCAGCACCCGCTGAACGATCCACACGGCCGGAAGGGGAGTCCGGATCGTCGGGCGGAGCCGTTGGCCGACGGCGCCGACGCCGCGGCGGCCGCCGGGCCGGTGCCGCCGACATCAGGGAGGTGCGGGGTGGAATGGTACGTCCTCGAGACCCAGCGCCACCGCGAACCGGTGGCGCGCGCCATGCTCGCCGAACGCGGCATCGCCAGTTACCTGCCGTGCATCGCGCAATGGCCGCGGCCGGCGGTGGGCGCGGCTATCGCGCCGCTCTTTCCCGGCTATCTGTTCGTGCGCGTCAGTCTCGGCGAACAGGCGCACCGTGTCCTGCGCACCAACGGCGTCAAGGCGTTCGTCGCCTTCGGCGGCGAGCCGGTGCCGGTGGCGAGTGCGGCGATCGACTACCTGCGCGAGCGCGAAGGGCCGGACGGTCTCATCCGCTGCGCGCCGGCGGCGGGTGACGGCGCCGCGGTGCGCATCATCGACGGGCCCTTCCGCGGCCTCACCGCGGTGGTCACCGAACGGCTGACGGCGCGCGACCGGGTGCGCGTGTTGATGGAGATCCTGCAGCGCCAGACGTCGGTGGAGCTGCCGGAGAAATGGGTGCGACGCCTATGAGCTGTGCGCGGGGTCTTCTCGTCGGGCTTGCGTTGTTTGCGCTGGGCGGCGCCGGCGGGTGCATCACGGTCACGCAGAATCCGCCACCGCCGCCGCCGGAGGTGGTCACCGAGTACGTCGTCGAGCCGGGCGACACGTTGACTCTGCGCTTCGAGCGCAATCCCGAGCTCAACGAGGACAACCTGGTGGTGCGGCCCGACGGGATGATCTCGCCGCAGCTCATCGCCGAGGTGTCGGTGGCCGGCAAGACGCCGGCGCAGATCAGCGCCGAGCTCGAACGCCAGTACGCGGCGGAGCTGGCGCATCCGCGCGTCAAGGTCGGCGTGAAGAGCTTCACCTCGCAGCGCGTGTCGGTCGCCGGCGAGGTCGAGACGCCGGGCGTGCAGCCGCTGCTGCACGGGCTGACGCTGTCGCAGGCCATCCACCACGCCGGCGGCTTCCTGAAGACCGCCAACCGCGCGCAGGTGGTGGTCATCCGCCATCACCGCGACGGGCACGTCAGCGGCCACGCGGTCGACCTGGCGCTGATGGAGGTCGGGGTGCATCCCGAGGCCGACGTCCCACTGCAGGCGCTCGATCAGATCTACGTGCCGAAGACCGCCATCGCCAACGTCAACACGCTGGTCGAGCAGTACATCCGCAACAACGTGCCGGTGAACAGCCTCGGCATCGGCATCACGCCCTTCTGAGGAGGTGCGCATGCGCGACTTCGATCTCGCCTGGCCCGATCTGCTCGACGCGCTGCGCCGCCGCCGCGGTCTGGTGCTGCGCATCGCCGGCGCCGGCGTCGGGCTGATGCTGCTCGCCGCGTTCGTGCTCGGCCCGACCTATCGGGCGAGCACGACGCTGTTGGTGGCGGCGACGCGCTCGCGCTCGATCTCGCCCGACGCCGAGGCGATGCCGCTGGTCGACCGCGTCGGCGAGGAGGATCTCAACTCGCAGGCCGAGCTGCTGCGCAGCGAGCCGCTGATCCGCCGCGTGCTGGAGCCGCAGGCGGCGGCCGGCCTGGCTCCGGCGCACGGCTGGGTGTCGTGGCTGGTCAGCCTGCCGCGCGAGGCCGGCCGCGCGCTGTATCGCGCGCTGCACGACGTGCCGGCGCCGACGCCGCTCGACGAGTGGGTGGACGACGTGCGCGACCACCTCGACGTCGCGGTGGTCAAGAAGACCAACCTCATCGAGGTGGCGTACAAGCAGCGCGGCGTCGACCCGACCTGGATGGCGGCGTTCCTCAACGACCTGGTCGACGCGGCGCTGCGCCAGCAGGCCAGCGCCGGCCAGCAGGCGCAGGCGAGCGAGTTCTTCGACGGCCAGCGCGGCCTGCTCGCCGAGCGCGTGCAGGCCGCCGAGCAGGCGAAGAAGGCGTTCTTCCAGCGCGAGGGGCTCGACTCGATCCCCGAGCAGCGCGCCGTGCTGCGCGGCCGCCTGAGCGAGCTCAACGTCGGCCTGGAGAACGCCAGCACCGATCTCGCGACGGCCGACGCCCGCGTCGAGTCGCTGCAGCGCGAGCTGTCCAGGCACCCGGCGACCATCGCTCAGGAGGTGCGCAGGGCGCAGAACCAGGCGGTGCAGTTTCTCAAGCCGCGCGTGATGGAGAAGGAGATGGCGCGCGACGAGCTGCTCTCCACCTACGCGCCGACCAACAGCCGCGTCGTCGACGCAGAGCGCGAGCTCAGCGCCGCCAAGCGGCTGCTCGCCGCCGAGCAGGCGATGGTGGCCGAGACCACCACCACCGCCAACCCGACCCATCAGGCGATCGAGGCGGCGCTGGCGAGCGCGACGGTCGAGGCCGCGGCGTTGCGGGCGCGGGTCGCGGCGCTGCGCGCGCAAGCCGACGAGACGCGCGCCGCGATCGCCCACCTCGACGACGTCGGCGCGGAGAACAGCCGCCTGGAGCAGGAGCTGGCGGCGGCCAACGAGGCCTATCTCACCTACACCCGCAAGCAGGAGCAGGCGCGGCTCGGCAGCGCGCTCGACGCCTCGCGCATCGTCAACGTCGCCGTCGTCGAGCCGGCCGCGGTGCCGCCGACGCCGGAGCGCGCGCACGGCCTCATCCTGCTGGCGCTCGGCGCGATGATGAGCCTCGGCTGCGGCCTCGCCGTGGCGCTGCTGCTCGAGCTGCTCGACCCGACCGTGCGCAGCGGCCGCGACGCCGAGCGCGCCGCCGGCGTGCCAGTGCTCGCCGAGGTGCCGTCATGACTCGCCCGATCCCCCCCTCTGAAAACGGGGGGCCGGGGGGGATGTCCTCATCCTCCTCCGCCGTCGCCCAGGCCTTCGGCCTCGCCACCGATCCCTTCTCGCTCTCGCCCGATCCCGCCTTCCTCTACGCCAGCCCGGTGCACGCCGAGGCGCTCGCCGGCCTGCGGCTGGCGCTCGCCGGACGGCGCGGCCTGACGACGCTGATCGGCGAGGTCGGCACCGGCAAGACGACGCTGCTCTACGCGCTGCTCGCCGATCTCGAGCCGACCGTGCGCACCGCCTACCTGGCCCACACCAAGCTCTCGTTCAGCGCGCTGCTGCGCCAGGCGCTCGCCGACTTCGGCGTACCGACCGCGGCGCGCGGCCGGTTGGAGCTGCTCGAGGCGCTGCACGACTTCCTGCGCCGCTGCGACGCCGAGGGCGCGATCGCGGCGCTGGTCATCGACGAGGCGCAGAACCTCTCGCCCGACACCTTCGAGCAGCTGCGCCTGCTGACCAATTTCGAGACCTACTCGGCCAAGCTGCTGCAGATCGTGCTGGTCGGCCAACCGGAGCTGGCCGCGACCCTGGCGCGTCCGGAGCTGCGCCAGGTCAGCGAGCGCATCGCCTGTCGCTGCACCCTGGCGCCGCTGTCGCGCGGCGAGGCGCAGCGCTACCTCGCGCACCGCCTGGCGGCGGCCGGCGGCACGGCGGCGCTGCTCGCACCGGCGGCGCGGGGGCTGTTGATCACCGCGGCGCGCGGCCTGCCGCGCCGGCTCAACGTCCTGGCCCACACCGCGCTGCTGTTTGCCTACGGGCGCGGCGCGGCGCGCGTCGAGGCGCGCGACATGTGGGCGGCGCTGCGCGAGCGCTGGCGGGCGCGCGCGC
>JANRJF010000319.1:0-6023 GCA_033764095.1 Deltaproteobacteria bacterium | reverse complement strand
GCTGCAGGGCGGCGGCAACATGCCCGCCTACGGCAACAACCTCTCGCCCGCCGAGGTCACCGCGCTGGTCGCCTTCATGGGGACCCTGCACCCGAGCGGCGAGCGCGTCGCGGTCGACGCGGCGGGGAAGTAGTCGCACGCGCCAGTCGCGTCGGCGTAGTAGCGCGGCCCTCCGTGGCCGCTCGCCGTTGATAGCAGCGGCTACGGAGGGCCGCGCTGCTCGAGCGCGTCTCGGTCGACGCGGCGGGAAGTGAACCCGCCGCCTCTCAGCGGCGACGGGGTCGTGCTGCGCTCGCGGCGCGGCGCTCGCGGCGCCGCCGGCTCAGGCGTCGAGGCGGCGTGGCACCAGCCGTAGTCCGCTGGCGCCGCCGCCGCGATCCTCCTCGTGGTACTCGGCGTCCTGGTTGACCAACCAGGGATCGCGGCGCGGACCGTCGCCGACCAGCGCATCGACCGTCAGCATGGCGGTCATCATGGCGTGATCCTGGTTGTTGTACTTGTGCATGCCGTTGCGCCCGACCATGTGCAGAGTCGGATAGCGCGTCGCGATCTCGTCGCGCAGCGCCTCGACGTGGCCGCGGTAGTCGCCGTCGTAGACCGGGTAGGCGCGCGGCTGGCGGATCACGTAGCCACCCGTGACGTCGCCCGCTTCGGCCAGCGACAGCCGAACGAGCTCCTGGGTCGCCAGCGCGATCAGCTTGGCGTCGCCGCGCTGCCAGGTCGCGTCGCCGGCGAAGCAGAAGTACTCGAGCCCGAACGCGGTCATCGCTGCATCGGGGATGAGGGCCGGCGACCACGCCCGGATATTCTGAATGCGCGCCACGCGCACCTCCGGATCGTGGATGTAGAGCCAGTGGTCGGCGAAGCGCTGGCGATCGGTGGCGAACAGCATCACCGTCAGCAGGTCGCGGTAGCGCAGCGCCGTGGCGTGTGCGCGGGCGCGCAGCGGCGGCGACAGCAGCGCGGCGAGATCGCCGAGCGCGGCGGAACAGATGACGTGCGCCGAGCGCAGCGTCCGCGATGCTCCGTCGGTGTCGAGGTAGGTCGTCGTCCATTCCCGCTGTCCGGCGTCGAAGGCCAGGCCGACGACGCGGCAGCCGAGCTGCACGGTGCCGCCCTGCGCGCGCGTCCGCCGCGCCGCTTCCTCCCACATCATCCCGGCGCCGAGCCGCGGATAGCGGAAGGTCTCGATCAGCGACTTGACCGTCGCACGGCCCGGCGCGCGGCGCGGCCGCAGGGCGTTCCACAGCGCCGTACCGAGCGAGAGGCCCTTGATGCGTTGTGCCGCCCAGTCGGCCGAGATGTCGCGGCAGTCCATGCCCCAGACCTTCTCGGTGTACGTGCGGAAGAAGATCTCGAACAGGCGCGGCCCGAACTGATTCGACACCCAGTCGGCGAAGCTGCGCGGCTCGCGCACCGGAAAGCAGCGGGCGCGGAGATAGGACACGGCGGCGCGCGCCGATTCCCACGGCCCGAGGCGGGCGAGCGCCTCCGGTGCGCTGAGCGGATAGCTGAAGAAGCGCCCGCGGTACTGGATGCGGGTGCGCCGCGTGATGGTCAGCATGTCGTCGGGCAACAACTCGTCCCACAGCGCTTCGACGCGCGCCGCTTTGGAGAAGAAGCGATGCGGCCCGACGTCGAAGCGGTAGCCCGCGTGCTCGATGGTGCGCGCAATGCCGCCGACCCGCTGCGGGTCGGCCTCCAGCACGGTCACCGGCCAGCCGCGCTGCGACAGCAGATAGGCCGCGGTCAGGCCGGCGGGCCCGGCGCCGACGACCGTCACCCGCCGGTCGGCTGCCGCCGCCGTCATCTGGGCGTCGCCGCCCCCGGCGCGTCAGCGGTGCGGCGCGCCAGGATGAAGCCGTCGATGTCCTCGACCGGCGTGTAGGAGCGGGCGATGGCGGCGGAGAGCGCCGGCAGTCGGCGCGCGTTGTCGATGCCGTCGATGGCGTTCGTCCAGGCGGGCGAGCGCAGCAGGATGTGCGACGGCCGATACGTGTCCAGGTCGCGTATCACTTCGTCCTGCAGCGGCGCCGCCGAGGCGAACCAGACGATGCTGTGCCGCCCGCAGCTTGGCTTGCGCAGCAGGAAGACCCAGGCGGCCTCACTGGTGAAAGTGAAGGCGCAGGCATCGTCGCGCGACAGCTCGCGCCAGCGATCGCGGACGCGGCGCTCGGTGGGGCTGAGGTAGGCGTCGTCCGGCGCGGCGATCAGCGCCGCCAGGCGTGCGGGAGCGGTGGCGACGGCGCGCGTGTCGATGCTCGGCCAGTAGACCGACCAGGCCAGCGCCGCCAGCCCGGCGGCCGTCGCCACGGCCAGGCCGCGCACCAGCCGCATGCGCGTCGCGATGCCGGGGCCGCACAGCGCGCAGAGGGCGAACACCAGGCCAATGTAGGCGAAGTAGCTGGCGTACTTTACGTGCGGCGGGTCGGAGCGGCCGAGCGCGGAGCGAAAGTAGAGGAACGCCAGGCTGGCGACGAATACCTGCGCCAGCAGCGCCGGCCGCGCACCGCCGCGCGCCAGCGCCCGCACCGCCAGCACCAGCTGCACGCTGATGCACAGCAGCGGCGCCACCTTCAGCACCCCCGGCCCGGCGGCCGGGCTCGGGTAGACGTAGCTGTCGAAGAGATCCTTGGTTCGGTAGATGGACAGCGTGGTGTCGAGAAAGGCGCGGAACTCCGCCGCGCCGACGGCGAGTCGGAAGGCGGCCCACCCACACGCCGCCCCGGCCAGGCACCAGACCAACTCGCGGCGCGCCGCCGCGCGATCGAGCCACCAGCCGACGGCGAGGGTGACGGCGAGCGCGGCGTTGAAATAGGCGCCGCGGTCGATGACGTAGAAATAGGTGAGGCTGGAGCACAGGCCGGCGAAGAACAGGGCGGCACGGCTGCGATAGGCGACGCCGAACAGGAAACTGCCCAGACCGAGCAGCACCGGTACGTCGCGCCGGTTGAGCGTCTGCAGGCGATCGGCGGTGGCGAGCGTGGTCAGCAGCAGCGCCAGCAGCACGACGCCGCCCCAGGCCGTCGTCCCGCGTCCGCCCGGCGGGCAGCACAGCGCCAGCGCCACCAGGCACACGGCCAGCGACGGCGGCAGCAGCAGGGTCAGGGCCTCCTTGGTAACCAGGCAGGCGCCGATCGTGCGCTGGCCGGTGACCACCCAGCCGAGCGCGGTGGCGAGCGGGTCGAAGAACACGCCGTGCAGGAAATAGGAGCCGCGCCACAGGCCGCGCCCGGCGGTGAAATTCCACGCCGGCGCCAGCCACTCGCCGGTGTGAAAGAAGTCGAGCGGCGACGGCGTGAAGGGTGCGGACAGAGCGCGCGCCAGGTCGAGCGCCAGCCAGGCCAGCGCCACCAGCAGGCACAGGCTGGCGGCGGTGCGGCCCGAGAAGGCGACGCCGGCGTCCCCCCGCGGCGTGGCCGCCCGCCGTCCGCGCCGTACCCGCAGCGCCGCATAGAGCAGCGCCGGTAACGTCACCAGGAGCGCGAAGCGCAGCAGGTTGTTGAGCGGGTTGAAGCCGATCTCCGTCAGCGGCCCGACGACTCCGAGCGGATTGCTGAAGGGAACCTGCAGCGGCTTCCAGACGGCCAGGCCGATCGCCCAGCCGACGACCAGCGCCGCCGCCATGGCCAGCGCATCGCGCCGCGTGGACACCGGCTTCGCCTGCACGCCGGGCTAAGAATCAGATTCCCAGGACGGACGCCATGCGGCGGACCGCGACGGTGCCTAGACTCGCACAGCCGTTCATGGCACAAGCGGCGACTGTTCAACTCCTCTAATGATATGGCTGTGATCGCGACGCCCTACCTGCGCTGGATCGTCCTCGCTCCGCTGATCGGCACGGTCCTCTGTCTCTACGCGTCGAAGACCGGACGGAAATCGCTGGCGACCACGGCCGGACCGGCCGCCGTGCTGGTGGCCTTCGGCTTCGCGCTCGCTGCGGTGCTGCAGCTGTTGCAGCAGGCGCCCGACGCCGCGCTGCTGGACCACATGTACACGTGGATCCAGGCGACGCCGCTGACGCTCGAGGCGGCGTTCCGGGTCGACCGGCTGACCAGCGTGATGATCCTGATCATCACCGGCGTCGGCTTCCTCATCCACGTCTACTCGGTCGGCTACATGCACGACGACCCCGACGTGGCGCGCTTCTTCGCCTACCTGAACCTGTTCACCGCCTCGATGCTGATCCTGGTGCTGGGCGACTCGCTGCCGGTGCTGTTCATCGGCTGGGAGGGGGTGGGGCTGTGCTCCTACCTGCTGATCGGCTTCTGGTACACCGACCCGGCCAATGCCGAGGCCGGCCGCAAGGCGTTCGTCGCCAACCGGGTCGGCGATGCCGCCTTCCTGGTCGGCATGTTCCTGCTGTTCTGGAGCCTCGGCGAGATCGGCCAGCCGTCGCTCGCCTTCGCCGACATCAACGCCTCGGCCGCCAAGCTCGCCGAGTGGTCGCCGGGTATCGTCACCGCCATCTGCCTGCTGCTGTTCGTCGGCGCCACCGGCAAGTCGGCGCAGATCCCGCTCTACGTCTGGCTGCCCGACGCCATGGCCGGTCCGACCCCGGTGTCGGCGCTGATCCACGCCGCCACCATGGTCACCGCCGGCGTCTACATGATCGACCGCCTGTCGCCGCTCTACGTGCAGTCGCCCGACGCGATGCAGGTGGTGGTGGTGATCGGCGCCGCGACCGCGCTGTTCGCGGCGACCATCGGGCTGGTGCAGCGCGACCTCAAGAAGATCCTCGCCTACTCGACCGTCTCGCAGCTCGGCTACATGTTCCTCGCCCTCGGCGTCGGCGCCTTCAGCGCGGCCATCTTCCACCTGATGACGCACGCCTTCTTCAAGGCCTGCCTGTTCCTCTGCGCCGGCAGCGTCATGCACGGCCTGCACGGCGAGCTCGACGTCTTCAAGATGGGCGGCCTGAAGAAGCAGATGCCGATCACCGCGCGCACCTTCCTGATCGCGGCGCTGGCGATCTCCGGCGTGCCCGGCTTCGCCGCCTTCTTCTCCAAGGACATGATCCTGGAAGCGGCGTGGATGCACGGGCACAAGTGGCTGTGGTTCATCGGCATCGTCGCCGCCGGCATGACCGCCTTCTACGTCTTCCGCGCCTACTTCCTCGCCTTCGAGGGCGAGAGCCGCGTCGACCACGACAAGGCGCACCACATCCACGAGTCGCCGAGCAGCATGACCATCCCGCTGATCGTGCTGGCAATTCTGTCGGCGGTCGGCGGTTGGGTCGGATTGCCGCACGGCTTCCTGTGGGGCGATCAGATCGGCCACTACCTCGACCCGGCGCTGGCGAACATGCCGCACGAGCCGCACCCGACCAGCGGCACGCTGTTCTTCCTCATCGCCGTCGCCACCGGCGTCGGCCTCGGCGGCATCGGGCTCGACTACATGATGTACGGCAAGAGCTCGGACCTGCCCGACCGCCTGGCGGCGCGCTTCGGCCGCACCTATCGCCTGTTGTGGGACAAGTACCGCATCGACGAGCTCTACGCCTGGCTGATCCTCAGGCCGTACGTCCGCCTGTCGGACTACTTCTGGCGCGTCGTCGACAGCGAGATCATCGACGGCGCCGTCAACGGCGTCGGCGAGCTGGTGGTCAGCGTCGGCAACCGCGCCCGCCGGCTGCAGACCGGCAACGTGCAGGCCTACGCGCTGGCGATGGTGGTCGGCGCGGTGGTGGTCATCGCCATGCTGGCGGTGTGAGAGCGGAGCGATGGCGAACCTGCCGATCCTGTCCCTGATCGTCTTCGCGCCGCTCATCGGCGCGCTCATGATCGCGCTGCTGCCCGGGCAGCCACTGCAGATCCCGCGCCGCGCCGCCTTCACCTTCTCGCTGATTCCGCTGGCGCTCTCGCTGGTCATGCTCGGCATGTTCGACCCGAGCGTCGGCGAGCTGCAGCTGACCGAGAAGGTGTCGTGGATCCCCAGCCTCGGCGTTTACTACTCGCTCGGCGTCGACGGCTTCTCGGTCTGGCTGATCGTGCTGACCACTTTCCTGACGCCGTCGATCATCC
>JANRJF010000318.1:0-5489 GCA_033764095.1 Deltaproteobacteria bacterium | reverse complement strand
CGAAACGGCGCGCCGTGGATCTGCCCCTCGGCGACCCGCGCGGTCGCGCGCAGCACCGGCGCCGCGTCGCGCGGGCGCAGCTCGGCGTCGGCCTGCCGGGCGCGCAGCGCGTCGCCGGGCCGGCCGTCGACGCCGAGCTGCGCCGCGGTGATCTCGGCCGCCTCGAGTCGGCAGTGCACCAGCGGATCGGCCGGCGGCGCCGCCTGGCAGGCGAGCCGCAGCGGCGCACCGCCGAGCGCCGCGGTGGCGTTCTCCAGCGCAACGCCCTGCGGGGTGACGCGCAGCACGCCGGAGAGCTGCCCGATGCGCGCCGGCAACGCGGCACTGGCGAGCGACACGTCGCCCAGCGTCACGCTGCCGTCGATCGCCGGCAGCGTCGTGCGGTCGACCGCGCCGGCGATGCGCAACGTCCCACCCGCCGTGCCGCCGAGCGCGAGGGACGCCGCCGGCGGCCCGACCCATGCGGTGAGCAGCGGCGTCAGCGCGTTGAGCGGCAACGGTTGCCACTCGGCGTGTACGTCGGCGCGCGGCGGCTCGCCCGGCTCGAGCATCCCGGTCACCGTCAGGTTCGGCGCGGAGGCGCCGAGCACGGCGGCAGCGAGCTCGAACTGGATCGGCGCGCCGAGCGCCAGCTCGTGTCCGCGCAGGCGCAACTGGGTGACGGCCAGCTCGACCGGCGGTTGCCGGGTGCGATCGACGATGTGGACCTGCCCGTCGTCGATCGTCATGGCGGCGACGACCACCGCGCCGATCGCCGGCAATCGCGTGTCGACGCGCTCCGCTGCAGGTGCGCCCGGGGCCGCGGTGGGCGCGCCGTCGGCGGCCCGGTGCAGCAACGCGATGGACAGCGCGTTCCAGCCGTCGGCATCGCGGATCAGGTTGACCGTCGGCTGGTCGACGACGATGCGGCGGATGCGGTACTCGCCGCGCAACGCCGGCAGCAGCTCCAGCCGCACGGCGGCGTGCGCGGCGGTGAGAAACGGCCCGCTGCCGAAGCGCGGGTCGTCGGCGATCGCCAGGTTGGTGAGCGAGGCGCCGACCCCGCCGCGCAGCGTGACGTCGAGGGCGTCGAACGTCACCGCACGACCGAGCAGCGCGCTGGCCTGCGCCTGCAGCGCGTCGCGCTGGTCGGCCAGGTAGCGGTCGAGCCGCGTCAGCCCGTAGGCGAGGGCGCCGGCCGCTGCGAGGAGCAGCACGGCGCCGACCAGCAGCCAGCGCCGCACGTCGACCTCAGGCGAGCTCGTCCGAGAAGCGGATGGTCTGGTTGCGCAAGCCCTCGAGCACCACCTCGACCCCGCCGCTGCGCAGCATCCACTCGAGCCGGTGATCGCGGTATTCGCGGACGAAGACACCGCTGCGCACCAGATCGGGCAGCATCTGGAAGCCGCCCATCGAATGCAGCGCCTGCTCGAAGGTGGTGGCGACGCTCGGCCGGGCGCGCACGCGCTCGAGCCAGCCGGCCAGCGGCGAGCCGTCGGCCGGCGCGTTGCCGCTCAGCGCCGCGGCGCTCACCACCGGCGCGGCGGCGAGGTCGCCCCAGCCGAACTGCTCGCCGTTGAACCACGGCGCGTTGCCGAGCTGGCGCTCCAGCCAGGCGTTGACGCCGGCGGTCTGCTGGCTGGCGCGCGCCAGCAGCGCGTCGGCCTGGGTGCCGGTGGCGCGCTGGAAGACGCGCACCTCGTAGATCGCCCAGTTGATCGCTTCGTAGTAGGTGTCGCAGACTTCTTCGATCTGCCGCACGCGGGCGCGCGCCGCGGCGCCGCTCGGCAGCAGCGGCGGCGTCGGCCAGCGATCCTCGATGTACTCGAGGATGATCGTCGAATCGAAGACCGTCACCTCGCCGTCGACCAGCGCCGGCACCTCGCGGCGCGGGCTGGCGGCGCGGAACTCCGCGTCGCCGCCGCCGAACAGATCGGGGATCGTGGCGTCGAACGGCACGCCCTTCTCCAGCAGCGCGATCTTGACCTTCTGCGCATAGGGCGAGAGGGGGTGTTCGTAGAGCGTCACCATGGCGGACGTAGACCACAGCGCCGCGCCGGCCTCCAGCGCGCGGACGATCCTGCACGTCGACCTCGACGCCTTCTACGCCGCCGTCGAGGTGCGCGAGCGGCCCGAGCTGGCCGGCCGCCCGGTGATCGTCGGCGCCGATCCGCGCGGCGGCCGCGGGCGCGGCGTGGTGACCGCGGCCAGCTACGAGGCGCGCGTCTTCGGCGTGCACTCGGCGATGCCGATCTCCCACGCCTGGCGGCGCTGCCCGCAGGGCGTCTACCTGCGCCCGCGCATGGGCCTGTACGCCAAGGTGTCGAAGCGCTTCATGGCGATCCTCGGCCGCTACACCGATCTGGTCGAGCCGCTCAGCATCGACGAGGCGTTCCTCGACGTCACCGCCAGCCGCGCCCTGTTCGGCGACGGCGCCGCGATCGCGCGGCGGATCAAGAGCGAGGTGCGCCGCGAGGAGCGCATCACCGCCTCGATCGGCGTCGCGCCAAGCAAGTTCCTGGCGAAGATCGCCTCCGACCTGCGCAAGCCAGACGGGTTGGTAGTGGTGCCGCCCGACGGCGTCGCCGCCTTTCTCGCCGAGCTGCCGGTCGGGCGCCTGTGGGGCGCCGGGCCGCGCGCGCTGGCGGGCTTCCGCCGCCTGGGCGCGGCGACCATCGGCGACGTCGCGCGCCTGCCGGCGCAGCGGTTGGAAGAGGAGTTCGGTCCGGCGCTCGGTGCGCACTTCCATCGCCTGGCGCACGGCGAGGACGCGCGCCGCGTCGATCCCGATCAGGCGCGCAAGTCGGTCGGCCGCGAGACCACCTTCGGCACCGACGTCGCCGACCGCGAGGAGGTCGCGCGCACGCTGCTCGACCTGGTCGAGCAGGTGGCGCGCCGCCTGCGCCGCGCCGGACTCGCCGGCCGCACCGTGCACGTCAAGCTCCGCACCGCCGACTTCAACACGGTGACGCGGCAGCGCGGGCTCGAGGCGCCCGCCGACACTACCGAAGCGATCTGGCCCGCCGCGCGCGAGCTGCTCGCTCGGGCCGACGCCACGCGCCAGGCCATCCGCCTGGTCGGCGTGTCGGTGTCCGACTTCGACAGCCCCACACAGCTCGGCCTGTTCGCCAGCGCGCGCGATCAGCGCCGCCGCCGCGTCGCCGCCGCCGTCGACGCACTCGTCGCGCGCTTCGGCGAGTCGGTGGTGCGGCGCGGCTGAGCGCTCGCGTCACCAGCGACGTGTCTCGCCGACCGCCAACGTCCAGCCGGCGATGCCGTCCATGGCGCGGCGGCTGATCTCGGCGTGAAAGCGGCGCGGCGGCTCGTCCATCGGCTCTTCGGTGAGGTTGAAGGTGCCCCAGTGCATGCCGACGACGGTCGCCGCGCGCGCGTCAACCGCCGCCTGCACCGCCTCCTCGGGATTCATGTGGACGAACTGCATGATCGCGCTCGGGTCGTAGGCGCCGATGGGAATGGCGGCGAGGTCGATCGGGCCGAGCCGCGCGCCGATGTCGCGGAAGCCGTCGAAATAGCCGGTGTCGCCGGCGTGGTAGAAGCGCCGACTCGGTCCAGTCACCACCCAACCGGACCAGAGGGTCCGATCGCCGTCGGTGAGGGTGCGGCCGGAGAAGTGCTGGGCCGGCACGCAGTGCACGGTGACGCGACCGATCTGGCGGCTCTCCCACCAGTCGAGCTCGATCGCCTGGCCGCCAGCCTCGCGCACCAGGGCGCCAAGGCCGAGCGGGACGAAGACCGGCACGCCGCGGCGCGCCAGCGCGGTGATGCTGGCGAGATCGAAGTGGTCGTAGTGGTCGTGCGAGACCAAGGCGAAGTCGAGCCGCGGCAGCGCCTCCAGCGGCACGCCCGGCGCGACGACGCGCGCCGGGCCGGCGAACGACACCGGACTGGCGCGCTCGGAGAAGATCGGGTCGGTGAGGAAGCTGACGCCGTCCATGCGCACCAGGAAGGTCGAGTGGCCGATCCAGGTGACGCTCGGGTTGTGCCGCATCGCGTCGACGTCGAATGGGACGTGCGGCGTCGCCGCCGGGCTGCCGGTGAGCGAGCCCCACACCTTGCCGAGCAGGAAGGGCAGCATCATGCTGGCGCCGGCCTGCGGACGCGGTCCGGCCAGATTGACGAACCGATCTCCATCACGCGGCGCGCCGGTCTGCGCCATGGCGAAGCCTCCGATCTGCACGGCCAGGATCACGAGCAGGATGCGCCGCGGCATGCGGGCATGGTGCAACCTTTCACACGGTGGTGGAAGTGGGTGTGCATGGAATCCTGCTGTTGCCACGGATTTCACGGAGAGCACGGATTCAGGAATCCGCTCGCTCCGTGAAATCCGCGGCAACCGGCGCCGCGCGAACGCCGCGCTTGCTGTTCGCGGGCGTGGCCGGTAGGCCCGAGCGGATGCCCGATCGGCTGCTGAGCGGTCCGTTCCTGCGCACCACGGCGGCCAATTTCTTCTTCTTCCTCAACTTCGCGTCGTTCTTCCTGCTGCCGCTGCACATCCGCGAGCTCGGCGGCAGCGAGTCGATGATCGGCGCGGTGATGGGCACCAACGGGCTCGCCTCGATGGCGGTGCTGCCGCTGGTGGGGATCTGGATCGACCGGCTCGGCCGGCGCGCCTTTCTGCTGCTCGGCGCGGTCGGCATGACCGGCGCGTCGATCGGCTTCCTGCTCTTCGATCAGCTCGGCTGGGTGCTGTTCGCGTTGCGCGCCCTGCAGGGCGCCAGCTTCGCCGCCGCGTTCACCGCCACGACGACGTTCGCCGCCGAGTTCGCGCCGCGCGCGCAGCGGGCGCGT
The DNA here is from genome assembly GCA_033764095.1 of Deltaproteobacteria bacterium. Lineage (GTDB taxonomy): Bacteria > Desulfobacterota > Binatia > HRBIN30 > CADEER01 > JBDTMT01. The sequence goes on along the minus strand of JANRJF010000318.1, from coordinate 701 downwards.
GCGCTCGGGCTGTTCGGCCTCTCGACCTTGCTGACGCATGCCATCGCGCCGGGACTTGGCGAAGAGATCGTGCGGCGCGGCGGGTTCCCGGCGTTGTTCGCGACCGCGACGGTCTGCACCGTGATCGCGTTCGTCCTCGGCCTGTCGCTGCAGGATCCGCGCGCTGCGGCGCAGCGCAGCATCGCATCCGCGGATCGCCGCCTGGCGCCGGAGCACTGGTTGATCGCCGCCACCATGACCCTCGCCGGTATGGGCTTCGGAACGGTCATCACGTTCATCTCGACCTTCGTCACCAGCCTGTCGCTCGGCCGGGTCGGCATCTTCTTCGCCGCCTACACCTCGACCGCGATCCTCACCCGCCTGGTCGGCGCCGGCCTCTCCGATTCGCTCGGGCGCCGCCGCGTCATCGTCCCCAGCCTGGTGGTACTCGGCCTCGCCATCGCCTGGATTTCGACCGTCAACAGCCTGCCGATCCTGTTCGCCGCCGGCGCGCTGTTTGGTACCGCGCAGGGCATCAGCTATCCGACTCTGCACGCCTACCTGGTCGACTGCTCCAGCGAGGCGCAGCTCGGCCGCTCACAGGCGCTGTTCAACGGCGCCTTCAACCTCGGCGTCACCACCAGCGGCTTCGCCTTCGGCCTGCTCGCCGAGCACTACGGCTACCGCCCGATGTTCCTGGTCGCCGCGGTGACGCCGATCGC
>JANRJF010000317.1:0-43024 GCA_033764095.1 Deltaproteobacteria bacterium | reverse complement strand
CGCGCCGAGCGGCGGCGCGAGCGCGGCGCCGCCGCGCAGCGTCGCGCGCAGCTTCGAGCGCGCGCCGGCGGCCCCGATGGGCGCGATGCCGAGCGCCGCGCCGAAGATGGCGATGCCGAGCATGTCCGGCGGCAGCGCTATGCAGAGTGCGCCGAGCGCACCGTCGAGCGGCGGCGGGATGCGCAACTTCAGCTCCGGCGGAGCGCGCTCCGGCGGTGGTGGCGCCAGCAGTGGCGGCGGCGTGAGGAACTTCTCGCGCTGAGAGTGGCCCCCTCCCTGACCCTCCCCCGCTGCGCGGGGGAGGGAACAGACCGCCCGCTGGGCGGGGGAGGGAGCAGGTCTTCGCGATGAGACTCCTTCCCCCCGCGTGAGCGGGGAAGGTCGGGATGGGGCCCGAGCGCGGCGATCCACCTTCGTGGGAACGGCTTGTACGGCTGGCTCACTGCTGGCAGCGAGGGGCGCATGAGCGCGTCCCTCGTCATTCGCCCCGCCAGCGACGCCGACCTCGCCGCGATCGCGGCGCTGCTGGTCGCGCAGCTGCGCGACCACGGCAACCAGCTGCCCGACGGCGCGCTCGCCGCGGCGGCCACCGGCATGCTGACGCGCCCGCAGCGCGGCCAGTTCCTGCTCGCCGTCGAAGGCGACGACGTGGTCGGCCTGGCGGCGCTCTCGTACCTCTGGACCCTGGAGCGCGGGGGCCGCGCCGCCTGGCTCGACGAGCTCTACGTCGTGCCGGCGCGCCGCGGCGCCGGCATCGGGGCGCGCCTGCTCGCGGCGGCGCTGGCGGCGGCCGCCGCTGCCGGCGCGGTGGCGATGGACCTCGAGATCGAGACCGGTCACGAGCGCGCCGCGGCGTTGTACCAGCGGGCCGGGTTCGAGAGCCTGTCGCGCACCCGCTGGGCGCGCGCGCTGCCGGCCGCGCCGCGGGAGACGCCGGCGCCGGCGCTGCCGCTCGACGGCGGCTGTCTGTGCGGCGCGCTGCGCTTCCGTGTCAGCGCCGCCCCGCTGGCGGTGAGCCATTGCCACTGCACGCTGTGTCGGCGCGCCAGCGGCGCGCCGCTGGTCACCTGGGCGACGGTGCCGAGCGCCGCCTTCGGCTATCTGCAGGGCGCGCCACGCGAATGGCGGGCGACGCCGTCGGCGCGGCGCAGCTTCTGCACCGGCTGCGGCACGCCGCTCACCTTCCAGGCCGACGCGACGCCGCAACTGCTCGACGTCACCGTCGCCAGCTTCGATCGGCCGGAGGCGGTGCCGCCGACCGAGCACGTCTGGGTCAGCCGCCGGCTGCCGTGGCTGCAGCTCGACGACGATCTGCCGCGCCGTCCACGCGGCGGCGGCAGTTGAGCCGCCGCCGCGTCGAGGCGCTTCAGTCGCGCGCGGTGGCGGCGCGCGACGCGGCGTGCTCGCGCCGCGCGCGCAGGAACTCGATCACCGGCGGCAGCACCGAGATGACGATGATCGCCAGGATGACGAGATGGAAGTTGCGCTTCACCACCGGGACGTTGCCGAAGAAGTAGCCGGCGAAGATGAAGGCACACACCCAGACGATGCCGCCGACGACGTTGTAGGCGGCGAAGCGGGCGTAGCGCATCTGGCCGATGCCGGCGACGAACGGCGCGAAGGTGCGGACGATCGGCATGAAGCGCGCGATGATGATCGTCTTGCCGCCGTACTTCTCGTAGAAATGCTGCGTGCGCACCAGGTGTTCCTTGTTGAGCAGCCGCGAGGTCTCGCTGGTGAACACGCGCGGGCCGATGCGCGCGCCAATCGCGTAGTTCAGCGCGTCGCCCAGCACCGCCGCGATGCAGAGCAGCACGGCGATGTTGCCCGGATGCAGCGGCGAGCCCTCCATGGCCGCCAGCGCGCCGACGGCGAACAGCAGCGAGTCGCCGGGCAGGAACGGCGTCACCACCAGGCCGGTTTCGGCGAAGATGATGGCGAACAGCAGCACGTAGAGCCACGGACCGAGCGAGCCCGCCAGCTCGTTCAGGTGCACGTCGAGATGCAGGAAGATGTCGATCGCGTCTTTGAGAAACTCCATGTCCGGCTGGGTATAGAGAGGAAGCGGCGCTCTTACAACGGGCGCGTTGTGGCGCCGCGCCGCGCGTGCTGAGCTGCGCCGATGTCGTCCGCCGCCCTGCAGCGCCGCGCCCTGGTGGCGGTCGGCGTCACCGTCTTCACCTGGGGATGGAGCAGCGTGCTGATCAAGGCGGTCGCCGTCTCCGGGCTGGTGGCGTCGTTCTACCGCCTGTGGCTGTCGCTGCCGCTGCTGTGGCTGATCGCGTTGGCGCGGCGCGACGCCGGGCGCGGGCTCGACCGCGCCTGGCTGCGCGGCTCGCTGATCGGCGGCGCGCTGTTCGCCCTGCACCAGGCGCTGTTCTTCAGCGCCCTGAAGGCCACCACGGTCGCCAACGTGGCGCTCATCGGCGCGCTGCAACCGACCCTGGTCCTGCTGGTGGCCGGCCGCTGGTTCGGCGAGCCGGCCGGCGCGCGCGCCTTCGGCTGGTCGCTGGTGGCGCTGGCCGGCGCGGCGCTGGTGATTGCCGGCGCCGCCGGGCTGCCGGGCTGGAGTCCGTTCGGCGACGCACTGGCGTTCGGCAACCTGTTCGCCTTCACCGCCTACTTCCTGGCCTCGAAGCGCATCCGGCGGCGCGTCGCCACCACCGACTACCTGATCGGCATGACCACCGTCGCCGCCGTGATCATGCTGGCGATCTGCCTGGCGAACGGCGAGGCGCTCGGCTCACCGCAGGGGGCGCAGTGGCTGGTCCTGCTGGTGCTGGCGCTGGTGCCCGGGACGCTCGGCCACTTCCTGATCAACTGGGCGCATCCGCACACCTCGGCCTTCGCGGTGTCGATCCTGCTGCTCGCCAGCCCGGTGGTGGCGTGCGGTGCCGCCGCGCTGGTGCTCGGCGAGCAGCTGAACCTGACGCAGGTGATCGGCGCGGCGATCAGCCTGACCGGGGTGGCCGCGGTGGTGCTGACGCAACCGGCGCGGCGCGCCGAGGACCTGGCGGCGAGCGCGGCGGAAACCGACGCGCCCTAGACGCTGGTCAGTGCGGACCGCCGCCGAGCAGCCACAGGCTGGCGGCGGCGATGAAAATCCCGGTGCCGGTGACAAATCCGGCGATCGGCGGCGACCAGTGCTCGCTGCCCTCGACCTGATTGAGCACCCAGCGGGCGCAATCCTGCCGCGAAGCGATCATGAGCGCGCTCAACATCAACCCCGTGCACGCGCCCAACAGCATGTTGACATCCATCGCAAACCCCCGAACCGGTGCCGGTCCCGCGGCCCCGTTCATATTCACCTGAGCGCCTCGCCCTTGCCCGGCGAGTCGTGCGCTCAGACCCCTTACGTGAACAAGGCCAGAATAGGCCTCAAATATGACCGATGAGCAACGGAAAAGTGATCGTTCGGCACGATTTCTCCGCCGCTGATGGAGGGAAGAAGACGGTTCTGGCTGCGAAGGGGCGGGCCTGCCCGCCGCTTCGTTCCAGTGCGCAGCGCCGCGGAGAGGCTCTTCCGCCGTCTGGCCGCTACCGGGCGCGGCGGATCAATCGGCAGGAAAACGGGCGCCGGCGCCCTCTTTCACGCGGGTAAGGCGCGGCCGGCGGAGGGAGTGCGCCGGCCGCGCCCGCCGCTCACGGCGACTGGCGCAGCTTCACCTGCGTCGCCGTGTTGCGCAGCGCCGCGCCGGCGGCGAAGCGACTTTCCCAGCAGGCGCCGGTGGACGGACTGTTGACCAGTTGCACGACCAGCGGGAAGTCGTCGGGGGCGATCGGCAGGGCGGGATCGGGCAGGTTGAGGCCGCGTCCGCGCAACATGAGGCGCGCCTTGCCCTGCGTGTTGCTGCGCAGCACGACCTTCTGGATGCCGTCCGGCGCGGTGGCGGTCTTGTCGAGGTAGCGCATGGTGCGGCTGCCGTAGGCGGTCCAGTGCTGGCCGGTCGGTACGACATACTCGCCGTCGCTCAGCAGTGCGGCGGGAGTGCCGCCGTACAGGCAGAGCAGGTACTGGGTGGTCGTGGTGGGCGAGCCGAAGTCGGCCGGCGTGGTGGACTGGCCGCGCCCCCACTTCCAGAGGAATTTGTCGCGCCCGTCGTTGGCGATGTTGCGGACCCGCAGCAGCGATTTGCCGGCGCCGCGGCAGCCGGCGAGCGGCGTCGGCGGGCAGGCGACCCCGGCAGCGCCGGCGGTGGCGGTCGGCGGCACCGTGAAGCTCGGCGTCGCGCTCGGCGTCGGGGTGTCGGTCGCGGTCGGCGGCGGCGTGTCGGTCGGTGTGTCCTCCGCCGTCGGCGTGTCGGTGGCAGTTGCCGTCGGTAGCGTCGGCGTGTCGGTTGGCGTCGGCGTCGGACAGGCGGTGACGCTGACGAAGGTCTGCGGGAACGGCGTCGAGGCCGACTGGCCGAGATAGTTGGTGTAGTCGGCGCGCGAGTCGGGGAAGACGTCGACCAGTTGATTCGGATCGGCGCTGTCGAGCGCGACGGTGAAGCTGATCGTGTGCATCTGGCCGATCGAGATGATGCCGAGGTTCCAGGTCAGCGTCTGACCGCTGACGCTGGCTGGCGCCGGCGTCGCCGAGCCGGCGACGTAGGTGACCCCGGCCGGCAGGATGTCGGTGACGATCACGTTCGAGCCGGCCAGGTTGGTCACCTGGCTGGCGATCTCGGCGAAGATGTCGGCGAGATCGCTCGACGACGGCGACTCGAAATACTTCGCGGTGTCGGTCGCCATCGCGCGCAACGTATTGCGCGCCACGGCGGCGACGTTGGTCGGCAGGCTGCCGAGGTTGAGGCCGATGCTGAACACGATGGTGCCGGCCGCCTTGGCGGTAGCCGCCTGGGTGATCGCGTCGTTGGTGCAGGTGGTCGGTGCGGTCGGGCTGGTGGCGCAACTGGTGCCGTTGGCGGCGACGTTGGCGACGCCGTCGGAGAGCACCACCATGACGCGCACCGTCGGCGCCGCGCGCCCGTGCGTCGCGATCTCCGTCTGGCCGGTCTGCACACCGCCGCCGATATTGGTCGAGCCGTTCGCCACCAGTCCGTTGATCGCGCTGGTGACGGTGCCGAAGCTGCTGGTCAGGGCGCTGTTCAACAGCGGCGAGGTGGCGAAGGAGGTGAGGCCGACGCGGTCGTTGCCGTTGTCGAGCTCGCCGATCAGCAGGTTGGCGGCGGCCTTCGCGTCGCCGATCGCGGTGCCGGCCATCGAGCCGGAGCGGTCGAAGACGATCATCACGTCGAGCGGCAGCCGCTCGGTGACCGCATCGCCGACGCCCGACACCTGCAGGGTGACGTCGGCGTGCTGGCAGTCGCCGGATGCGGTGGCGATCGTGCCGGTCGCCACGGCCGGCGGCGCCGCCGCGACGCGCGTCACGGCCAGACCCATCAGTGCCCCGCTCAGCGCCAGGGCTCGAACGATTGCGCGCGCCATCCCACCCTCCCGCACCTGCCGCATGCTTCACGGCAGGCATCTGCGATAGAAATGATGCATCACGCGATACTGAAACTCGCGTGTCGGCTGCAATTGGGACTTACCCAGGCGCGGCTTAGGGTGAACCCCGGGAGGCGGTGCGCGGCGAATGGCAGGGGTGCGCGGCGCTGATGGGCGCACGCGCCGTGCGGCCCGCGATCGCGCGCGCGGCAGGCGGCGCCCCATTGGCGACCTGCCCCGGCGCCGACCGGAGCGCCCCCCGGCGATCAGCGATTGCAGTGGGTCGCACGGCACGCCATGGTGTCGCGTCGTGGCGAGGACCGTCGAGATGGAAGAGGCCGTGAGCAGCGGGGTGTCGGAGGAGGGCGGCGAGGTGCGCGGGCGCCGGCGAACGGCGGAGCCGCCGCTGCCGCCGCCGGTGCTGCTGGTGCAGGACCTCGGCGCGCCGGAGCTCTACCTCAACCGCGAGACCTCCTGGCTGGCCTTCGACGGGCGCGTGCTGGAAGAGGCACGCGACGCCGACAACCGCCTGCTCGAGCGGGTGAAATTCCTCGCCATCACCGCCTCGAATCTCGACGAGTTCTTCATGAAGCGCATCGGCGGCCTCAAGCAGCAGGCCGCCGCCGGGGTGCTGGAGCGCACCGTCGACGGCCGCACGCCGCAGGAGCAGATCGCCGCCTGCCGGCCGCTGGTGCAGAGCCTGGAGACGGCGCAGCGCCGCCTGGTGGTCGAGCTGCTCGCCGAGCTACGCGCGCACGGCATCGCGGTGCTGACCTACGCCGAGCTCACCGACGACGAGGCGGCGGCGGTGCGCGAGCACTACCTGCGCAACATCTTCCCGCTGGTGACGCCGCTGGCGCTCGATCCGGCGCATCCGTTCCCGTTCATCTCCAACCTGTCGCTCAACCTGCTGGTCACCGGCCATCACCCGAAGGACACCGAGGCGCTGATGACCCGCGTCAAGGTGCCGATCGGCGCCGGCATCCCGCGCTTCGTGCGGGTCGGCGACGGGCGCCGCTTCGTGCCGCTCGAAGACGTGATGGCGCACAACCTCGACCTGCTGTTCCCCGGCATGGCGGTCGACACCTGCGAGCTGTTTCGCGTCACCCGCAATGCCAACACCGAGCGCGACGAAGAGGACGCCGACGACCTGCTGGCGATGATCGAGTCGGAGCTGCGCGATCGCCGCTTCGCGCCGATCGTCCGCCTCGAGGTCGGCGCCGGCATGGACCCCACCCACCGCGGCATGCTCGCCGCCGAGTGCGGGCTCGACGAGCAGGCGGACGTCGTCGACGTGGACGGCATGCTGGCGCTGCGCGACCTGATGGAGATCGCCCTGCTCGACGATGCGGCGCTGCGCGACGCGCCGCACCATCCGATCGACCACCCGCGCCTGCAGCCCGACCGCAACATCTTCCACGTCATCCGCGACGCCGGCTCGATCCTGCTGCAGCATCCGTACGAGTCGTTTTCGACCTCGGTCGAGCGCTTCCTGCGCGAGGCGAGCGAGGATCCGAAGGTGCGCGCGATCAAGATGACGCTGTACCGGACCTCCAGCGACTCGCACATCATCGGCTACCTGAGCGCCGCGGCGCGCAACGGCAAGCAGGTGGCGGTGGTGGTCGAGCTCAAGGCGCGCTTCGACGAGGCGGCCAACATCCAGTTCGCCAGCCAGCTCGAGGAGGACGGCATCCACGTCACCTACGGCGTGGTCGGCCTGAAGACGCACTGCAAGGTCGTGCTGGTGGTGCGCCAGGACTACAACGGCCTGCGCCGCTACGCGCACATCGGCACCGGCAACTACCACGCCGGCAACGCGCGCCTGTACTCCGACTTCGGCATCCTCACCTCGGACGAGGCGATCGGCCAGGACCTCACCGAGCTGTTCAACTACCTGACCACCGGCTACCGGCCGAAGCGCTCGTACAAGAAACTGCTGCCGGCGCCGACGCTGCTCAAGCGCGCTCTGCTCGACAAGATCGAGCGCGAGGCGGACGGGCATCGTCCCGACTCGCCCGGCCTGATCCAGATGAAGATGAACGCGCTGGAGGACGCCGACGTGACGCGCGCCCTCTACCGCGCCGCGCAGGCGGGCGTGCAGGTCGACCTGATCGTGCGCGATACCTGCCGCCTGCGCCCGGGGCTGCCCGGGCTGTCGGAGAACGTGCGCGTCATCAGCATCGTCGGCCGCTTCCTGGAGCACGGCCGCATCTACTACTTCCGCAACGGTGGCGACGACGAGTACCTGATCGGCTCGGCCGACTGCATGAAGCGCAACCTGGAGAGCCGCGTCGAGGTGGTGGTGCCGATCGAGGACCCGGCGCTGCGCGAGGACCTGCGCCACGTGCTCGACGCGCAACTGGCGCCGAACCGCGACGCCTGGGCGATGCAGCCCGACGGCACCTACCAGCGCCTGGTGGGCGACGACGCGCCGAGCTGCCAGCAGCAGCTGATCGAGGCGGCGGAAAAGCGCCGCAAGACTGCCGGCAAGCTGCGCAAGCGCCGCCCCAAGGGGTTCGCCCGCCGCAGCGCCGGCGCGGCCTAGGCGGCGCGACGCTGCTGCCAGCCATGCCGACCCGGGCCGCAGCGATCGAGCTCTACTACTGGCCGGGCATACCGGGGCGCGGCGAGTTCGTGCGCCTGCTCCTGGAGGACGGCGGCACGCCATACATCGACGTCGTGCGCTCGCGGCGCGGCGGCATGGCGGCGATGCAGCGCATCCTCGACGGCCAGCGCCGCGGCGCGCTGCCGCTGGCGCCGCCGTTCGTGGTTGCCGACGGCGTGGTCGTCTCGCAGACCGCCAACATCCTCGCCTACCTGGCGCCGCGCTGCGGGCTGGCGCCGGCCGGCGCGGCGCTTCGCGCCGAGGCGTTGCAGATCCAGCTCACCATCGCCGATCTGCTCGGCGAGGTGCACGACGTGCACCACCCGATCAGCAGCGGCCTGTATTACGAGGATCAGCGCGCCCCGGCGCGGCGCCGCGCCCGCCACTTCGTCGGCGAGCGGCTGCCGAAATTCCTCGGCTGGCTGGAGCAGATCCTGGCGCGCAACGTCCGGGCGCATGGTCCGTGGCTGGTCGGCACGCGCTGCACGTACGTCGACCTCTCCGCCTTTCAGCTCGTCGCCGGGCTGCACTACGCCTTTCCCAATGCGATGGCGGGCCTGGCCCCGCGCATTCCACTGCTGCTCGCGCTCCACGATCGGGTGGCGCAACGCCCGCGCCTGGCCCGCTATCTGCGCTCGACACGGCGCCAGCCCTTCAACCGCAGCGGCATCTTCCGGCACTACCCGGAGCTCGACCCGCCCGCCTCGCGGCGCCGGCGGCCGACGTCGTAGGCGCGCTCCGGCACGCGCTGTCAGACCGGGAGACCCTGCGCGTCTGGTGTCCTGATGCCGTGGTGGTTGCCGGCAGCGCAGCGGCTCGACTATCGCGCGCCAGCCACCTGCAGCACTCCGCCGCCGCCCTGCGGGACGGTTCTGATCTGCATCCTCGGCGTCCCGGCGGCCTCGGCCATGCCGGCGAAGCGGCCGACGAACTCCTCGAAGCGGCAGTCGCCCGCGTACAGCGCGCCGCCGGCGATGGCGACGCGCAGGCGCGAGCCGTCCTGTTCGAGTCGCACCTGGCCCGCCGACTCGGCGGCGGCGAGATCGAGCTGGTCATTCCAGAGCACCAGCTTTCCCTCGGTGGCGGAGAGGACCTGCGCCGGCATGAAGAGCGGCGACGCCGCGCTGGCGGCGGCGAGACTGACCACCATGGCCGTCCCGTCACCCGCGAACAGGGCGATCGCCTCGCCGCCACACGACGGGTTGTAGCGCCCGACGAAGACGCAGGCGGTCGGCAGTCCGGTGGTGCGATCGTCGAAGCGCCGGGGACAGCCATCGGCGCGTGCCGGCGCCGCGTGGGTTAGCAGAAGCGCGAGCAACAGGGCACGCAGCGGGAGCGGTCGGAGCGCGGCGGCGATCATCGCGGAAGGTATACCCACGAATCGCGCCAGTCCCGCCTGGCGTTCGATTCACCGGCGCAGTCCTCCGGTCAGCCGGCATGTCGGGCAAGAGTTACAGAGTGCGGCGCTGTGGGAAGTAGAAGTTGCCTGCGTTCCCGCGAGCCGCCCGTTCGCGGCGGCTGCAGAGAACGGGGACCGGAGGTGACGCCCGATCACTCGCAAACTTAGGGGGTCTCCGAACGACTTGGCGCTGGCCCCCGATCCCCGAGCTCGCAGCGATAGCCAAGGAATGTGACGCACCGATGGCGGCGGCGTGAAACTTCGCGCGCTGATTCCCCTCAGCGCCCGCCCCGTACGGCGCGGGCGGCGAGGTGCAGGGACTTGTCCGCCGACTGAACCTCACCGCTGCCGAACGACACCGTCCACGCCGCGCCGGCCGCGTCGACCCGGCTGGTCGACGTCCAGTAGCGCAGCGGCGCGGTGCAACTGCAGGCGCTGGCCGCGCAGCTGGACTGGCAGGACGCGTCGAACACCGGCGCGATGGCCGGCGTGTCGCGGCCATAGTCGGCCAGGCTCTGCAGCTCGTTGACGTTCGGCAGGCGCCAGTCGTCATAGCCGGCGAAGTGCGCCGCGTTGAACAACGTGATGCGGGCCGTGACCGCCTCCGCCCAGGTATAGACCTGATCCTTGTCGTGAATGGAGCCGTCGTCGGTGAGCGTTTCCCAGGTGAGCCCGGTGCGCCGATCGGTCACCGTGCCGTCGCCGTTGTCGAAGAAGTCGCCCGTCAGGCCCGCCTGCGTCTCGCCGTCCTGGCCGCTGCCGGCGCAGTCGATCGGCGCGCCGCCGCTGTCGGAGCAGGTCGTCTGGCCGGTGGCGGCGGGGCGTCCGGGTGGCGTCGGCCTGCAGGACGCCAGCGCCGCGTCGCAGCGCGCCCGATCGTCGGAGCAGGCGTCGAGGCGGGTGGCACAGTCGAGCAGCGGACCGCCGGCGAGCGCGGCGGCCAGCTCGTCGCCCTGCTCGCCGACGAACGCTGCTACCGCGACGGCGTCGCCGGCCGACCGACACGCACCGTTCGCCGCCAGCTCGGCGGCCTGCCACTTGTCGGCGAAGTGACCGATGCAGCGCGACGCATCAGCCGCGCCGCCGCGGGCGACGGCACGGGCTCGCGCTTTAGCCTGGCAGAGTTGCAGCTTGCCGGCGGTAGCGAGTTTGGCCGCCTGACACTTGTCCGCCGGCGAGACCGCCGGCGCAGGCGGCGCGGCGAAGGCGATGAGAAGGGCGACAAGGATGCCGCTGCGCATCATGTGATCACTCTCCACGGGCTCGGTCCGGTCGGGGGAAGCGGTAGCGCGCGGCCGCGACCCGCAACGGCTGCAGCTCGGCGCGTCGCAGGGCGGCGTCGTGTTCGCACACCTCGCCAAACGGACCCGCCGGCACCGTGATGCGCGGGTACATGAGGTTCTTCGGGCGGGTGAAGTCCAGTCCGTGCGCCAGGTTGGTGGCGGTCGCGTCGCGGGTCGAGAGCGGTGCGAGGTCCCAGCGCCACTCGATCAGCTTCAGGATCGAGGTGTGGTCGTAGGTCCTGTGGCCGATGAACGAGCGCCGGGCGAGCGGAGAGACGACGACGCAGGGGACGCGAAAGCCGAGCCGCCCGTCGTTGCCGAGCTGGTCGTCGAGCCCGGTGCGCGGCGCCAGCGGCGGCGAGACGTGGTCGAAGAAACCGCCCCACTCGTCGTAGGTGAAGATCAGCACCGTGTCGGGCCAGTTCGGGCTGGCGGTCACGGCGTCATAGATCTGGCTCATGAACGCCTGCCCATTGCGGATGTCGGCGAATGGGTGGTCGTCGTTCGAGGTGCCGAGCTCCTCGCTGAGGAAGCGCGGGTCGACGTACGAGACCTGCGGCAGCGTCCCGGCGGCGGCGTCGGTGAAAAACTGCGCGATCGGGGTGCTGATGCCGGTGAAGCGATCGCCCCACAGGGCCAGCACCGGCAGGTCGCTGAAGTAGTAGCGACCGCTCAGTCCGGCAGCGGCGAGGCGATCCCAGATGGTCGGCAGCGTCGAGGCGTCGAACGTGTTGGTCAGCCGGTCGGTCTGCGCCGCGTGCATGTAGAAGCGGTTTGGAAACGTCGGGCCGAGAATGGCGCAGAAGTAGCGGTCGAAGGTCGTCCACGCCGGCACGGCGGTGCCGAAGAACGCCAGGTCGCTCTGGGTGAAGTAGCCGAGTGGGAAGAGGTCGTCGGTGGCGGCGAGCAACCAGCCGTCGTTGGCGCCGCCGGCGAACTGGATGCGGCCGCCCTCGTAGGAGTGGTCGGGGTCGCCGGACGCGCAACTCTGGAACTCGGGCGCCAGCCGATGGGTCTGCTGCAGGGTGCCGCGCCGATCGCGGAACTGCAGGCCCGCCTGGCGGCCGTCGGCGCCCGGCAGCCAGCCGAGGAAGTGGTCGAACGAGCGGTTCTCCATCATCACGACGACGATGTGCTGGATGCCCGATTGCGCCGGCGCCGGCAGTGGATCGTCCTCGGGATCGGTCGGCGTCGCGGTCGCCGTCGGCGACGGGGACGGCGAGGCCGTCGGCGTGTCACTCGGCCTCGGCGAGGAGGTCGCGGTGCCGGTCGGAGTGAGGCTGGGGCTCGGTGTCGCCGTTGCTCTCGCCATCGCGTCGCCGTCGCCGCAGCCGCCGACCGCCAGAGCACCCGCCGCCACCGACAGCGTGGTCAGGAACTGCCGTCGCGAGACCGGTGCGGCGGCGGGCTCGGCCGGCGCGCCCGTGCTGTCTTCGGCGCCATCGCGCCGGTGCTTGTTCATTCGATGCCCCCTGAGCTGCGGTTGGCGCTCCGCGAAGGCGCGAGGCGCGCGCTGCAGTTACCGCGCCCCCTGTTGCGTCGCGGTGTCGGCGCCGTTACCGGCGCATGGAATCTCGGCGGTAGTTTCGCGGTACGCGGTGGAGAGCGGCGCGGGCCGGTACGAACGACCGGCAGGGATGGAGAAATTACCCGCGGCGCGGCGCTGCGTCAGGCACCGCCGGCGCGGCGGCGCCGGCGCGGTATTGGCTATATGTACGCCGCTTCGCTTCCGCCGCGCGCCGCCCAGGCCGACGGCTGCGTCGTGTGTGGTTCCACCCGCCGGCTGTGCATTGCCGACGGCGCGACCATCCGCGCCCAGCAGCGCTATCTGGAGGAGTTCCACGCCCGCCGGCTGCGGCGCCGCCGCCGCGCCGACGATGCGGCGCTCGCCGACCGCGCCTCGTTCACCCAGGACGAAGCGAGCGCGGTGGTGGCCTGCGCCGCATGCGGGCACATGTACCGCGCCCGACAGCCGGATCCCGAACAGGCCGAGGAGACCTACGCCGAGGACACCTACGGCGAGGAGCGGCTCGCCGCGTTGTTCGCCGCCCAGCTCGAGCAGTTCCGCGCCAAGCTGCCGGACGCGGCGGGCGTCATCGGCCGGACGGCGCCGCGGGTCGTCGAGATCGGCAGCTTCGTCGGTGGATTTCTCGCCGCCGCCGGTGAACGCGGCTGGTCGGCGTTGGGTATCGATCCGGGCGAGGAGGTCACCGCGTTCTGCAGGCGCCGCGGCCTGCAGGTGGAGCGCACGACGGCGCCCGAAGCGTCGCTCCCCGACGCCGCGGCCGACGCGGTGGCGGTGTGGAACACCTTCGACCAGCTGCCCGACCCGCATCCGACCCTGCGCGCCGCGCTGCGCTGGCTGCGCACCGACGGCGTGCTGATCGTGCGCGTGCCGAATGGCGAGGCGTTCCGCCAGGCGTGGCGACTCAGCGAGCGGCTGCCGCCGGCGCTGCGCCCAGCCCTGCTCGCGGCAATGGCCTGGAACAACCTGCTGAGCTTTCCCTACCTGCAGGGGTACACGGTCGCCTCGCTCGACCGGCTCTGCGCCGGCATCGGCCTGCGGCGTGTCGCGCTGCTGCCCGATACCCTGGTGCGCCTCGCCGACGCGCAATCGACGGCCTGGGCACACGGCGAGGAGCGCGTCCTCAAGCTCGCCTGGGGCGCGGTGGCCCGGCTGGCCCCCCGCCTGTCGCCCTGGTTCGACGCCTACTACCGCCGCCAGTCAGGCTGAGCCTGCCAGGCTGAGCCGTCCCGCCGGCGCTCCGCCCACCGCCCGATACACCGGGGCCGGCCGGGCACTTCTTCCCGGGGCGCAACTCCTCCCGGGTAGAAGCTACCGGGTGGCGGCTCGCCGGCACCGAGGACGCGGCCCGGAGCGCGCCGCGCCGACTGGCGTCGGCTTTGCTGAACGCCGTGGGACACGGTCGCGCGCCGGGCGCGACGAGCTGGAGGTGAGGCAATGGCGTGCATCGAGAAGTCGATCGACGTGGGTGTACCGGCGTGGGTCGCGTACAACCAGTGGACGCAGTTCGAGACGTTTCCTGAATTCATGGAGGGCGTCGAGGCGGTCGCCCAGCTCGACGATCGCCGGCTGCGATGGCGGGCGCTGATCGGCGGTGCGCGCGAGGAATGGGAGGCGGAGATCACCGAGCAGATTCCCGACCAGCGCATCGCCTGGCGCAGCACCTCCGGTGCGACGAATGCCGGGGTGGTGACCTTCCACCGCCTCGACGACCGTCGCTGCCGGATCATGCTGCAGCTGGAGTACGAGCCGCTCTCCTGGAGCGAGACGCTCGGCGATCTGCTCGGCTTCGTCAGCCGCCGCGTCGAGGGCGACCTCGAACGCTTCAGGGAATTCATCGAGCAGCGCCGCGTTCCCACCGGCGCCTGGCGCGGCGAGATTGCCGCGCCACACGAGCCAGGCTGAATCGCGCGGGTGGAATCCGGGCCGGCACGTGCCGACCCGGATTCACTCCTGCTCGCGCAGCAGCGCGTACGCGGTCTCGTGCCCGACCAGCAGGCGCACGTCTTCGAGGCGCGGCGGCGGACAGGTGGTGCGCAGACGCGTCCACGACGCCGGCAGCAACTTGGCGGCGTCGGGCGAGAAGAAGACGTCGCAGCCCTCGTCGTCGTCGGCGCGGAAGAACAGCGCCGCGCCGGACGGCGCGCCGCGGCTCTGCCAGACGTCGTCGAACGCGGCGTGCAGCTCACCGAGCTTGCGCGCCAGGATGTCGATGTTGGTGAGATGCTCCGTCCACCAGAGCGTCTCGGCAGTCTGTCCGCCGGTCTTGTGATCCATCCGTGCGATCCCCGTGCGATCCCCCGCGTACAGGTTGTAGGCGCTGGGACGCCGGCCGCTAGTCGGGATTTTCCTGTACGTCACCTGACCGGCTATTCGACCGCGTGCAGTGCCACACACGGGAGATCGGCGGCGCTGACCGTCCCGTCGTCGTTGCAGTCGGTGCCGCAGCGGCGGCGCAGTCGCGGGTCGAACACGGCGGCGCAGGTGGCGGTCTCGTCGAAGCCGTCGACGACACCGTCGCAATTGGCGTCGCCGGGCAGGACGTCGCGCGGCGTCGCCGTGGCGGTGGGGCGGGTGGTCGGGAGCGGCGTGTCGGTCGGCGTCGGCGTGCCGAAGGTCGGGTCATTCGGATCGGCCGGATCGCTGCCGCGGTCGAGCTCGTCGCGATCGAGCAGGGAATCCCCGTCGCGGTCGAGGGCGAGGCGGATGCCCTCGCCGGGCGGCGCGCAGGTGAAGGTGATCGGCACGCCGTGGCCGTTGGCCAGCTCGCGCAGCGCGTCGGGGCTACGCGCCGGCTCGTCGGCGCGGTCGCTGCGGAACCAGCCGTCCGCTCCGAGCAGGAAGCCGCGCGCCTCGCCATCCACGACCGCATGCGCGACGAGGTCGCACTCGGTGGCGGCGGGCGCATCGACCAGCGCGAAGGGCGTCTGCGCGCGCGCCAGCAGCAGGGCGAGGCGCGGGCCGGCGGTCGTTGCGTCGGCGGGGCTCAGCGTGACCTGCTGGCCGACGATCGGCGCGTAGGTGGAGTCGAAGGCGAGGACGAACTGCTCCAGGTCGCGGCGCTGCTCGTCGCTGAGCACGAAGATGTTGCCGCGCAGGAAGTCGAAGATGGTCGCGATACTGCCGTCGTGGACGAAGCCGAAGCCGCGCACCTGGTCGCCCTGGAAGGCGGCCGCCTCCGGCGGCACCTCGGCGAAGTGGACGTGCGGCGTGCCGAACATGCCGATCTTCTGGTACAGGTTCTTGAGCTGCGGCACCTTGAAGTGCTGCGGTTCGTCGTCGAAGGTCGACTGCCCGAGCGTGCCGAAGTGGCCGTCGGCCGCGTCCAGCGTATGGCAGCCGCCGCAGTGTGAGGCCGAGTCGGTGATCGCGTCGCGGTCGAGGAACAACGCCCGCCCCGCCGCCTGCGCCGGCGTCAGCGAGTTGTCGAGGGCGCGGATCGGGTTCGGCGGCGGCTGCACGCGCAGGATGAACTCGGTGAAGGCCGCCATGTCGGCGGCGGACAGCTCGCCCTCGTCGCGGCCCAGCAGGCCGGCGAAGGCGACGTTGAACTTCTCGAACGCCAGGCGCGCGTCGTAGGCGAGCTGGTCCACCACCGAGCTGGCGCCGCTGCGATCGCCGCGCCAGTGCATCGGTCCCTGGTGCGCCATGCCGCGCAGCGTCTGCGTCGTCATCGGACCCTTCATCGGGTGGAACGGCACACGCGTCCCGGTGGGACCGAGCGGATTGTAGTTGGGCAGGACCTCGTCGTCGGGGTTGCCGAGATCCCAGGCCAGGCTGTCGAGGTCGGCGAAGAGATGGCAGGTGGCGCACGACGCCTCGCCGTTACTCGAGGTCAGTCGTGCGTCGTAGAGGAAGCGGCGGCCGTCCCGAATCGGGGCCGGTTCGGGATTGGGCAGCGGCACGCGATCGATCTGCGCGTTGGTGGTGGTGTCGACGACCGCGACCGCGTTGTCGAAGCGGGTGAGCACGTACAGGCGGTGCGCCGCTTCGTCGAGCGCCACGCCGGCCGGCCCGCCGCCGCTGACCGCGATCTCGCGCGCGCCGGGCACGAAGCTGTCATCCTCCAACTCGTCGGCGGCGAAGACGCCGACCGCGCTGGAGCCGAACGCCGCGACGTAGAGCGTGCCGTCGCTCGCCAGCGCCATGTCCATCGGTGTCGCCAGGCTGGCGGCCTTGACCGCCGGCGGCATCGGCGCGGTGCGGTAGCCGGCGGGCAGGGCGGTGATGTGTTTGTTCAAGTGCCGGGCGACGACGTCGACGCCGCTGACGATGCTGATGCGCGACTCGTGTAGATGGCCGCGCACGGTCGATGCCTGGCTGCCGGGTCCCTCGAAGCGCACCTCGTTGCGCGCCTCGGTGTTGCTGACCAGCAGGTGGCCGTTGGCCGGATTGACCAGCATGTTGAACAGCACGGTGCCGACGCCGGTCAGCGAGCCGATCTCGACCGGCGGATCGGCGAGCGCGTCGATGCGGAAGACGTCGCGGTCGGGCAGGGCGAAGCGCACGCCGTTGTTCCAGTTGCGGCCCAACTCGTCTTCCCACACGCCGCTCGCCGGGTTGTATTTGACGATCAGCCCGACCTCGGGAGCCGGCGCGCCGGCGAGGCTGGCGTTGGGGGGCGGCAGACCGCCGGGCGCCAGGCCGCCGGGCAGGCCGCCGGGAACCTGTACGTCGTCGATCGCGCAGGGCGGCGCGGCCGCACCGCCGTCGCACACCGCGCCCGCGGTGACGGTGGTGGTCTGGTTGCCCGAGTGGAAGACGGCGGCGTACACGGTGCCGCCGTCGGCTGTCGCGGCCAGGGCGCGCGGCGTGTCGCCGAAGAGCTCGATGATCGTCTCCGGCGCGCCGCCCGCATCGCTGCCGGAAGCGCTGGCGTCGAAGACCCAGACCAGCGCGCGCGGCACGCCCGGCGTGGTGAGCGCCGGCGGCACGCTCGCCGGCAGGTTCTGGCCGCGCCGTGCGGTGGTGATGAAGGCGCGGCTGAACCTCCCGTCGGCGTCACGCGGCCCGGCGAAGACGATGTCGCGCGGCTCGTCGCCGACCAGCAGGGTGCGCACGACGCGCGGCGGATCGGCGCTCAGGTCGACGACGCTGACGCTGTCGGAGAGCTGGTTGACCACCCACGCCTCGCCCGACCCGCGCGTCGCCACCGCCACCGGCTCCAGCCCGACCGGGACGGAGCCGACCAGTTCCGGCCTGTCCCCGCCGAGCGAGAAGATCTCCAGGCGTGCGTCCGGCGTGTTCACCGCCAGCAGCGTGCGGCCGTCCGGGGTGAGCGCCAGCGGTCGTACCGGACCGCTCTCGAAGGCGACGAAGGCGGCGCCACGCGGCGGCATCGCCGCGAATGCGATCAGAATCGCGCACACCCATCCCAACACCCAGCGCCGCATCGGTCGTGCGCCAGCCATGTCCCACACCTGTGGCCGAAGCAACCCCGGCCGGGCGCGACTGCGCCGGCCGGCGGTTCCGGCGTCGCGCCGGGTTGGCGGAGGCCCCGAGGCCTAGTCGTCTTTCGGCAGGACGACGACCAGCGGGGGGCTGCTCGTCGCGCCCGGGCGCGGAATGGCCACGACGATCATACAGGCGGAGTCGGTGCACGCCCCGACGCTGACGATCCGCCCCTTGGTGGGCGCCTCTGGCTTGCCGAGCTCGACCAGCGCACCGGGATGCAGCAGCGCCGCGTTGGTGGTCGGTACGGAGATGGCGGCGAATGCCTCGTCGTTCTGGGCGGCCAGTGCGGGCGAGGCGTTCACCATGCTTGCGGCGATCGGGTCTCGTACCTTCAGGTCGACGATGGCGTACCGGCCGACGACGTCCTCGGGCGCATAGAGCTCGGTCGCGGCGGGGACCAGGCCGAAGCGGGTCTGGATGTCGCCCGCCCCGAGGAGCGCTCCCGCGGCCTTGTCGCTCGTCGGCGCCGCATACCAGCGCAACCGCAGCGGGGGATCGTGAAAGCGATGGGCGAGGAGCCAGTTGGCCGTCGTGAACAGGACGGCAAGCGCGATCCAGGCGACGCGTCGCAGGAGCACCGTCATCGCAAGCGCTCAGAGCGGGGCTATGGGGAAGTCCAACGCCGCCGTATCGCCGTACAGGACAAGCTGACTCAGTTGTCCCCACTGCTCGCGTTCCTCTCGCAGCGTGAGTGGGCGAGCGCGGTGCAGCGCCTTCATCAGAGCGAGGCGCTGCAGATCGACGAACGACCGATAGATGTCGCCGTACTGGTCGATGCAGACGACCGCCAGCCGGTAGAAGCCGTACGAGACCACCCCGGCGGCGCCCGCCAACCCGACCCAGAGGGTGGGGCTCCACCAGATCCATGGGCCGCCCAGCATGCTGAGGACGGCGAACAGTCCGCCATAGCTGGCCATCCCGATACTGAAGTCCACATACACGCGGCTGTCGTCCAAGGGGCCGAGGGCCTCCGGCGGGACGGTCGAGCGAAGCGCCGGCCAGAAGGCCTCGCTCTCGAATCGGTACCGGCTGAAGGGGTAGGCGATGTAGGCCTGTACGATGTTGCCGAAGCGCGTCGCGCGGATCGTCGCGACGGGGCCGAAACAGCGATTCCGTCTGACGCGGGCATCGCGCCCGCTCTGTTCCTCGCGGTCGATGCGCTCGTTGAGGATGGCGAGCAGGCGGGCGTACACGTCCGTCAGGCTGTCGACGGCGAAGTTCTGGTAGAGCGCGGCGACGCGGTCGCTCTCCGCTTTCACGGCGGCCAGTCCCGCGCTGGCCGACAGATGACGCAACGCGGCGAGCCGGCGGGACAACACGTGCGGGGGAGCATTTTTCGGGGACCCCGTCGCTGCAGCGGTCATCGCGTTGGCGGCTTTGGTGCGGAACGCGGTCAGCAGCGGGCCCCACACCGGCGGCTGCTCGGCTGCTCGCGTCAGCCGGTCATAGCGCCGCCGCTGCACCCACTCGCCGAGCGCGTACACGTCGCGCACCAGCGGCGCCTCGAACGTGCCGCTCCACAGCGCCACCAGCGCCGGGCGAACGCCGGTCAGGACGTAGGCGCCGATGATCGACAGGCCGACGCCGCCGGCGCTCAACGCCGCCTTCTGCGTCGCTTCCAGAGACGCCCACCAGTCGAAGGTGGACCCCCACCCGACGACGCCGGTGAGCGTGAGGACGATGGCGAGGAGGAAGATCACGGTGGGGAGATAGGCGGCGAAGAGAAATCGCTTGTCGAAGAGCCCGGTGATGCTTTCGAAGAGCGCCCACGGCATCGGACGACTCGCCTCAGACGAGCTTGGCGGGACAGAAGCTGCAGAACCCGTGGTCGGGGTCCTTGTTCTCGTGCCCGTTGCTGCACTTGTAGACCGGCGGTGGCGTGAACACCCCGGCGAGCAACGACTCGTGGTTGAGGAACCAGCCGACCCGCTGTCCTTCGAGCGTCACCTGAAAGACGATCTCGTCGCCGATCCGGTTGAGGGTGTCCGCCGTCGCATCCTGGGGAACCGGCAGCACCGGAACGAGGACCTTGCCGGCCGCGCGCAGCACGTCCGGCACCGGGCGCTTGAGGACGCTCCAGTCATCGATCTCGACGCCGGCGCGCGCGGCGCGGATCGCTTCGGCAAGATCGCTCCCCTTCACCAGGCCGATCGCCGCGCCGCGCTCGACCAGCAGCGCGCCGTCGACGTTGCGCTCCGCCAGCGTGCGCAGCGCGTCCCCGACGCTGGTGCCGCTGGTCACGTCCGGAATCGCGTCGAGCGGCACGAAATGCAGCGAGTCGATCAAGTTCGCCATGGGATTCTCCGTCGCAAACTACCGCATGCCATTGGGAGGCATCGCTATGCGGGCTGGTTGACCGTTCGAGTACTCGCCCCATTCTCGCCTGCCTAGTTGGGACTTTCCTGTAGCCGCGTCTGCGCCTCATCTCCGGCGACATGGCGAGCCGGCCGCCGCGCGGCGGTTGGGGCGATGCACGCGGTCGCGTCGGCGTGTCGCTTGACCGCTCGGCGCGCTTGCGGCAGGCAGTGGCGCGGTTGCGCGGGCGGCCGGCGGTGATCGGCATGCAGATTCGAGTCGACGGAGCTCCCTGCCAGGCGGACGCGGACGAGACGCTGCTCGCCGTTCTGCGGCGGCTCGGACACGCCATTCCCAGCCTCTGCGACGATGCGCGTCTGGCGCCGCAGCCGGTCTGCCGTCTGTGCGTCGTGGAGGTCGCCGGCATCGCGCATCCGGTCGCCGCCTGCGCGACCCATCCGCACCCCGGGATGGAGGTCCGCACGGGCTCGCCGGAGATCGACGCGCACCGTCGGCAGACCCTGGCGCTGCTCGCCCGCCGGCAGCCGCGCGCCGCGCTCGACGATCCGGTCGAGTCCGAGTTCGCCCGCCTGATCCGCGCCTTCGGCCTGGAATCGGAGCTGCGCGGCAGCGCCGACCCGGCGCTGGTCGACGATGCGCATCCCTACATCCACGTCGACATGTCGCGCTGCGTCGACTGCTACCGCTGCGTGCGCGTCTGCGCCGAGGTGCAGGGCCAGTTCGTCTGGCAGGAGTGGCACCGCGGCGATCGGGTGCGCATCCGGCCGGATTCCGGCACCACCCTGCTGGCCAGCTCCTGCGTCGCCTGTGGCGCGTGCGTGACCGCCTGTCCGAGCGGAGCGCTGCAGGACCAGACGGTGCGCCGCCGCGGTGTCCCGACGGCGCACACGCGCAGCGTCTGTCCGTACTGTGGCGTCGGCTGCGAGATCGACGTCGGCACGCGCGACGGGCGCATCACGCGCATCACGCCCGCCGCCGACGCGCCGGTCAACCGGGGACACCTGTGCGTCAAGGGGCGCTACGCCTTCGAGTTCGTCGAGCATCGCGACCGCCTGCGCACGCCGCTGCTGCGCACTGCCGCCGGCTGGCAGGCGGTGGCCTGGGCCGACGCGGTGGCGTTCATCGCCGAGCGGCTGCGCGGCATCGTCGCGCGGCACGGGCCGGACGCGGTGGCGGTGCTCGGCTCGGCGCGCGCGACCAACGAGGAGAACTACGTCGCGCAGAAGTTCGCGCGTGTCGCGCTGGGGACCAACAACGTCGACTGTTGCGCGCGCGTCTGTCACGCGCCGTCGGCGCAGGCGCTGACCGACGTGCTCGGCACCGGTGCGGCGACCAGCGCCTTCGACGACATCGAGCTGGCGCGCACCATCCTGGTCTGCGGCGCCAACCCGACCGACGCGCACCCGGTGATCGGGGCGCGCATCCGCCAGCAGGCGCGCCGCGGCGCCAACCTGATTGTCGTCGATCCGCGCCGCATCGAGCTGGCGCGCGAGCCCGGCGCGCTCCACCTGGCGGCGAAGCCCGGCATGGACGTGCCGGTGCTGAACGCGCTGGCGTGCGCGATCGTCGAGCAGGGACTGGCGGACATGGCGTTCCTGGCGGCGCACGTCGACGGCTGGCCGGCGTTTCGCGCGCACGTCGCGGCCTTCCGTCCCGAGGACGTCGGTCCGGCGGCCGGCGTGGCGCCGGCGCTGCTGCGCGAGGCGGCGCGGCGCTACGCGAGCGAGACGCCGTCGATCGCCTTCAATGGCATCGGCATGACCGAGCACGTGCACGGTACCGACGGCGTGACGGCGCTGATCAACCTGGCCCTGCTGACCGGCAACCTCGGCCGGCCCGGCAGCGGCGTCAATCCGCTGCGCGGCCAGACCAACGTGCAGGGCGCGGTGCACATGGGCTGCGAGCCCGGCGCGCTCACCGGGTCGGCGCCGCTGCGCGATGCGGCGGCCCGGGTCGCCGGCGCCTGGGGGGCGCCGGTACCCGATCGTCCGGGGCTGCGCCTGCCCGCGATGTTGGAGGCGGCGACGCGCGGCGCGCTCAAGGGGTTGTGGGCGATCGGCTACGACGTGCTGCTCAGCAACCCGAACGGCGCCCGCACGCGCGCCAGTCTCGCCGCCGTGGAGCTGCTGGTCGTGCAGGACATCTTCCTGAACGAGACGGCGCGCGAGCTGGCGCACGTGGTGCTGCCGTCGGCCTGCGCGTTCGAGAAGGACGGCACCTTCATGAACGCCGAGCGGCGCGTGCAGCGGGTGCGCAAGGCGGTGGAGCCGCCGGGCGCGGCGCGCCCCGACTGGCAGCCGCTCTGCGAGGTGGCGCGGGCCATGGGGCACGCGGACGCGTTCGCATTCACCTCGGCGGAACAGATCTGGGAGGAGGTGCGCCGCGTCTGGCCGGCCGGGCGCGGCATGACCTACGCCCGGCTCGAGCGCGGCGGGTTGCAGTGGCCGTGTCCGGACGAGACGCACCCCGGTACCGCGCGCCTGCACGACGGCGCGTTCGCCGCCGGCCAGCGCGCCACGCTGCGCTGCCTTGCGCACCGCCCCTCCCCGGAAGTCGCCTCGCCGGATTACCCGTTCATCCTGGTCACCGGCCGATCGCTCTACCAGTTCAACGTCGGGACGATGACCATGCGCACCGCGAACCGGATGCTCCACCCCACCGATCGGCTGGAGATCTCGCCGGCGGACGCGGCCGCGCAGCGCGTCGCCGACGGCGAGCGGGTACGGGTCGAGAGCCGCTACGGCAGCGCCGTGCTGCCGGTGCAGGTCAGCGACGCGGCGGCGCCCGGCGAGTTGTTTGCCAGCTTCGCCGACCCGGCGGTGTTCCTCAATCTCGTCACCGGCCCGTGGCGCGACGCGCGTGTCGATACGCCGGAGTACAAGCTCACCGCGGTGCGGCTGGCGCGCGCCTGAGCCGCCGCCCCAGCGTGGCCCTGCGGGAGAGGGCGGCGCGCGATCGCGCCTGCCGCCGGTAGGAGGTGCACCGCGGCCGAGTAGATTCTCCATCCCGGCGGCTTGCCTCGCGGCGTCGAGGCGCCTGCGGACGGGCATGGCCGAACGGACCGGCGATTGCTCCTCCGCCCGAATCTGTCGCGCCGCGGAGGTGAAGCGATGGCATCATTCGAGTTGGGCTACGCGCTGTCGAGCGAGGAGCACGATCCGCTGCATCTGGTGCGCTGGGCGCAGCGGGCCGAGGCGGCTGGCTTCCAGTTCGCGCTGATCTCCGATCACTATCACCCCTGGATCGACCAGCAGGGACAGAGCCCATTCGTCTGGTCGGTGATCGGCGCGATCGCCCAGGCGACCACGACCCTGCGGCTGGGCACCGGTGTGACGTGTCCGATCGCGCGCCTCCATCCGGCGATCATCGCCCAGGCGGCGGCGACGGCGGCATGCCTGATGCCGGATCGCTTCTTCCTCGGCGTCGGCTCCGGCGAGAATCTGAACGAGCACGTGATCGGCGCGGGGTGGCCGGCCCCGACGGAGCGGCAGGCCATGCTCGCCGAGGCGATCTCGGTGCTGCGCCTGCTCTGGCAGGGCGGTGAGCAGAGCCACTGCGGCGAGTACTTCGTCGTCGACCAGGCGCGACTGTACACGCTGCCCTCGGCGCCGCCGCCACTGTACGTCGCCGCCAGTACGGCCGCGTCGGCCGAGCTCGCCGGACACGCCGGCGACGGCATGATCGGCACGGCGCCGGAGCCGGCGCTGGTCGCGGCGTTCGCCGCCGCCGGCGGCAAGCGCAAGCCGCGCTATGGACAGTTGACGGTCTGCGTGGCCGGCGACGACAGCGAGGCGCGGCGCATCGCGCACCGCTGGTGGCCGACCGCGGCGCTCGCCGGCAACCTCAGCTGGGAGATCAAGACGCCGGGCCTGTTCGCGCACGCGGTCAAGACCGTGCGCGAGGAAGACGTGGCCGAGTCGATCGTCTGCGGCCCGGACGTCCGCCGCCACGCCGACGGCATCCAGAAGTTCCTCGATGCCGGGTACGACCACGTCTACGTGCATCAGGTCGGCCCCGATCAGGAAGGATTCTTCCGCTTCTACGAAGAGCGCGTGCTGCCCGAGTTCCGCCAGGCGTGACGCGATGTACCGGGGGCCGGCTGCCGATCGGCAAGACGTGCCGTCGCGGGCGGCAGATCCTGCCCGCCTCGTGCTGCCGGCACCGGCTGACAGAGGTCAACGCAAGCAAGCAGGCGTGGCATGAAGCCTGGAAGGACGGGCGGCGGAGGAGACGTCCATGCCCGCATCCCAGCGATCCACCTTCGCCCTCGCGCTCGGCAGCGCCGTCGTGCTGCTGAGCCCGTTCGCCGCCGCCGCGATGCGGATTCCGATCCAATTGACGCCGATCTCGCTCAACACGCCACCGCGCTTGTCGACGCCGACGCCCTCCACCGCCGACGACACCCCGACCGCGACGCCCAGCGAGACGCCGACGCCGACTGCCACGCCGGACGAGGAGCAGAGCCCGAGCGTGTTCAGCCCGAGCCCGTCTGCGACCCGCACGCGCACCTTCGACAGCGGGCAGGGCACGGCGACTCCAACGCCGGGCGAATCGACGACGCCGGCGGCGACCAACACCGTCGGCGGTGCGGCTACCGCCACCGCGACCAACGGCGGCGCGACGATCACGCCGACCGCATCGGCGACCCTGGTCGCCAGCGCGACCGAGCCGGTCGACTCCACGCCAACCGCGACCGGTTCGCCGGCCGGGACGACGGCGACCGTGACGCCGACCGGCGCAAATGGCTCGCCGACCCCAACGGCCAGCGGGTCGCCCGCCCTGACCCCGACCGGATCGACCAGCACCAGCACCCCTTCGCCGGCGGGCGGCAGCCCGACGGCCACCGCGTCGCCTGCCGCGAGCGGCTCGCCCACCAGCGCCACGACGACGCCGACCACCACCACTGCGCCAGGCAGCGGCACGCCGACGGCGACCGGCTCGCCGGGCGGCGGAACCCCGATGGCCACCGCCTCGCCGACCTCCGGTACCCCGGTCGCGACGGCGACGCGCCGCCACACCGCCACGCCCGGCGGATCCGAGGAGGACGACGGCTGCGCGGTGGTGGCGCCGCAGTCTCCGCCGTGGAGCGCCCTGGCGATTCCGGCCCTGCTGCTCATCTGGCGCTGGCGGAGCGGCCGCCGCCGGCGGCAGCGGCGCGACGGCTGAGGCGCGACCAGCGCTCGCATGGCCGACGGGCCCGCAACTTTTGCCGGCACATCCTACCGTCGGCAACGCCCTCGGCTTTGTCGCGCCCGCGCGCGCCACGCGAGCCGACTGGCCTCGCGCTTGCTCCGCCGCTGGGCATGGCTGCGATCTGGAAGGGCACCATCGCATTCGGGTTGGTCACCATACCGATCGAGTTGCATCCGGCGGTGAAAGAGGACCGACCGCGCTTTCGCCTGCTGCACGCCACGGACGAGTCGCCGGTGCACTACGACCGCGTCTGCGAGCGCGAGGGCAAGCCGGTCGCCTGGGCCGACCTGGTGAAGGGCTTCGAGTACACGAAGGGACACTATGTCGTCCTGACGCGCGACGACTTCCGCACCGCAGCGGTGGAGAAGACGAAGACCGTCGATATTCTCGACTTCGTCCCGGCCGGGGCGATCGACGATCGCTTCTTCGACCACGCCTATTACGCCGTGCCGGGCACCGGCGGCGACCGCGGCTACGCCGTGCTGCGCGAGGCGCTGCGCAAGAGCGAGCGCGTCGGCATCGGCAAGATCGTGTTGCGCGAGACGCAGCACCTCGCCGAACTGAGCGCCGTCGGCGACGCGCTGGTCCTGACCATGATGCGCTTCGCCACCGACCTGGTGGACGAGTCGCGCTATCGCTTCCCCGCCGCGTCGAGCGTGCGGCCGCGCGAGCTGGCGATGGCCGAGCAACTGATCGACAGCCTGACCACCGACTGGGATCCGGCGCAGTACAAGGACGACTACCGCGCCAACCTGCTCAAGATCATCCACGCCAAGGTCGAGGGCGGCGAGGCGAAGCTGCACAGCGAGGCCCCGCAGCGCGACGCCCACGTCGTCGATCTGATGGAGCGCCTGAAGCAGAGCCTGGCGTCGCGCGGCAAGCGCACCCGGGCGGCGACGCCGTCGCGCGCCGGCCGCCGCAAGCGCACGGCTGCCTGAGCGCGGCCGCGGAGGGTCCGATGACATACCGCACCTGCTTCCCGCTGCTGCTCGCCGTCCTGCTGGGCTTCGCTCCGCAGGCCGGCGCGGCGACCTGGGCGCCCGACGATCTGATCACCCTGCGCATCCAGGTCGGCCTGTTCACTGCCCCGGAGATCGATCCGGAATCGATCGCCGTGGTCACCCGCGACGGGGCGGTTCGGCTGACCGGCGTCGTGCCAACGGCCGACGTCAAGACGCGGCTCGAGCAGATGGTGCGCCAGACCGAGGGGGTGAGGTCGCTCGACAGCGCCCTCGCGGTGGACGCCGCGGCGCTGCCGCCTACCCCCCAGTCGCCGCCGCCCGATCGGACCGTGCAGAGCGACGTCACCAGCCGGCTGGCCACGGTCCCGGAGCTGAACGACAGCGAGATCGTCGTGCAGTCGGTTCGCGGGGGCGTCGTCGTGCTCGGCGGGTTCGCCAACAGCCTGGACGACCAGCTGCGCGCGCTGCGCCTGGCCAAGGGCGTCGGCGGCGTTCGCTTCGTGCAGAACGACATGAAGACGCCGCCGGCCGCAGCGCACGACCTCGATCTGCCGGGCGGGCAGGCGAGCGGCGCCGACGCGCAGAATCGCCGCGAGCTGCAGGCGCGCGACGGTCGCGCCGCCGAGACGCCGCCGATGGTTCCGGGCGCGCCGCCGCCGCCGCACACGCCGCAAGCCGGTGGGGCTCCGCACGCCAACGTCGAAGGGCACGTCCATTGATGGCGCGGTGCGCGCCGATCGGAGGGAACGAGCGATGAACGTAGCCGGACTGATGAGCAGCCCCGTACGCGCCTGTCGTGCCGACGAGACGCTGCACAGCGCCGCCGAGCGCATGTGGCAGGGCGACATCGGCGTGCTGCCGGTGGTCGATCCGGGTGGCCGCCTGGTGGGCGTGGTCACCGACCGGGACATCGCCATGACCGCCTACCTGCGCGGGCAGCCGCTCGACGCGTGCAGCGTCGGGGAGGTGATGACTCACGAGGTCGCCTCCTGCCATGCCGAGACCTCGGTCGAGGATGCGCAGGAGGTAATGCGCACGCTGCAGATCCGCCGGCTGCCGGTGGTCGACGACGCCGGACGTCCGGTCGGGATGCTGTCGCTCAACGATCTGGCGCTGGCGGCGGCGCGCCCCGATAACGGCCGGCTCGGCCTGCGGCGCGAGGCCGTGCTGGCGACGCTCGCGGCGGTCAGCCTGCACCGTCGTCCGCCCGCCGACGAGCCGGCGGCGTGAGCCGGCGATGACGGCGACGCGGGCGCGCTTGCGCATCGCGCAGGTCGCGCCGCTCTACGAGGCCGTGCCGCCGGCGTTGTACGGCGGCACCGAGCGGGTGGTGTCGTATCTGACCGAGGCGCTGGTCGCGCTTGGGCACGACGTCACGCTCTTCGCCAGCGCCGACTCGCAGACCTCGGCGCGGCTGGTCGCGCCGGTGCCGCGCGCGCTGCGGCTCGACCCCAACTGCCGCGACCCGCTCGCGCACCACGTCCGCATGCTCGGTGAGGTCTACCGCCGCGCGGCGTCATTCGACGTGATCCACTGCCATACCGACTACCTCGGCCTGCCGCTGGCGGCCGCCGCGTCCACCCCGACCCTGCTCACGCTGCACGGCCGCCTCGACATGCCCGAGCTGGCGCCTCTCTACGCGGCGCATCGTGGCGTGCCGCTGGTGTCGATCAGCGACGCGCAGCGCCGGCCGCTGCCCGACGCGGCGTGGATCGCGACCGTGCATCACGGTGTGCCGATCGCGTCGCTTCCCTTCTCGGCGACGCGGGGCGACTATCTCGTCTTCCTCGGACGCATCTCGCCGGAGAAACGGCCGGATGTGGCCATCCGCGTCGCGCGCCGCGCCGGCGTGCGGCTGCGCATCGCGGCGAAGGTCGATCCGGTGGACCGCGACTACTTCGGCCGGGTGGTCGAGCCGCTGCTCGACCACCCGTCGATCGAGTTCCTCGGTGAGATCGGAGAGCACGAGAAGCCGGCGCTGCTCGGTGGCGCCCTGGCGTTGCTGTTCCCGATCGACTGGCCGGAGCCGTTCGGGTTGGCGATGATCGAGGCGCTCGCCTGCGGCACGCCAGTCATCACGCGTCCCTGCGGCTCGGTGCCGGAAGTGATCACCGACGGCGTCACCGGCTGCGTCGCCTCCAGCGAGGACGACCTGGTGGCGGCGGTCGCGCGCGCGGCGCGACTCGACCGCGCCGTGTGTCGGGCGGAAGTGGAGCGCCGTTTCGACGCGGCCGGCATGGCGCAGCAGTATGTCGCGGTATACCGCCGCATGCTGGCGCGACGGCGCGAGGCCGGGGTGGTGCACGGCCACGCCGCGGAGGCCGTCGCATGAGCGCGCCGTCCCCGCGCATCCGCATCGGCGACGACTACTACCTGCTGGCCGCGGCGCTGCCGGCGCGCGGCCGGCAGCTGGTCTTGAACCACGGCGACAGCTTCGCGATCGTCACCGAGAGTGGCGACTGTCCGCTGTCGGGCCGTGAGCCGTTTGGCGTCTGCCACGCCGGCACGCGCTTCGTCGACCGCTTCGAGCTGCGCGTCAACGGTGTCGCCCCGCTGCTGTTGAGCGCCGAGGTGACGGCCGACGGCAGCGAGCAGATCAGCTATCTGACCAACGCCGACGAGCGGCGCGGCGACGAGCTGGTGGCGCAACGGGACACCGTCGCGTTGGAGCGCCGCAAGGCGCTGTGCGACGGGACGCTGTTCGAGACGCTGACCGCCCACAATTACGGTGCGGTGCCGTTCCAGTTGCAGCTGGCGCTGCTCTTTGCCGCCGACTTCGCCGACATCTTCGAGCTGCGTGGCATGGAGCGCCGCCGCCGCGGTCGCCGGTATGCGCCGCGCGTGGTCGGTTCGCGCGTGGTGACCCGATACGACGGGCTGGACGGCGTCGAACGCCGGCTCGAGCTCGAGTTCGGCGATCTCGCCTGGCGACTGGATCCGGACTGCGCCAGCCTCACGGTTCGCCTGCCGCCTGGCGGCGACGTCCGCGCTTCGGTGACCGCGCGCTGCGTGGTCGAGCCGCTGGTGGGCGCGCGCACAGCGCCAGCGCGGCGCGATACGGCGCTGGCGGCCGTGCGGGCGGAGCGGGCGCGCACCGCCGCGCAGTTTCCGGCCATCACGTCGACGAATGCGCTGTTCGACGAGTGGCTGAGCCGCTCACGCAGCGACCTGGCGCTGCTGCGTCACGTCGGACCGCACGGCGACTACCTGTATGCGGGCGTTCCCTGGTTCGCCACGATCTTCGGCCGCGACGGTCTGTTGAGCGGCTGGGAGACGCTCGCCTTCGCGCCGGAGATCAGCGCCGGCGTGCTGTGCCGCCTGGCGGCGACACAGGGGGCACGCGAGGATCCCGAGCGCGACGAGGCACCGGGCAAGATCCTGCACGAGCTGCGGCATGGCGAGATGGCGGCGTGCGGCGAGGTGCCGTTCGGACGGTACTACGGCAGCGTCGACGCGACGCCGCTGTTCGTGGCGCTGCTGGCCGCCTACGTCGAGCGCACCGCGGACCTCGAGCAGGCGCGGGCGCTGTGGCCGGCGGCCGAGGCGGCGAGCGAATGGATCACCAGCAGCCTCGATGCGCGCGGGTATCTCAGTTACCTGCGGCGCACGCCGAGCGGCCTGGCGAATCAGGGGTGGAAGGACTCGCACGACGCCATCTCGCACTGCGACGGGACGCTGGCCGAGCCGCCGATCGCGCTGTGCGAGGTGCAGGGGTACGTGTATGCCGCACTGCTCGGCATGGCGCAGTTGAGCGAGCGCCTGGGCAGCGGCGACGCCGACGCGTGGCGCGCGCAGGCGCGCGGCCTGCAGGAGCGCTTCGTGCGTGACTTCTGGCTGGCCGACGAGGGGACCTATGCGCTGGCGCTCGACGCGGCGGGACGTCCGTGCCGCGTGGTCGCCTCCAATGCCGGCCACTGCCTGGCGACCGGCATCGCGGCGCGCGAGCACGCGGCGCAGGTGGCGGCGCGCCTCATGCGCAACGACTGCTTCTGCGGCTGGGGCATTCGCACCCTGGCGGAGTCGGCGCGTCGCTACAACCCGATGAGCTACCACAATGGGTCGGTATGGCCGCACGACAACGCGCTCATCGCCGCCGGGTTCGCGCGCCACGGCGACGCA
Source organism: Deltaproteobacteria bacterium (assembly GCA_033764095.1). Taxonomy (GTDB): domain Bacteria; phylum Desulfobacterota; class Binatia; order HRBIN30; family CADEER01; genus JBDTMT01. The sequence goes on along the minus strand of JANRJF010000317.1, from coordinate 12,738 downwards.
GCGCGCGCCGCGGAGCTGATGACGGCGCTGTTCGACGCCAGCCGCCAGCTGCCGGACTGCCGACTGCCAGAGCTCTTCTGCGGGTTCGATCGGGTGCAGGCCGATCGGCCGGTGTCCTACCCGGTCGCCTGTCGGCCACAGGCGTGGGCGGCGGCGAGCGTCTTCCTGCTCCTGCAGGCGGCGCTGGGGCTGTCGATCGACGCGTGGAAGCGGCGCGTGACCTTCACCCGGCCGTGTCTGCCGTCCTGGCTGGACGCGATCGAGCTGCGCGGACTGCGGGTGCGCGACGCGCACCTCGACCTGCGCATCATGCGGGGCAGGCGCAGCGCGGCAATCGAGGTGATTGGCAAGGACGGCGCGGTCGACGTACTGGTGCGCAAGTAAGGGCAGCGGCGCGCGGATATCCGCACGAAGGAGGATACGATGCGTCAGCCACGACGTTCGGCACTGGCCGAGGGGCGATGCACGCGATGCGGGCTGCGAGTGACGCTGCCGCGCGGCGCGCGCGAGCACCGGCGCGGCGCCATCTGCTGCGGTCCGGTCGAAACCGAGCGCCCGAGCGAGGCGCGTGAGGCGAGCGGCGACGACTGGGTCGCACGCGCGCCGCGCGGCCGGCGTGCGGCCGCGGCGATCCGATTGCGTCAGCCCGGCGTGTAGCGCCTGCCGCGCCGGCGGCCGCGACCCGGTACATCGTACAGGCGCGGCGCCGGGACGGCCGCGCGCGCTCGCGCGTCGCTGCGCCGGCCGGCTGGCACGGATTCGGCAACCGCACGCGGCAGGAGGATTGCCGCATGCGTTCGATGCGCGATGACCGGCCTCGCCCGGTCGAGCACGAGAGCCGCGACGCCGTGCCAGACCCACATCAGGGCTTCGCCCGTTGGCAGGACGTCGAGGACTACGCCAGCCAGGCGGTCGCTCCACCTGCCCACCCGACGCACTGGGACCGCGACGGCGAACGTCGCTACGAGGCCGGACTGCGCGGCTTCCTCGCCGCGCAGTCCAGGCATTCCGCTGCCGCTTGGGCGCTCGATGACGGGCGCATCCAGTTTGGTCGCGCGCGGCACGGCTTCGGCGGCCGCGGGCCGCGTGGCTACCGCCGGTCCGACGAGCGCGTGCGGGAGGACGTCTGCGAGCGCCTGACCGAGGCCGACGACCTCGACGCGACCACGGTCGACGTGGCGGTGCGCGACGGGGTGGTGGTGCTGTCGGGTGCGGTCGCCGACCGCTTCTCGCGGCGCCGCGCCGAGGATCTCGCCGCCGGCGTCGCGGGCGTCGCCGATGTCATGAATCAGCTCACGGTGGGGGCCGCCTCGCTCACCGGCGCGGGCTGATCCGGGTTGGCCCGGACGCCCGTCTGTCCCCGTCGCATCGCACGATGACGGCGCCTGCCGCGTCGTTGCAGTCGGAGCTCGTTGCCCCCGCACTCACCGTGCGGACGAAAACCAGCAAAGGAGAGGGAGATGGCAACCAGTCGAAGTCGCGCCAAGACAACCCGCGGGACGAAGCGCTCGGGCGGCCGTCGCTATGGCAAGAAAGCAGGCGACAAGGTCGAGAAGGCGATGCACGAACGCAAGCGCGGCACGTTGCGCAGTGGCTCGGGCAAGAAGGTCACGTCGCGCAAGCAGGCCATCGCCATCGGTCTCAGCCGGGCGCGCAAGGCCGGCGGCAAGGTCCCGCGCAAGCGCAAGGCGAGCTGAGCCGTTGCCGTGTGAGCGGGCGGCCGCGCCTCACCGGCTGGCCTGTCGCGCGCTCACCCGGCGGGGCTGCTGCCGTGGCGCTCGCCGATGAGGCGGCGAACGATCCGAATGAGTTGCGCGGCGTGTATCGGCTTGCGCAGGAACTCGGCTGCGCCGAGCAGGCGTGCGGTGTCGGCGCCCTGGCTGATGCCGGAACAGACGATCACCGGGATGTCCGCCACCCGCGCTTCTCCGAGCTGGCCGAATCGGAACGACACGCCGGACAGAGACGGCATGTCGAGGTCGAGCACGATCACCGTCGGTTGCAGGCCGTCGCGCAACAGCCGCAGCCCCTCGCGTCCATCGTTCGCGACCACCGCCTCCAGGCCGACTGAGTCGAACAGTTCGCGCAACGCCGCCGTGTACGCGGCATCATCGTCGACGACGAGGATGGAAGGCATCGGTCCGATTTCTTCCCCGCGTCAGCGGGGCAGGCTCAGGAGTGATTGCCGGGCGATAAGAGCAAGCCCGCGGCCAGCAGGGCAGCGCGCCGAATTCCGTCGGGTAGCTCGGAACAGGTGCGAGCGCCGGATGAAAATCTGACTGGCGGGACGTGTAAGGCTGGAGTCGAGGCGATCGTGCGGCCGGTCACAACTTGCGTGCCGGGCACGGCAGGGCGTTAGCCCAGCGCCCGGCCAGGCGGACGGGTCGCGGGCATGGCAGTTGCTCCCATGCACGAGGGTCTCCGCCGCCGCGGCGGGGAACTCAACCGTGAGGAGTCCCAATGGAATGCGTCGTGTGCGGTAACCGGTATGCGCAGAGCTTCTCGATCGAAGTCGGCGGCGAGTCCTTCGCCTTCGACTGCTTCGAATGCGCGATACACAAGCTCGCGCCCGAGTGTGCGCACTGTGGCTGCAGGGTCATCGGCCACGGTGAAGAGGCGGGTGGCGATACGTACTGTTGTCATCACTGCGCGCGCGCCGCTGGTGCGGTCGCGTCGGGCGGTCGCCCGGCGCCCTCGGGCGAAGCCGGGGAAGACGACGAGTTGGAGGACGACGAGGAGCTCGACGACGCCGCGGCCGATGACGCGGCGGACGAGGATGACGTCGACGAGCTTTCGAGTCGGTCGCGCGGCGGTCGCCGCGCGACGGCGGCGCGCCGGGCGTGAGGCAACGCGCGCCCACCCACCCCGCGCCCGTTGCCCCGTCCGTGGCGGGATCTGCGCCCGGTGAGACGCCCACGCAACTCTTACGCGCGCGGAGCCGCTTCCTACTCGCGACACCCACCGGTGCGGTCGCGGTGAACCGTTCGAGCGGGCCGCCGGCGACGGACTCGAACTTGCAACAGGAACCCGCCGCTGGAACCGACGCTCGTCTCGGTCCGACTTTCATCGACCTTCAGGAGGGTGCACGCAATGGCAACGCGCAAGCAGAGCCGCAACGGCGGCAATCGGCGGCAGCTCCCCGCCGGGGGCGAAACCCATCAGCAAGCCTCAACCGCCGAGCAGGCGATCACCACCAACCTCGGTGTGCCGATCGCCGACGATCAGAATTCGCTGCGCATCGGGGCGCGCGGGCCGACGCTGCTCGAGGACTTCGTCCTGCGGGAAAAGATCACGCATTTCGACCACGAGCGTATCCCCGAGCGCATCGTCCACGCGCGCGGCTCCGCCGCGCACGGCTACTTCCAGGCCAGCCAGTCGCTGTCGCGCCTGACCAGGGCCGCGTTCCTGCAGGATCCGAAGATCAAGACGCCGGTATTCGTGCGTTTCTCGACCGTCGCCGGTGGGGCGGGGTCGGTCGATCTGCCGCGCGACGTGCGCGGGTTCGCCGTGAAGTTCTACACCAGCGAGGGCAACTTCGACCTGGTCGGCAACAACATCCCGGTGTTCTTCATCCAGGACGCGATGAAGTTCCCCGATCTGGTGCACGCGGTGAAGATGGAGCCGGATCGCGGCTTCCCGCAGAACGCCTCGGCGCACGACACGTTCTGGGACTTCGTCTCGCTGATGCCGGAGAGCATGCACATGCTGATGTGGGTGATGTCCGACCGCGCCATTCCGCGTTCGCTGCGGATGATCGAGGGTTTCGGGGTCAACACCTTCCGCTTCGTCGACGCCGGCGGTCGGTCGACCTTCGTCAAGTTCCACTGGCGTCCGGTGCTCGGCGCCGCCTCGGTGCTGTGGGACGAGGCGGTGAAGATCAATGGCGCCGATCAGGACTTCCACCGCCGTGACCTGTGGACCGCGATCGATCGCGGCGATTACCCGGAGTTCGAGCTCGCCATCCAGGCGGTCGACGAGGAGGCCGCGGAGCGGTTGCCGTTCGACATCCTCGACGCGACCAAGCTGGTCCCGGAGGAGATGGTGCCGTTGGAGGTGATCGGCCGCCTGGTGCTGGACCGCAACCCGGACAACTTCTTCGCCGAGACCGAGCAGGTGGCCTTCTGCCCCGCCAACCTGGTGCCCGGCATCGAGTTCAGCAACGATCCGCTGCTGCAGGGCCGGCTGTTCTCGTATCTCGACACCCAGCTCCTGCGGCTCGGCGGTCCGAACTTCCACGAGCTGGAGATCAACCGGCCGCGCTGCCCGATGCGCAACTTCCAACGCGACGGGCACATGCGCATGCAGGTGCCGAGTGGTCGCGTCGCCTACGAGCCGAGCAGCCTCGACCCAGACGGCCCGCGCGAGCATCCGCAGCGCGGCTTCGCCAGCCCCGCGCTGGCGGAGAGCGGAGAGAAGCGGCGCCTGCGCGCGGAGAGCTTCGCCGATCACTACAGCCAGGCACGCCAGTTCTGGCGCTCGATGAGCGAGCCGGAGCAACGCCACATCGTCGGCGCGTTCGCCTTCGAGCTCGGCAAAGTGGAGACCGTCGCGATCCGTCGCCGCATGCTCGGTCATCTCGCCGTGATCGAGGACGAGCTCGCCGGCCGCGTCGCCGCCAAGCTGGGCATGCAGGGCGAGGCCGAGCGGATCGAAGCGGCGCGGCCGCCGATCGAGCTGGAGCCGTCACCGGCGCTCAGCCTGGTGCGCAAAGCCAAGCCGACGCTCGCCGGGCGCACCATCGGCGTGCTGGTCGCCGCTGGCAGCGACCGCGGCCTGATCGATCGGTTGCGCTCGGCGGTCGAGAAGGAGGGCGGCCGGGTCGAGGTGGTCGGCACGCATGTCGGCGGCGTCAGCGCCGCGGACGGCAAGCCGATTGCCGTCGATCACGCGCTCGCCGCCGGGCCGTCGATCCTCTTCGACGCGGTGGTGGTGGCCGTCGCCGGCGCCGCGGCGGCGGCGCTGACCGCCCATCCGAACGCCGTCGACTGGCTGCGCGACGCGTTCGCTCACCTCAAGGTCATCGGCTACGTCGCGGGATCGATGCCACTGCTCGAACGCGCCGGCATCGACGCCGACGCCGGCGTCCTGCCACTCGACGGCGCCAAGGACGTCGGCACCTACCTCGCCGCGGCGAAGCGGCAGCGGGTCTGGGCGCGCGAGGCCGCGATCGAGGCGCGCGCCGAGATCCCGCCCAGCGGTGCGGGGCGGCGGCGGGGCTGATCCCTGCAGCGTCGGTAGGATCTTTACCGCGTGGGCGTCGATTGTGGTCGATGCCCACGCCACAATCTGGTAGTCGGTGGCGCCTCCTGAACAGAGCGGCGAGGTGCCTATGCGGGTGCTGTCTGCGCGGTTGAGCGATCCGGGGACGAGCTTGATCCTGGTCAACGCCGGGGACAGTTGGCGATTCGAAGCGTGGTTCGGGGTGGACGACTACCCGTTGGTGCTGCAGCCAACAGCGGAGGAGCGCGCGCGCCGCTTCGCGCGCAGCGCCGATGCCATCGAGTTCTTCCGCGACCGGTACCGCCGCGTGAGCCAGGGAGCGTACCATGCGGCCGACGCGCGCGACGCACGGTTGCCGGTGGCGCGACCCAACACGGTTCGCGCGCTGCTGGTCGTGAAGCGATAGCGCGCCGGGCTGGTGCGCTGCCGCTGGCGCGGTAGGGTCAGGGCATGCGGCGGCGGCGGCGGAGTCGGTCGATCTGGCGTGACAACGGACTGTCCATCACCCTCGCCGTCCTGTTTCTGGTCTTCTGGGCAGGGCAGAGCCTGACCGGCTGGCAGGTCTTCAACGCCGAACAGGTCGCGCACGGCGAGCCCGCGCTCGGGTTCCTCGCCTACCTGCGGGACGCGCACTTTGCCGAGGCGACGTTCGAGAACTGGGAGTCGGAGTTCCTGCAGATGGCCACCTACGTGGTGCTCACCGCCTTCCTGTTCCAGCGCGGCTCGGCGGAATCGAACGATCCCGACGATGCCGAGCCGCCGGCGCCGGTCGGCCGCGACGCGCCCTGGGCGGTGCGTCGCGGCGGGTGGGTCAGGGCGCTCTATGGCTGCTCGCTCTCGATCGCCTTCGTCCTGCTGTTCGCCGCCTCGTTCCTGCTGCACGCCGTGTCGGGCGCGGCACGCTACAACGCCGAGCAGCTGGCGCACGGGCAGCCGGGGTTGTCGGTGGCGCGCTACCTGGCGACGGCCCAGTTCTGGTTCGAGTCCTTCCAGAACTGGCAGAGCGAGTTCCTGGCCATTCTCGCGATGGTGACGCTGTCGATCTTCCTCCGCCAGCAGGGATCGGCGGAGTCGAAGGACATCGCCGCGCCGCACCACCAGACCGGCGCCTAGCGGCGGCGGCGCCGGGCGGGCGGCTCAGCGCCGTCGCGCCCGCGCGTAGACCGTGGTCGTGCCGAGCGCGACCAGCACCGCGGCGAGGACCACGACGCCGAATGCCGACGCGGCCGGCGCGGGCGTCTCGGCGGGGCACACCGTGGAACAGCACGTGTCGGGTGCGCAGGTGCAGGTCGACACGTTGCAGTCGCGCGTGTCGTGCTGCGGGCAGTTCACCGCGCACGGGGTGCCGGCGCAGCAGGCGCTGTCCCCCGGTGGGCAGAAGGACTGCGGCGGACCGAGACACTGCGGCGTGCAGTCCGAGGGCGCGAAGCAGAACGTGCAGCCTGGCTGGTTGACGTTGTACGCGGAGTTGTAGCCCGGCGGGCACAGCGGGCTGCCGCCCTGCGCGCGCGCCAGTGGCGCAGTCAGCACCAGCAGTACGCCGGCAACGACGGCGCTCGCCAAACCCCGCATCTCGCCTTTCCGCACGCCGCTGCTTATCCGCAAAAGTCGCGGACGCGTCAAACTTGCGGGCGCGTTGACCGGCTCGCAGCTGCCTCGCGCCAGTGTGCGTTCGCGCCGCGCGATGGGACCGCCCGGCCGCAATGCGAAAGCCCCTCGGTTTCCCAAGCGGCTCTCCGAGTGGGCCGAGACCGGGCGTTGTTTGAAGCGCCAGCCCATCCGGGCTGTCCGCACTGTGCGGAGCGGAACGACGCGCACCGCGGCCCGCAGGCTGACGCTCTGTCCGGGCGGGAGGTCGCCGACGGCATAGGTGCAGGGGTGCAGGGGGATCCGTGCTCCGCCGTCAGCTCCGTCACTTCCAGCGATACTGCCTGACGTAGCCCGGCACGCGGGCGGCGTAGGCGGCGAGTGTGCGCGGGTCGAGCAGCCCGAGCAGCTTCGCGGGCCGGTGCCTGATGGTGTCTGCCAGCGACCAGAGCAGCGGCAGCGGCATCCCAACGCGCCGTTGCAAGCGCCGCTGCACGCGCGCCAGGGGGTCGCCGCTGACGCTGGCGATCGCCGCCGGGAAGGGGACGGCAAACAAGCGGGTGGTGATCGCGCAGGTCTCCTGCAGGGCGGTCCGCTGGCCGTTGACGGTGAAGCGCTGCGAGACCGCCGGCCAGTCGATCGCGGCGCCGAAACGCGACGCCAGCAGCGCGAGCTCGAGCAGCTGCCGCAGTTCCGGCGTGCCGCGAGCGAAGTTGCCGTCCTGCAGCTGCGTATGTGCCAGGGCATGCGCGAAACGATCGGTCGGCGACAACAGGCGCGCCGCGCAGTCGTCGATGCGCAGCGGCGTACTGCACTGCAGTGCGACCGCCGCCGGCACCAGCCCATCGTAGGCCTCGGTCAGTACCCGCCGGTGCACTTCGACGGTGATGCCGCTGGCGACGTGCCGCAGCGCCGGCAGATGATGGAATCGCTCGCCGTACACCTCGCGCGTGCCGAGACCGGCGGGCTGCAGCCCGGCGTGCAGCAGGTGCGCGTAAGCGGCCTTCGCTTCGGCAAGCGGCACCAGCAGGTCGATGTCGGCGAGCACCCGCAGCCCGGCCTCCGGGTAGAGCCGGCTCTCCAGGCTGGCGATCCCCTTGAGCAACACCGGCGTGATGCCGGCGGCGTTCAGCGGGCGCAGACACGCGAGCAGGACCTCGTGCAGCAGCACGTTGCGCTGGCGATTGAGCGTCGCGACGGTCTCCAGATACTGCCGCACCGGTGCCGGCAGCGCGGCGTCGTCGCGCAGACACCACGCCAGCGCCGGGGTGACCAGATGATGGCCGGCGGCGGCGATCAGCCCTTCCCACGACACCGCGACCGGCAGCGCCGCCGACTCGCCGGAGACGCAGCCGCGCAGGCAGCGCGCCAACAGCAGGTACGTCTCCCAGTGGCTCGGGCGAGCCGGAGACGGCGCCGCTTCAGATGAGTTGGTCGATGAGCTCACGCGCCTGCGCCACGTGCGGATAGCGAACCGCGAACGCCGGGGTCGCCTGCAGCCAGGCGAGAAACTGCGTGACGGCAGCGGGCGAGGCGACGTCGCCGAGCCAGACGCGGTCGAGCAGCAGGCGCTGCAGCGCCTCGAGCGGCCGCAGCCGCATTGCCTGTGGCGTCGCAGCTGGATCGAACTGAGGAAAGAGCAGGGCGCCGACCGGCCGCGGCTCCGCAGCCCACGCCGCATCGGGCGGGCGCAGGAACTTGGTCCGCTTCGCCCCCAGCTCGACGGCCGGCGCGTCGTCGAGTGTCGGATACAAGTCCGCCAGCGCCGGCCAGCTGCCCGACTTCAGGCTGTGCGCCAGCGGCCAGGGCACCAGGTGTCCGGACGACGCGAGCAGCGGCACCATGTCGTCGGCGGCGTAGCCATAGCCGTCGGCGCTCAGCGCGGCGGCGAGCGTGCTCTTGCCGCTCCCGGAGGGGCCGGCGAGGACGTACGCGAGCGCCCCGCGCGTCACCGCCGCGGCGTGCAGAATCGCCAACCAGTCGGGCCGACCGTGCACCGCTTCCAGCAAGGCCTGATACAGGCCGCCGACGATCTCGGCGGCGTCGGTCGAGCGCAGCCGCTCGGCCCCTTCGACCTGCAGCCGCCAGCCGCCGGCGGCGAGGGGCTCGACCGCCAGTGCCGCATGTGCGTCGCGCGCCGCGCAGCGATAGGGCGCGAGGCCGCTGTCGACTCGCACGCCGAGCTCGTCGTCGGCGATCCCGATGCGAAACACCTTCCCCGCCAGCGCATAGCAGTGCGCCCGCAGCGGCCGGCGTGGCGCCGGCTCCTCCGCCGTCTGAGCAGCCTGCGGTACCGGTCGTGAGGTCGGACTCTCGACGAACAGTTCGACATCGCGCCAGTGGGCGAGAATGGCGGCCACGTCACGACGGGCACGTTCCACAGCGATTCCGTAACGACCCGCCAACTGCTCCGCGGCGGCATCGGCGCTCGCGCCGTGCGCCATGCAGCGCCAGATCACGCCGGCGCTTTCGTTGTAGGCCAGCAGTCGGCGGCGACCCGGGTCGGCGAGCACCAGCCCGCCGTCGAAGCGCTGTGCGAAGAGGTCGGGGCGCGGACGAAAGAGGCCGCTCCCGGCATTCATGCGCGGTCGGTGCGGTCTACGAAACGGCGTGCGCCTTGGTGCCGATCAACAGCGCCAGCAGCGCCGGTGCGGTGTAGGCCGCGTACTGACCCATCGCGACCAACGCGGCGCGACGCTCGGCATCGCTGGGCCGATCCGATGGCGACACGACGGATTCGCTCGGTTCGACACGGGTCTCTTCAGGCGCATCCGACATGGCGCTACCTCCGAGCGGGCCCCTACCATCCGGATGCGCAATGCCGCAACTCGCGCGGCGCGCTGCCGACGGCAACGGGCGACAGATCTGCGGGCGGAAGCCTGCGGAAACGGTCCGACCGCGACGCGTCGTCGGTGGACGGCGAAGACGCATCCAGCCGTCGGGTGCCCGAAAGCATTCCGCAGCCGAGACGCGACGCAGGCGTTCCTGGCCGAGGACTTCAGGTTCCTCAGATCGCCCCGGCGGAAACGTCGAGGCGAGCCGTCCTCGGCCTTCACAAGACAAAAGCCCCTGGTTTCCCAGGGGCTTCTGAGTGGGCCGCGAGTGACTCGAACACTCGACCCGCTGATTAAGAGTCAGCTGCTCTAGCCAACTGAGCTAGCGGCCCGACGAAGAGGTGGAGATACCGAAAGCGGCGGCGCGAGTCCACCCCACCGGTGGTGTTCCTGCGCCGCCGTCGCTGGCTTCCCACGGCCGTCGCGAGGCGAGGGGGCGTGGCGCATTCGGTTGGGGCGGCGGGTGCGCTATGCGTCCGACGGATGCGCGAGACGGATCTGCAGCAGCGGCTCGGATTGGCGCTGCCGATCATCCAGGCGCCGATGGCGGGCGTGTCGACGCCGGCGCTGGCGGCGGCGGTGTCGAACGCGGGCGGCCTGGGGTCGATCGCGGTCGCCACCCTGTCGGCCGCGGCGGCGCGCGCGGCGATCGGCGCCGTGCGTGCGGCGACGGCGCGGCCGTTCAACGTGAACGTGTTCTGCCATGCGCCGGCGGTGGCCGACGCGCGCCGTGAGGCGGCGTGGCTGGCGGCGCTGGCGCCGACCTTCGCGGCGCTCGGCGCGGTCGCGCCGGCGCGGCTGGTGGCGCCGTACCGCAGCTTCGTCGAGGACGACGAGCTGCTGGCGGTGTTGCTTGCCGAGCGTCCGCCGGTGGTGAGCGTCCATTTCGGCCTGCCGCGCCCGGCGCAGCTCGCCGCGCTGCGCCAGGCCGGCATCGTGCTGCTGGCGAGCGCGACCAATGCCAGGGAGGCGAGCGCGGCGCAGGCGGCCGGCGTCGACGCGGTGATCGCGCAGGGCTACGAGGCCGGCGGCCATCGCGGGATGTTCGATCCCGCCGTGCCGGACGAGCAGCTCGGTACGCTGGCGCTGGTGCGCATCCTGGCGTCGCGTCTGACGGTGCCGGTGATCGCCGCCGGTGGGATCATGGACGGTGCCGGCATCGCCGCGGCGCTGCGCCTCGGCGCCAGCGCCGCTCAGCTCGGCACCGCGTTCGTCGCCTGTCCGGAGTCGAGCGCCGATGCGGCGCACCGCGCCGCGCTACTCGACGGCGAGGCGCGCACGGTGATGACCGCGGCGCTCTCCGGCCGCCCGGCGCGCTGCCTGGTGAATCGCTTCACCGCGCTGCAGCTGCCGCTGGCGACGCTGCCCGCCTATCCGATCGCCTACGCGGCGGCGAAGGCGCTGCAGGCGGCCGGCCACGCGGCGGGACAGAGCGGCTACGGGGCGCAGCTCGCCGGGCAGGGGGCGCCGCTGGCGCGTGCGCTGCCGGCCGCCGAGCTGGTCGGGGTGCTGGGCGCCGAGCTGGCGGCGGCGGAATCCGAGTGGTCGTTCGGCGCGGTGCCGCACTGACAGCGATCGAGGCACCCCCGTCCCGACCTTCCCCCGCTGCGCGGGGGAAGGAGGCGGAGGCGCGGAGCGGTGGACGGGCGTGACACAGCACGGCGCGATGCGCTACGAGCGCCACGGCGGCGGATATGGGCATGCGCGTCGATCGTCGTACGGTTCTGCGATTGCTCGGCAGCGCCGCGCTGGCGCTGAGCGGCGTCGGGCTCATCGACCGGCGCCGCGCCCTGGCGTTGAGCGGTGCGATGGGCGTGCGGCCGGTGCAGGGCGGCGACGCGGCGGCGCTGCAGGCGATGATGACCGCGTGCGTCGCCGATCACGACGCCTTCTTCGGCAAATGCGGCGAGTGGCCGCTGAGCTGGGCCGAGGCGTTCGCCGCGACGCGACCGGACTCGCCGGTGATCACCTGGAACGGCGCCCCGGTGGCGTTCGTCGAGGTGCCGCCGATCCGTCCGGCGCTGGCGCTGGCGCCCAATGCGACGCCGGCGGAGGCGGCGCAGCACGCGCTGCGCGAGCGCCGCCGCACGACCTTTCGCGTCCACGCCGCCGGCGTGCGCTTCGATCAGGTCGGGGCGGCGGACGCGGTCATGCTGTTCCGTACCGCGCTGCTGCAGGGGTTTCGCACGGCGCGCGGGCTCGGCTACACGCACGTCGAGGCGTGGGCGCCGTGGGATCGCCACCCGCTGCTGCCGCGCAAGTTCACCGACTACCCGGGCTGCGAGCTGACCGAGCCGGTGGCGCGCGATCAGGTCGGCGACCGCGCGGTCTACTTCCTGCGCTGGGCGCTCGGCGACGCGGTCGCGGCGCTCGCGGCAGAGGCGCACTACGATGTCGTCTAGCCGCTGCGCCGTCATTGCCGCAGCGCTGCTCGGCAGCGTCGCGGCCGCCGGCGCGACGACCCTGCAGCTCGCCGCGGTCGGCGACACGTTCGTGAACAGCGAGGATCCGACGATCAATTTCGGCGCCTCCAGCTTCGCCGAGGTCGGTGTGCTGGGGCCGCCGAAGTTCGACGTGGAGCGGGCGCTGCTGAGCTTCGACCTGAGCAGTGTCCCGGACGGTGCCCCGATCGCGCGCGTCGTGCTGCGCTTCCTGGTCAGCGACGCGGCGCCCGATCCGCCCAACTTCAGCGCCACGGTGCTGCGCCTGGCCAGCGGGTTCGACGAGAACACCGTGACCTGGGACACGCAGCCCGCCAGTCTGCCCGTCCCGGCGGCGACCGCCGTGGTCGACGCGCCGATCGGCAGCCTGATGGAGATCGACGTGACCGGGCTGGTGCGCGCCCAGCGCGCCGCTGCGGCGCCCGAGGCGTTGTGGTTGGTGATCGCGAAGACGGACGAGTCGCCGGTGGCGAGCGACACGTTCTTCGACCTGGCGACGAAGGAAGCCGACCCGCCGCGGCCGGCGGTGCTGGTGGTCGAGCTGCTGAACCCCGCCCCGGCGGTGTCGGGCGGGCTCCTGCCGCTGGTCCTCGTCGTGCTCGCCGCGACCGGCGCGTTGGCGCTGCGCCGCCGCGCCGCGCGGTCGCCGGCGCCGA
>JANRJF010000316.1:0-8866 GCA_033764095.1 Deltaproteobacteria bacterium | reverse complement strand
GGTGCGGCTGAGGGTCTCGTTGACGCTGCGATTGATCACCTCGGCGAGCGGCGCGCGGCGGTCCTTGCCGCGGTTCTCGCGTATGCGGTCCGAGATGATCACCGTGTCGTTGACCGAGAAGCCGACGACGGTGAGCAGCGCGGCAACGGTGGTGAGGTCGAACTCGTAGCCGAACAGGATCATCGCGCCGATGGCAATGATCACGTCGTGCAGCAGCGCGACGACCGCGCCGACGCCGTAACGCCACTCGAAGCGCAGCCAGATGTAGATGCCCATCATCAGCGTCGACATCAGCACCGCCAGCGCCGCCTTGCCGCGCAGCGCCTCGCCGACGCGCGGGCCGACCGTCTCGACGCGCAGCACCTCGACCTGGTCGGCGCCGAACTTGTCGCCCAGCGTGCTGACCACCTTCTTGGTGCGGCTCTCGGTGTCCTCGGCGGTCATCGGCACGCGGATCAGGAACTCGGTCTGGTCGCGGCCGAGATCCTGGATGTCGATCGCCTCGAAGCCGGCGGCACCGAGCGTGTCGCGCAGCGCGTCGGCCTGCGTCGAGGCCTTGAAGCGCACCTGCACCAGCGAGCCGCCGGCGAAGTCGATGCCCATCTTCGGACCGCGCACGAACAGCAGCGCCAGGCAGAGCGCCGACAGGATCAGCGAGATGACGACCGCTTTGCCGCGCAGCCCGACGAAGTCGAACTTGGTATGCGGGGAGATGATTTCCAACATGGTCAGATACTCACCGTCTGGATGCGCTGGCGGGACAGCAGGAAGTCCCACACCAGCCGCGTGCCGACGAAGGCCGTGAAGAGACTGCTCAGCAGGCCGAGGCAGAGGGTGACGGCGAAGCCCTTGATCGGTCCGGAGCCGAACTGGAAGAGGATCAGGCCGGACAGGATCGTCGTCAGGTGGGTGTCGATGATCGACGGCAGCGCCCGATCATAGCCGGCGTCGATCGCCGCGCGCGGCGTCTTGCCGAGCCGCAGCTCCTCGCGGATGCGCTCGTTGATCAGCACGTTGGCGTCCACCGCCATGCCCAGCGTCAGCACGATGCCGGCGATGCCCGGCAGGGTTAGCGTGGCCCCGAAGGCGGCGAGGCCGGCGAGCAGGAACAGCACGTTCCAGATCAGCGCCAGGTCGGCGATGAAGCCGGCGAACTTGTAGTAGATGATCATGAAGACCACGACCAGCGCGCCGCCGACGATGAATGACCGGATGCCCTGGTCGATCGAGTCCTGCCCGAGGGTCGGGCCGACGGTGCGCTCCTCGGCGACCGTCACCGGCGCCGGCAGCGCGCCGCTGCGCAGCACGATGGTCAGGTCCTTGGCCTCGTCGGGCGTGAAGCTGCCGCTGATCACCGCCTTGCCGCCGGGGATGCGCTCCTTGATCACCGGAGCGGAGTAGATGGTGTTGTCGAGGATGATGGCGAAGCGGCGGTTGACGTTGGCGCCGGTGACCTCCTCGAACAGCTGCGCGCCGCGCGCATTGAGGTCGAGCGAGACGACACGGCTGTTGGGCAGGTCGCCGGGGCGCACGCGCGCGTCGGTGACCACGTCGCCGGTCATCATCGTCTGCGCCTCGACCAGCAGTGGCGCGCCCTTCTTGCGCTCGCCGCTGGCCATCTTGTTGAGCTCGTAGAGCACCTGGGTGCCGGCCGGCAGCGGCTGCGCGCCGCTCGCGTAGGGCTCCGGGTTGACGTCGCGCACCAGCTTGAACTCCAGCACCGCGGTCTTGCCGATCAGCTGCTTGGCGCGCTCCGGGTCCTGGATGCCGGGCAGCTGGATGAGGATCTCGCGATCGCCCTGGCGCTGGATGATCGGCTCGGCGACGCCGAACTGGTCGACGCGGTTGCGCATCGTCTCCAGCGACTGGTCGACCGCCGACTGCTTGATCTGGCGGATCTCCTCCGGCGACATGGTGAGCCGCTGCACGACGTTGCCGTCGACCGTCTCCGACTCGGCGATCTTGAGGTTGGGGAACTGGTTGGTCACCAGCTGCACCACCGCCTCGCGCGACTCGGCCGGCACGGTGACCTTGAGCGCGTTGTCGCCGTCGCGCTCGACCTTGGGCCCCTTGACGCCGTCCTTGCGCAGCTGGCGGCGCATCTCGTCGCCGTTGATCTGCAGCGAGTTGAGCACCGCCTGGTCGACATCCACCTGCATCACCAGGTGGGTGCCGCCCTGCAGGTCGAGACCGAGGGAGACCTTGTTGCCCTTCAGGAAGCTCAGCCAGTCGGGCAGCGGCTGCCAGACCGTCGGCAGCAGCAACAGCGTCGCCACCACCGTCAGGCCGAGCGTGATCAGCGCGCGGGTTGTGATGTTCACTTGGCCTTTTCCTTCTCTTTGTCGTTGGTGGCGCCACCCGCCGCTTTGGCGATCAGCACCGAGGCGATCTGCGGGCGCGCCACCTTCACCTGCACGTTGGGCGCGATCTCCATGGTGACCACGTCGTCGCTCAACTGCGTCACGCGCCCGTAGAGGCCGCCGCTGGTCACCACCTGGTCGTTCTTCTTCAGGTTGTTGAGCATCGTCTTGTGCTCTTTCTGCTTCTGCTGCTGGGGACGCAGAATGAGCAGGTAGAAGATGCCGAACAGCAGGACGAACGGCAGCAGCTGTACATAGGCCGGCGGGGCGCCGGCGCCGGCCGCCCCCTGCGCCCAGGCGACGTCGATCATGCGCGCTCCCCTGCCTCCATCGCCTCGGCGCGCGCGGCCGCCCAGCCGGCGTAGTCGCCGGCCGCGATGTGGGCGCGCGCCTCGGTCATCAGTCCAAGGTAGAAATGCAGATTGTGCAGGCTGGCCAACTGCGCCCCGAGCATCTCCCCGGCGACGCACAGGTGGCGGACGTAGGCGCGCGAGAAACTGCTGCACACCTCGCAACCGCAGGTCGGGTCGATCGGCTGCGCGTCGCGCGCATGGCGGGCGAGGCGCATGTTCAGCCGCCCGGCGGCGGTGAAGCACATGCCGTTGCGCCCGTTGCGGGTCGGCAGCACGCAGTCGAAGAGGTCGTATCCCATACCGATGAATTGCAGCAGGTCTTGCGGCAGCCCGACACCCATCAGGTAGCGCGGCCGGTCGTCCGGCAATGCCGCCGCCGTTACCGCCGCCACGTCCCGCGTCAGACCGCGCTCCTCCCCTACACTCAAACCCCCGACCGCATAGCCTGGATGGCCCAGAGCGGCAAGCCGCGCGGCGTGCTCGCGGCGCAGTCCGGCGTCGAAGCCGCCCTGCACGATGCCGAACAGGTGGCGGTCGGCGCCGATCTCCAACCGCCCGGAGCGCACCAGCCAGTCGGTGGTGCGGCGCATGGCGCGCTCGACGCTGGCCCGCTCGGCCCCCGCCGGGGCGCACTCGTCGAGCGGCATGAGGATGTCGACGCCGAGCTGGCGCTGGCGGCCGACGACGTCCTCGGGGGTGAGGAAGAGACTGGAGCCGTCGAGGTGCGAGCGGAAGCGCACCCCCTCGTCGCTCAGCGTGCGCAGCTCGGCCAGGCTCATGATCTGGTAGCCGCCGCTGTCGGTGAGGATCGGCCCGTCCCAGCCCATGAAGCGGTGCAGGCCGCCCATCGCCTCGACGATCTCCACCCCCGGCCGCAGCGACAGATGGTAGGCGTTGGCCAGCACGATCTGCGCGCCGGCGCCGCGCAGCTGCCGCGGGGTGATGCCCTTGACCGTCCCGGCGGTCGCCACCGGCATGAAATTCGGCGTGTCGATCGTCCCGTGCGCGGTGCGCAGCCGCCCGCTGCGCGCCGCCGAGCCGGGATCGCGCTGCGCGACCGCGAACGGCGTCGCGCGCGGCGCCGCCGGCGCGAGCTCGAGGGGGGCCACCGCGGCGCTCATGCGATCAGCATCGCATCGCCGTAGCTGTAGAAGCGGTAGCCGGCGCGCACCGCCTCGGCGTAGGCGGCGAGGATGCGCTCGCGCCCGGCGAACGCCGCCACCAGCATCAGCAGCGTCGAGCGCGGCAGGTGGAAGTTGGTGAGCAGCGCGTCGACGACCTGGAAGCGGAAGCCCGGCACCATGAAGACGTCGGCGTCGAAGCGGCGGTCGGCCGCGGCGCCCAGTCCGCCGGGCAGCCGCGCCGCCGACTCCAGGGCCCGCGTCGTGGTGGTGCCGACCGCGATGACCCGGCCACCGGCGGCACGCGTGCGGGCGATCGCCGCGATCGTCGCGGCGGGGATCTCGGCGCGCTCGCCCTCCAGTACCTGGCCGGGCGCATCGTCGCGCCAGGGCAGGAAGGTCGCCGGTCCGACCACCAGCGTCACCGTCGCCTGCGCCACGCCGGCGGCGGCGCACGCCGCCAGCAGCGGCTCGGTGAAGTGCAGCCCGGCGGTCGGCGCCGCCACCGCCCCGTCGCGGCGCGCGAAGACGGTCTGGTAGCGCTCGCGATCGCTCGCCAGCGGCCCGTCCGGCCGCTTGATGTACGGCGGCAGCGGGATCTCGCCGCGCCGCTCCAGCAGGCCGGGCACGTCGACGTCGCCGGGAAAGTCGAGCAGCGCGCGCCCGCTCGGCAGGCGCTCGCGCACCGTCGCGACCACCTCCTCCGCCAGCCGCACGGTGGCGCCGGGCCGCAGCCGCCGCCCCGGCCGCACCAACGCCTCCCAACCGCCGGCGCGCTCGCCGAGCAGCAGCAGCTCCACCGCCCCGCCGCCGGCGCTGCGGCCGTAGATGCGCGCCGGCCGCACCCGCACGTCGTTGCAGACCAGCAGGTCGCCGCGCCGCAGCAGCCCGGGCAGATCGGCGACGCCGCGGTGCGCCACGCCGCTGCCGGCGCGCTCGACGACCATCAGCCGGGCCGCGTCGCGCCGCTCCGCCGGCACCTGCGCGATCAGCTCCGGCGGCAACGCGAAGTCGAAATCGGCCAGCCGCGGCGCCGGCGCCAGATGCGGCTCACTGGCCGGGGTGTCGTGCATGCGGAAACTCGCGATCCGCGAGCTTGGCCACAGGCGGAAATGGGAGTCAATTCACCAGAACGCGAGGCGATCGGACTCGGATCAGCGCCGCGAGCGAGGCTGTTAGGCTGCTAGGCTGTGGCTGTTACGGGGCCGGAACTTCTTCCCCCTGACAGCCAACAGCCCAGCAGCCTAACCGCCTTCTTCCTCAGTTCTCCGCCTTCAAGAACGGCTTCACCAACTCCACCGGCAGCGGGAAGACCGTCGTCGACTGGTGCTCCGTCGCGACCTCGGTGAGGGTCTGCAGGAAGCGCAGCTGCAGGGCATTGGGGTGGGCGGCGATGATCTGCGCCGCCTCGGCGAGGCGCTGCGCGGCCTGCAGCTCGCCCTCGGCGTTGATCACCTTGGCGCGCCGTTCGCGCTCGGCCTCGGCCTGGCGCGCCATGGCGCGCTGCATCTCCTGCGGCAGGTCGATGTGCTTGATCTCGACGGTCACCACCTTGATGCCCCACGGATCGGTCTGCTTGTCGAGGATCTCCTGGATCTGGTGGTTGATCTGCTCACGCTCCGACAGCAGCTCGTCGAGCTCGCGCTGGCCGCAGACGCTGCGCAGCGTCGTCTGCGCCAGCTGCGAGGTGGCGAACAGAAAGTCGGTCACCTCGGTGATGGCCTGCTCGGGGCCGACGACGCGGAAGTAGACCACCGCGTTCACCTTCACCGAGACGTTGTCCTTGGTGATGACGTCCTGCGGCGGCACGTCGTGGGTGATGGTGCGCAGATCGACGCGCTCCATGCGCTCGATCAGCGGCAGCAGGTAGACCAGGCCGGGGCCGCGCGCGCCGACCAGCCGGCCGAGCCGGAAGACGACGCCGCGCTCGAACTCCTTGAGCACCTTGAGGCCGGAGAACAGCAGCGCCGCGCCGACCAGCAGCACCACGGTGAGAGGTCCGCCGAAGATCATCGTCCTGCCCTCCTCATGTCGTCCGGCGCCGCACGTGCACGCGCAGGCCGTCGACGCCGATCACCTCGATCGCGTCGCCGACCGCCAGCGCGTCGACGCTGTCGGCGTCCCAGATCTCGCCGCGCACGAACACCTTGATACGCCCGCCGGCGTCGCTGCGCCGCACTTCGCCGATCTCGCCCAGCATGCCCTCGGCGCCGCCGCGCGACGGCTGCCGTTGCGTCTTGAACACCAGCCAGCCGACCACCAGCGCAAAGCCGCCGAGCGTCGCCGCGGCGCCGGCGATCAGGCCGCGATCGAGGCGAATCGCCGCGTCGGGGGTCTCGAACAGCAACAGCGAGCCGAGCACGAAAGCGACGATGCCGCCCACCCCGACGACGCCGAAGGTGGGCAGGAACGCCTCGGCGATGAGCATCGCGACGCCAAGCCCGATCAGCGCCAGCCCCGCCCAGTTGACCGGCATGAGCTGCATGGCCGCCAACGCCAGCAGCAGCGCAATGGTGCCGGCGACGCCGGGGAAGATGACCCCCGGGTTGGTGAACTCGACGTAGAGGCCGAGCAGACCGGCCATCAACAGCAGGTAGGCGATGTTCGGGTGGGCGAGGAAGTCGAGGAAGCGCTGCGCGAGCCGCATCTCGAACGGCACCAGCGCGGCGCCGGCCAGCGCCAGCGTCACCGGCTTGCCCTGCACGCTCACCGTGCGGCCGCTCGCCTTGACCAATACGTCGTCGACCGAGTCGGCGACGAAGTCCACCACCTTGAGCTTCACCGCTTCGCGCTCGGTGACCGAGACGCTCTTGCGCACCGCCTTCTCGGCCCAGTCGACGTTGCGGCCGCGCTGCTCGGCGATGCTGCGGCCGAGCGACACGGTGGCGTTCTCGACCTTCTCGCGCATGTCGCCTTCGATGTCGCCGCCGTCGCTGCCCACCGGGTGCGCGGCGCCGATGGTGGTGCCCGGCGCCATCGCCGCGACATGCGCCGCCAGCGTGACGAAGACGCCAGCCGAGGTGGCGGTGGCGCCGCTCGGCGCCACGTAGACGATCACCGGCAGCGGCGCGCCGAGCAGGTCCTTTACCATCAGCTTGGTCGAGTCGAGCATGCCGCCCGGCGTGTCGAGCTCGATCAACAGCGCCAGCGCGCCGCGCCCCTGCGCCGCCGCGATGCCCTCGCTGATGTAGCTGGCGCTGGCCGCGTTGATGATGCCGTCGATGCGCAGCCGCAGCACCTCGGCGCCGGCCGCCGCGCTCGGCACCGGGCTGGCCGGCGCGCTGGTCGCGGTCGCCCGCGGCGCAGTCGGCCTGGGCGGCGTCGGCGCCGCCAGCGCGGTCAGCGCGCCGAGCAGCACCAGCGCGGCGGGAATACTGCGCGACGGACGGCGCATCAGACCGGCAACCCCAGCTCCGCCATCACCAGCTTGATGTCGCTCCACACCAGGCGCTTGTCGCCCGGCGTGCGCAGCAGGTAGGCGGGATGGAAGGTCGGCATCACCTTGATGCCGCGGTAGTCGTGCCAGTTGCCGCGCATGCGGGTGATCGGCGTCTTGATCGCCAGCAGCGTCTGCGCCGCGAAGGTGCCGAGCGCGACGATCACCTTCGGCTGAATGCTGGCGATCTGGCGGTGCAGGAACGGCATGCAGCTGGCGATCTCGTCGCCCTCCGGGTTGCGGTTGTTCGGCGGCCGGCACTTCACCACGTTGGCGATGTAGACGTCGGCGCGCTGCAGCTTCATGCCCTTGGTGATGATCTCGGTGAGCAGCTGCCCGGCGCGGCCGACGAACGGCTCGGCCTGCAGATCCTCGTCGTGCCCCGGCCCCTCGCCGACGAACATGAGATCGGCGTGCGGATTGCCGACCCCGAACACCAGGTTGGTGCGCCCCGCGTGCAGCTTGCAGCGCGTGCAGTCGCCGATCTCCGCGCGCAGCGCCTCCAGCGTCTCGCGGCTCACTGGCGTCACCTCTCGCTCCGCTGGCGCCGGCGCAGCCTCTGCCGCCGCCCCCTTCCCCCCTGCCTCCGTCTCCTTCCCCCGCACCAGCGGGGAAAGGTCGGGATGGGGGCCCCGCACCAGCGGGGAAAGGCCGGGACGGGGGCCGGATGGTGCGCCGCGCGGCAGCCAGGCGGCGCCGTTGTCACGCTGCCACTCCAGCTGAGCCCGCAACTCAGTCAATGCGCTGCGCAGCTCGGCTGCCAGGTCCTCGTCAGGCATGGGACCGGCAGTCTGCCATCAAGACACCAAGACACCAAGCCTTGGTGCGCTTGGTGGTCAGGCTTTTCGCGCACTGCGGCGCCCCTGGCGGCGCCCGCGTTTCAGCGCCAGCGCCCGATCGAGAATCCGGTCCGCCACGTCGTCCTTGGACGCCAGCGGCACCTCGGTTCGCCCGCCGGCGTCGATCAGGGTCACCGCGTTGGTGTCGACCTCGAAGCCGGCGTCGGCGCGCGAGACATCGTTGGCGACGATCAGGTCGAGCCCCTTCGCGGCCAGCTTGCGCTCGGCATTGCGCAGCACGTCGTCGGTCTCGGCGGCAAAACCGACCGTCAGCCGCTCGCCCGGCGTGGCGCGCAACTCGGCGAGGATGTCGACCGTGCGCTCCAGCTCCAGGCGCATCGGACCGTCGGTCTTCTTGAGCTTCTTCGCCGCCACCTTGGCCGGCCGGTAATCGGCCACCGCGGCAGCCATGAACAACATCGAGGTCGCGTCGATTTCGCGCCGCACCGCATCGCGCATCTCGGCGGCGGTGGTGACCCGCTCGCAGCGCACCCCGTGCGGCACCGGCAGCGCCACCGGGCCGCTCACCAACACAACCTCGGCGCCGCGCCGCCAGGCCGCCGCGGCGAGCGCGTAGCCCATGCGCCCGGTCGAGCGGTTGGAGATGAAGCGCACCGGGTCGATCGGCTCGCGATTCGGCCCGGCGGTGACCAACACCTTCTCGCCGGCGAGGTCGCCGGCGCCGAGCGCGCGCTCGACCTCGGCAACGATGATCCCCGGATCCGCCAGTCTGCCGGCGCCCTCGTAGCCGCAGGCG
>JANRJF010000315.1:0-13971 GCA_033764095.1 Deltaproteobacteria bacterium | reverse complement strand
GAGCCAGCGAACCGTTCGCCGCCGCCGGGCGCCGCGCCGTGCGCAAGGCGTTGCGGCGCCTGCGCCGCCGCGGCCGCGAGATCGGCGGGCTCGCCGACGCCGCCGACCTGCACGCGCTGCGCATTCGCGGCAAGCGCCTGCGCTACGTCCTGGAGGTGATCGAGCCGGTTGGCGGCAGCCCGTGCCGGGCGCTGATCGAGCACGTCGTCGCCCTGCAGGACGCGCTCGGCACCTTCAACGACGCCACCGTCGCTGCCGCCGAGCTGCGCCGCTACCGCGACGGCCTCGAGCGCGGCAGCGCCGACGCCGCCGCCATCTCGCACCTCGCCGACCTGGAGATCCGCCACGCCGGCGCCGCCGAGGCCGGCTTCCGCCGCGCCTGGAAGCGCTTCACCGGCAAGCGCGCCAAACGCGCCGCCAAGAAGCTGCTGGCGCGCCTGGAGGAACGCGGCGCGCTGCGCGAGGCCGCGCCGTCGGCCGATCCGGCCTGACGCTTTGCAACGGCCACAAACGATGGCAGTAGGGTGCCCGCCATGACCTGCACCCTCTATCTCATGCGTCACGGGATCGCGGCCGAGCCGACGCGCGGCATGAACGATGCCGATCGCGCCCTGACCGAGGAGGGCGTGCGCAAGACGACACGCGTCGCCGCCGGCCTGAAGGCGCTCGGCGTCGAGCTCGACGCGGTGCTGTCGAGCCCCTTCCGGCGCGCCGAAGAGACCGCGCGGCTGGTGGTCGACGTGCTCAGCCCGACCCTGGCGGTGGAGCTCTATCCACCGCTCGCCGCCGGCGCGCTGCCGCAGGACGTGCTCAAGGGCCTCAAGCTGGCGCGCCGCGTCACGCGCCTGTTGCTGGTCGGCCATCAACCCGACCTGGGCGAGCTGGCCTCGTTCCTCATGACCGGCTCCGCCTCGCTGGCGCCGCTGCCGTTCCGCAAGGCCGCCGTCGCCTGCTTCAGCGTCGCCTCGCTGCCGCCGCGCCGCGCCGGCGCGCTCGAATGGTTCCTGACGCCGGCGCAACTGCGCGCCATCGCCGAGGCGCGCTGAGCCCACCGCCCGCCGCCCGCACCGCGCCGAGAGTTCAAGGTCGCGTCACCCCGGCGTAATCTCGCCCGGCTATGAGCCTGGTTCAGCGTCGGTCCCCAGTCCTTCCGGCGCTGCCCATCACACGCAGGGGGGCCGCCGGGCCCCCCTCCCACCTCGCGCCGCGGCGCTGAGCGGGTGGAATCCGACCGCAAGCGGTCTCCGTACCCGCTGTAGGGGTGAAACAATTTTCCTCCATCAGGCGTCTCTTACGGGCGGAGGTGTAGCGTGGACACTGGGCAGTTCAGCCGCGGACGAATGCCGCAGGATCTCGCCAATGCGGGTGGCGACGACGTCGTCCTGCCGGCGCAGTTCTTTGCCGCCATCAGCGACCGCCGCAGCGAGCCGGAGAAGCGCCTGATGGTCGCGGTACTGGAGGAGGCGATCGCGGCGCTGCTGCACGGCGGCGTGGCGAGCGACGAGCGCCGCGCGCTGGCGCGCGAGGCGCAGCGCTGGTTCGCCAGCGACGACCGCCGCGCGCCCTTTGCCTTCGCCGCCATCTGCGACGTGCTCGACCTCGACGTCGGTCGCGTCCGCCAGACGCTGGCCGGCTGGGTCGCGCGCCGACAGGCGTTCCGCCGCCCGCGCCTGCAGGCCGGCCCGGGCCGCCATCAGGTGCAGCGCGCCGCACGCCGAAGCAGCCGCGCAGCCTGAACGGAATCCTCAAGTCCCACTTGAAAACCCGCAGCCCAACCGTCATATCGCGCGACTGACGGCGCGGCCCGGGCGGCGCCGCGGACGAGGCGGAGCGGACGGCGACCGATGATCGATGTCTTGGTGATGATCCTCGCCGGTGGACGCGGCGAGCGCCTCTATCCGCTCACCCGCGACCGTGCCAAGCCGGCGGTGCCGTTTGGCGGCCGCTACCGGATCATCGACTTCGTCCTCAGCAATTTCATCAACAGCGGTTTCTTCCGCATCAAGGTCCTCAGCCAGTACCGCAGCAACTCGCTGCTCATCCACCTGGCGCGCGGCTTCAACTTCGGCTCGCTGGCCGAGCACTACGTCGACCCGATCCCGGCCAACATCGGCGTCGGCGAGACCGGATGGTACGCCGGCACCGCCGACGCGATCTACCAGAACCTCAGCATCGTGCAGGACGAGCTGCCGCAGGACGTCGCGGTGTTCGGCGGCGACCACATCTACAAGATGGACGTGCGGCAGATGATGGACTTCCATCGCGAGCACCACGCCGGCTGCACGGTGGCCGCCCTGCCCTACGATCGCGAGGAAGCGGCCGGCCAGTTCGGCATCATCGAGGTCGACGAGCAGTGGCGCATCGTCGGCTTCGAGGAGAAACCGGCCAACCCCAGACCGATTCCCGGCGATCCCACCAAGACGCTGGTGTCGATGGGCAACTACATCTTCGACACCGAGGTGCTGGAAGCGGTGCTGAACGAGGATCACGCCAACCCGGAGTCGTCGCACGACTTCGGCAAGGACGTCATCCCGATGATGATCTCGCGCTTCCCGGTGTACGCCTACAACTTCCTCGACAACGTCGTGCCGGGCGAGGGCGAGAGCGAGCGCGGCTACTGGCGCGACGTCGGCACGCTCGACGCGTACTTCGACGCCAACATGGACCTGCGCGCCGTCTCGCCGATGCTCAACCTGTACAACCACGCCTGGCCGGTGCGCTCGGCGATGCTGCAGTACCCGCCGGTGAAGTTCGTCTTCGACCAGCCGGGCCGCATGGGGCACGCGGTGAACAGCATCATCGCCAATGGCGCCATCATCTCCGGCGGGCGGGTGTGCGACTCGGTCGTCTTCAACAACGTCTTCGTGCACAGCTTCTGCGACATCGAGCAGTCGATCCTCATGCAGGGCGGCAACATCGGCCGCCGGGCACGGCTGCGCCGCGTCATCTGCGACAAGTACGTCACGGTCGAGGACGGCACGGTGATCGGCGAGGATCCGGTCAGGGACGCCGAGCGCTTCCACGTCAGCCCGGGCGGCATCGTCGTCATCCCCAAGGGCGCCATCGTGCCGCGCGAGGGGCCGATCCTGCAGAGCACGGCACTGCCGCCGCCGGGCAGCATCCAACCGCGCATCCACGAGCCGGGCTCGGTGAAGATCACGCCCGAAGGCTCCGAGGGCTGACCCCCCTGCCCCCCTTTTTCAAAGGGGGAAGAGCCATGCGCGTTCTGTTTGTCACCTCGGAGATCACACCGTTCAGCAAGACCGGTGGGCTCGCCGACGTATCGGAGGCGCTGCCGGCGGCGCTCGCCGGGCTCGGCTGCGAGGTCAGCGTCGTCAGCCCGCTGTATCGCGGCGCCGCGGCGGCATTGGAGCGCCTCGCTCTGCCGGTCGAGACGTGCGACGCGCCGCCGGTCCCAATCGCCGGCATACCGCACCCGCTGCAGTTCCGCGTCGTCCAGCGCGGCGGCTGCGCGCTCGTCTTCGCCGTACACGACGGCTTCTACGACCGCCGGGGACTCTACGGCGTGCCGGGCGGCGGCGATTACGGCGACAACGTCGCGCGCTTCACCTTTCTCTGCCGCGCCGCGCTCGCCTGGGGCACGGCGCGCGGCGGCACCGACATCCTGCACGCCAACGACTGGCAGACGGCGCTCAGCATGGCCTATCTGCGCGCCGGCTTCGGCGGCGCCCCGTTCGCCGGCGCGCGCGGCGTGTTCACCGTGCACAATCTGGTCTACCAGGGACATGCGGCGGCGCGGGAGATCCTCACCACCGGACTCGATTGGAGTTGGTTCCACCCCGGCGCCCTGGAGTACTACGGCGGCCTCAATCTGATGAAGGCGGGGCTGGTCTTCGCCGACGCGCTCACCACCGTCTCGCCGACCTACGCGATCGAGATCCAGAGCCCGGCGGCCGGCAATGGTCTGGACGGCGTGCTGCGCGCCGCCGGGCCGCGACTCCACGGCATCCTCAACGGCATCGACACCAGCGCCTGGAACCCCGCCACCGACCCGCACCTGCCGGCGCGCTTCGAGGTCGATGACCTGAGCGGCAAGGCGGCCTGCAAGCAGGCGCTGCAGTCGGCCAGCGGCCTGCCGCTCGCGCCCGAGGCACTGCTCCTCGCCGCCATCGGCCGCTTCGACTGGCAGAAGGGGATGCCGCTGATCTGCGACGCCTTCCGCCGCGTCGCGCCGCTCGGCGCGCAGCTGGTCATCCTCGGCTCCGGCGATCCCGGCATCGAGGGTGCGGTGCGCGAGTTGGCGCGCGCCTATCCGCGACAGGTCGCCGCGACCATCGGCTTCGACGAAGGGCTGGCGCACCGCATCGAGGCCGGCGCCGACGCCTTCCTGATGCCGAGCGCTTACGAGCCGTGCGGCCTCAATCAGATGTACAGCCAGCGCTACGGCACCGTCCCGATCGTGCACGCCACCGGCGGCCTGAAGGACACCGTCGTCGATCACGACGCGGCGCGCGCCGCCGGTCGCGTCGGTTCGGGCTTCTCGTTCACCACCTTCGACGGCGCGCATCTGGCCGAGGCGATGCTGCGCGCCTGGCGGCTCTACACCCACGCCCCGGATGAATGGCGCAGCCTGCAGCGCGCCTGCATGCGGCTCGACCACTCGTGGGCGAACAGCGCACGCGAGTACCTGGCGCTGTACGAGTCGGTCGCCGCCCTTTGATCTGCTTCCCCCCTTTGAAAAAGGGGGGCGAGGGGGGATTTTCAACCAATGGCCGCGCCTGAGGATCCGTCGGACAAATCCCCCCTGACCCCGGTTTTTCAAAGGGGGGAAACGGATCAACGCGGGGATGACGGCCACATCCCCGTCATGCTCGACGAGGTGCTGGCGCACCTCGCGCCGCGGCCGGGCGGCGTCTACGTCGATGCGACGGTCAACGGCGGTGGACACAGCAGCGCCATCCTCGAGCGCACCGCGGCGGACGGGCGCGTGCTCGGCATCGACCGCGATCCCGACGCCATCGCCGCCGTCACCGCACGCCTCGCCGAGCCGCTCGCCGGCGGCCGCCTGCTGCTCGCCAACGCCAGCTTCGCCACCCTGGCCGAGCAGATCGCGGCGCGACGGCTGCCGCCGGTCGACGGAGTGCTGTTCGACCTCGGCCTCAGCTCGCATCATCTCGACCGCAGCGGGCGCGGCTTCTCGTTCCAGCGCGACGAGCCGCTCGACATGCGCTTCGACCCGACCGACGACGACTGCGCTTCGGCCGCCGACCTGCTCGCCGATTGCGACGTCGACGAGCTGACCGAGATCTTCCGCACCTACGGCGAGGAACGCTTCGCCTCGCGCATCGCCCGCACCGTCGTCGCCCGCCAGCGCGAGCAACCGATCCGCACCACCCGCCAGCTGCTCGCCGCCATCGAGCAGTCGCTGCCGCCGGCGACCCGTTGGCGCGCCGGCCGCGACGCGGCGCGCATCTTCCAGGCGCTGCGCATCGCCGCCAACCGCGAGCTCGACGCCGTCGAGGCGGCACTGCCGCAGGCGGTCGCCGCCCTCGCCCCCGGCGGCCGCCTGGTGGTGATCAGCTTCCATTCGCTGGAGGACCGCCTGGTGAAGCACTTCCTGCGCGCCGAGGCGCAGGCCGGTCGCATGCGCCTGCTGACCAAGAAACCGCTGCCGCCGAGCGACGCCGAGATCGCCGCCAACCCGCGCGCCGGCAGCGCCAAGCTGCGCGCGGCGGAGAAGATCTAGCCACAGAGCACACGCAGGCTTCGCACTGGCGCGGCCGCCGCCGTGTCATCTGTGGTTCTCGGTGTTCATCTGTGGTTTCTCCTCGCCCATGGACGAGATCCGCTACGAGGTCGCCGACCGCATCCTGACAATCACCCTCAACCGCCCCGACAAGCTCAACGCCTTCACCGAGCGCATGGCGCGCGAGATGATCGAGGCGTTCGACCAGGCCGATGCGGACGACGCGGTGCGGGTCATCGTCGTCACCGGCGCCGGGCGCGGCTTCTGCGCCGGCGCCGACCTGAGCGGCGGCGGCGCGACCTTCGACTACAGCGGCCAGCCGCTGCCGATCGATCGCCACCGCGACACCGGCGGCCTGGTCGCGCTGCGCATCTTCGAGTGCCGCAAGCCGGTGATCGCGGCGATCAACGGACCGGCGGTCGGCGTCGGAGCCACCATGACGCTGCCGATGGACATCCGCCTCGCCTCGTCGGCGGCGCGCTTCGGCTTCGTCTTCGCGCGCCGCGGGATCGTGCCCGAGGCCTGCTCCAGTTGGTTCCTGCCGCGCGTCGTCGGCATCAGCCAGGCGCTGGAGTGGACCTTCAGCGGACGCGTGTTCAACGCCGACGAAGCGCTTGCCGGCCGGCTCGTGAGCCGCGTCGTCGCCCCCGAGGAGCTGCTGCCGGCCGCCCAGGGCCTGGCGCGCGAGATCGGCGACAACACCTCGGCGGTGTCGGTGGCGCTCACCCGCGCCATGCTGTGGCGCATGCTCGGCGCCGACCACCCGATGGCCGCCCATGAGGTCGATTCGCCGGCGGTGTTCTGGACCGGCCGCAACGCCGACGCCGCCGAAGGCGTCAGCGCCTTCCTGCAGAAGCGCCCGGCCCGCTTTCGCATGAGCCCGACGCGCGACATGCCCGACTTCTACCCCTGGTGGCCGGAGCGGAAGTTCAGAGGCCAGTAGCGCGGCCCGCCGCGGCCGCCTCCCTACTATTTCGTCGCGCGCAGGATCGCCGCCACGTGCTCGCGCAGCGATCCGGTGCGGCGGCCGAAGCGGGTGCGGCTGGAGAGCGCCACCTCGCGGCCGACGATGTCGGCGGTGATGAGCTCGCTGACGAACTGGCACATCGCCTCGCGCATGCGGCGCTGGCGCTGCTCCAGGCGGGCGGCGCGCTGCTGCGGCGTCAGGCCGTCGGCGCGCGGGTCGGGCAGCGTCTCGCCGAGCAGCTCGCGCAACACGCGACGCAGGCGCAGCTCCCAGCCTGGCGGCAGCGTGACCACCAGCTCACCGGAGCGTTTTCCGCTGCGCGTCTTGATCGGTTGAGCGCGACTCACGCGGCCCTGGCTAGCAGCGGCCAGACGCTTTGTCACGGACTATCGATTACGAGCGATCGGCGCGCGTCGGTCTTGCCTTGCCGCCTGACTTGCGCGCGTCATCGCGCATGGCCGGCACCCTGTTCGTCGTCGCCACGCCGCTCGGCAATCTGGAGGACATCACGCTGCGGGCATTGCGCGTGCTGAAGGAGGTGCGGCTGATCGCCGCCGAGGACACGCGCCACAGCCGCACGCTGCTCACCCACTTCGGCATCACCACGCCGCTGATCAGCTACCACGACCACAGCGAGCGCGAGCGCGCGCCGAAGCTGGTCGAGCGGCTGCGCGGCGGCGAGGACGTGGCGCTGATCTCCGACGCCGGCACGCCCGGCATCGCCGATCCCGGTTACCGTCTGGTGCGCGGCGCCATCGACGCCGGCATCCGCGTCGTGCCGATCCCCGGCCCGTCGGTGGTCATCGCCGGGCTGAGCGTCGCCGGCGTGCCGACCGATCGCTTCGCCTTCGAGGGCTTCGTCCCCAGCAAGCCGACGGCGCGCCGCGCCTTCTACGCCCGCATCGCGAGCGAGGACCGCACCGTGGTCTGCTTCGAAACCGGCCGCCGACTCGCTGACTCGCTCGCCGACCTCGCCGCCGCGATGCCGGAGCGTGCCATGGTGATCGCGCGCGAGGTGACCAAGCTCTACGAGGATTTCGTGCGCGGCACGGCCCGCGATCTGGCGGCCGGCGCTGGCGACCTGGTGGCGCGTGGCGAGGTGACGCTGTTCATCGCGCCGCCGCTGAGCGCCGCGCGCCAGGACGAGGCGGCGTTGCGCGCCGACGTCGCTCGGCTGCGCGCCGAGGGACTGCATCTGAAGGAGATCGCCAAGGCGCTCGCCACCGACAGCGGCTGGTCGGCGCGTGACATCTACCAACTCGCGCTGTCGGCCGACCACGACCGGGACGAGGACTAGTGCCCTGCCGAGACGGCGACGTGGCAGCAGTCGCCAGCGCGCGGCGATCGGCGGCGCGGCACGGCAACGGCGTCTAGCGCAGCGCGGCGCGACAGGCCTGCAGTTGATCCTCGGGCTCGTCGAGCGCCGACACGACGCGGAACACCTCGCCGCCCACACAGGCGTCGCGACCGGCGGCGGTCCAGCAGCGTTGCGCGGCGCGATCGACACAGATCGTCACCTCGGCCGGCACCGGCGGCGCCATGGTCGGCGACGCCGCGACCAGCCAGGCGGCGAGCAGCCACGGGTTCATGCGAAGCGCTCGACCGCGGCGGTGCGCCCATCGCGCGCCGCGGCGTAACAGGCGTCCACCACCGCCACCGCCCGCAGACCCTCGTCGAGCGGGATCGGCATTGGCGTCTCGTCGCGCACCGCGCCGACGAAGTCGCGGATCACCTCGCGCACGGTCGGCAGCGACGCCCCGACCGGCAGCGGCTCGACCGCGGTGCCGACCACCAGCGCGGCGTGCCCGAGCACATGATCGCCGACCAGCGTGCCGCCCTCGCCGGCCACCTCGACGTGTCCGTTGCGGCCGCCGGCGGCGCGCGAGCAGGTGATGGTCGCCAGCGCCTCCTCGTCGCCGAGCGTGACGGTGGCGACGAAGTTGTCCTCTGTCCGGCGGGTGTGGATGCGCTGCAGCTGGCAGCTCACCGCGCGCGGCTCGAGCCCGCTCAGGCGCCGCATCAGGTCGAAGGCGTGCACGCCGGTGTGCAGGATCATGCCGCCGCCGGAGCGCGCTGGATCGTCGAGCCAGTCGAGCGGCGACGGCTCGAAGCGCTGCGTGAAGCACAGCGAGCGCACCGCACCGATGCGCGACCGCGCCGCCGCCATGGCGCGCACCACGGCGTTGTAGCGCAGCGTCTGCGCCACCATCACCGGCGTGCTGGTACCGGCCAGCGCGGCGCGCATGGCGCGACCGTCGGCCAGGTGTGGCGCCGCCGGCTTCTCCAGCAGCAACGGCACGCCGGCGCGGGCGGCGGCGATGACGATGTCTCGATGCAGCGTCGGCGGGACCACGGCGATCACCGCGTCGAGCTCCGCCTCCGTCAGCATGGCGCGCCAGTCGGTGAACGGCCGCGCGCCGCTCTCGTGCGCGATGGCGGCGAGCTTCTCCGGGTCGCGCCGCGCCACCGCCGCGAGCCGCAGGTCCGGGAAGTCCTCGCGCAGATGGCGCGCGTAGCGACCACCGTGCTTGCCCGTCCCGATCAACCCGATGCGCTCCACCCGCCGCGCCATGCCGCGTCTCTAGCCTCCCGGCGCGGTTTTGAGAACCGGGTGGGCGCGCCGCCGTGCCTGCCCACGAGGCGCGAAACGCCCTGCCTTGCCCCCTTGTCGCCCCGCTGTTACGACCGCCGCACCGATCATGCCCTCCCCGTTCGTCGAGTCCGTCGATCTCGCCGCGATCGCCCAGCGCGTCGGCACCCCCTTCTACCTCTACGACGCCGCGACGCTGCGCCGCCGCATCGCCGACGTGCGCGCCATCGCGCCGGGCGACGGCGTGCAGGCGCGCTTCGCCATGAAGGCGTGCTCTCTGCGCCGCCTGCTGGAGGAGATCCGCGACGCCGGCATCTGGATCGACGCGGTGTCGGGCAACGAAGTGCTGCGCGCCGCCGCGGCCGGGTTCGCGATCGGCCACACGCCGCCGACCATCCTGCTCACCGCCGACGTCTTCCGCGACAACGGCCTCGACGTGGTGCGCGAGCACGGCGTGCTCCCCAACATCGGCTCGCCCGCCATGCTGGAGCAGTTGGTCGGGGCCGGCTGGCGCGGTCCGATCGCCGTACGCGTCAATCCCGGCTTCGGCCACGGCCACGTGCAGGCGTGCGACACCGGCGGCCCGAGCTCGAAGCACGGCATCTGGACCGACGAGATCGACGCCGTGCGCCGCGCCGCGGCGCGCGCCGGGTTGAAGATCGTGCTGTTGCACGCCCACGTCGGCAGCGGCCCGCAGATCGACGAGTTCACCGCCAACATGGGCCGCCTGGAGCACTTCTACGCCGAGCGCCTCGCCGACTTCCCGGACCTGGAAGCGGTGAGCATGGGCGGCGGCATCCCGCATCCCTATCGGCCCGACGCGCCGGCCATCGACCTGACGCCGGTCGGCCGCGCCCTCGCCGGCGCGCGCGAGCGTCTGAGCCGCGTCGCCGGACGGTCGTTGCGGGTCGAGATCGAGCCGGGGCGCTACTTCGTCGCGCCGGCCGCGGTGCTGGTGGCGCGCGTCACCGACATCAAGGCGACGCGCACCAACGAGAAGGGCGCCGGTCACACCTTCGTCATGGTCGACGCCGGCTTCACCGACCTGGTGCGGCCGGCGATGTACGGCTCGTATCACCACATCACCATCCACGGCGCCGATCCGGCCGCGCCGCGCGTCCCGCTGGTGGTCGCCGGCCCGCTGTGCGAATCGGGCGACGTCTTTACCCGCGACGACCGCGAGCTGCTCGACCCGCGCGCGCTGCCGATGCCGCGCATCGGCGATCTGCTGGTGTTGCACGATGCCGGCGCCTACGGCGTGCAGATGAGCTCGCACTACAACTCGCTCGGTCGCGCGCCGCAGGTCTGGCTCGACGAGGGCCGCGCCTTCCTCGCCTCGCGGCGCGAGACGCTGGCCGACATCGTCGCGGCCGAGTGCTTCGAGCCGCTCGCCTGACGCCGCGGTCGGCATGGCCGAGGCGCGCGAACCCGACCAGCCGCTGACGCCCTACGTGCCTGCCACGCAGGCCCCGCCGGAGCTGACCGCGCGCGCGCTGCTGCTCGGCGCGCTGTTGTCGATCGCCTTCGGCATGATCAACGCCTACCTGGCGCTCAAGGTCGGCCTCACCGCCTCGGCGTCGATACCCGCCGCGGTGCTGTCGATGGCGGTGCTGCGCGGTCTACTCGGGCGCGGCACCATCCTGGAGAACAACGTCGTCCAGACCATCGCCTCGTCCGGCGACTCGCTCGCCGCCGGCGTCGCCTTCACCATCCCGGCGCTGATCCTGCTCGACTACGACGCCAGCGCCTTCCGCGTCTTCCTGCTCGCCGCCACCGCCGGTCTGCTCGGCGTGCTGATGCTGGTGCCGCTGCGCCACGAGCTCACCGTCGCCGAGCATCGCACGCTGCCGTTCCCGGAGGGGACGGCGTGCGCCGCCGTGCTGATCGCCGGCGACCGCGGCCGCGCCGCGGCGCGTCCGGTGGTCGCCGGCATCGGCATCGGCGCGCTCTACCAGTTCATCGTGCGCGGCCTGCAGCTGTGGAGCCCGTCGGTGTTCATCAGCCTGCCGGGGTTGCACAAGCTGACCGTCGGCGCCGAGCTGAGCCCGCTGTTCCTCGGCGTCGGCTACCTGGTCGGGGCGCGCATCGCCGCGATCATGCTGTGCGGCGGCCTGCTCGCCTGGGCGGGGTTGATCCCCCTGTTCGACATGCTGGCCGGCGGCAGTGTCGGCCACTGGCTCGGCCTGCCGGCCGATCTCGGCGCGCAGAGCGCACGCCAGATCTGGAGCGGCCAGGTGCGCTTCGTCGGCGCCGGGGCGGTCGCCTGCGGCGGGTTGTGGTCGATCGCGCGTGCGCTGCCGGTGATGCGGCGCGCGCTCGGCTCGCTGTTCACCGCGGCGCGCGCCGGCACCGCCGCTACCACCCTCCGCACCGAGCGGGATCTCTCGCCACCGGTGATTCTCGGCGGCATCGCGGCGCTGGGACTGGCGATGTGGCTGCTGCCGCCCTTCGGCATGCGCCTGCCGGAAGTGCTGCTGGCGCTCGGCTTCAGCTTCTTCTTCGTCGTCGTCTCGGGCCAGATCGTCGGCCTGATCGGCACCACCTCGCAGCCGATCTCGGGCATGACCATCACCGCGCTGTTGATCACCGCCGCGCTGCTGCTCGCGCTCGGCTACGACGGACGCGCCGGCGTCGGCGCGACGCTGGCGGTCGCGGCGGTGGTGTGCAGCGCCGCCGCCCTGGCCGGCGACACCATCCAGGACTTCAAGTGCGGCGCTCTGGTCGGCGCGACGCCACGCGCGCTGGAGATCGGCCAGATCGTCGGTGTGCTGGTCGCCGCAGTGCGCGCCGGCTGGCTGATCGTGCTGCTGCACGGCGCCTACACGCTGGGCTCGCCGGAGCTGCCGGCGCCACAGGCCAAGCTGATGGCGACGCTCGCCGACGGCGTCATCCACGGCCAGTTGCCCTGGGCACTGCTCGGGCTCGGCGTGGGGCTGGCGGCACTGGCCGAGCTCGCCGGCATTGCCAGCCTGCCGTTCGCCATCGGCCTCTACCTGCCGATCACCACCACCGCCTCGCTGATCTTCGGCGGCCTGATCGCCTGGCGCTGGCCGCCGCCGGCAGCGCGGCCCTCTGCGGCCGCACCCAACGACGCGCGCGCGACGCTGTTCGCCTCCGGACTCATCGCCGGCGACGCCCTGCTCGGCGTCGCCTTCGCCGCCCTGATCGTCGCCGGCCTGGGCGGCGCCCTGGCGCTGCGCACCCCGGCGGAAGGCGACTGGCTGGAGATCGGCCTGACGCTGGTGCCCTTCGCCGCCCTCGCCGCGCTGCTGGCGCGCCAGGCGCGGCGCGACGCACAGGCCTGACGCGAGCCCGTCCATGGACGCGCCGGTGCTCGACCGCCGCACCATGCTGGTGCACGGCATTGCGGTGATCCTCGCCAGCTCGCTGCTGCTCGGCGCGATGGCGGTCGCCGTACGCGCCGCGTCGCACGAGATGGCGGCCGGCCAGGTGGCGTTCGTCCGTTTCGCCGGCTCGTTCCTCATCCTGCTGGCGCTGCGCGGGGGACGCTCGCTGCGCCCGCGCGGCCGCTGGCAGCCGGTCCTGCTGCGCGGCCTGCTCGGCGGCGGCGCGATCATCATCTACTACTACGCGATCAGCGGCGCCGGCGCCGGCTTGGCGACGTTGGTGCACTGCACCTACCCGATCTGGACCACGCTGATCGCCACCACGCTGCTGCACGAGCCGTTCGATCGCCGCCTGGTCGGCGCCCTCGTGCTCTTCCTGGTCGGCATCGCCATCGTCGTCGGGCCCGGGGCGGATCTCGGCCGCGCCGCGACCTTCGGCAGCCTGATCGCCCTCTGCTCCTCGCTGCTCGCCGGCGGCGCCGTCGCCACCGCGCGCCAGCTGCGGCTCACCGAGAGCGCCTACCTGGTCACCACCTACTTCATGGCGGTCGGCGCCCTGCTCAGCGCCCCGGCGCTCTTCGCCGGTCTGCCGCCGTGCACGCCAACCCTGCTCGGCGCGCTGCTCGCCGTCGTGCTGACGTCGGTGTCCGGGCAACTGCTGCTCCACCAGGGGCTCGGCTTCGCGCCCGCCACCCAGGCGAGCCTGACGGCCGCCACCGCGGTGGTCTCGGCCGCCGTGCTGGAGGCCATCGTGCTCGGCGAGCACCTGAGCGCCCATACGATGCTCGGTGCCGGCGTGCTGGTCGCCGCCGTCGGCCTCGCCGTCAGCCGGCGGTGAACCGAGCGGCGGCGCTACCGGCGGCGCCGGCTCACCGCGCGCAGCACCGCCGCTGCCACCGCGTCGGCGGCGGCGTCCTGCAGCGCGATCGCGTCGAGCATGGTGCGCGCGGCGGCGCGAGTGGGATCGCCGGTGGCCAGCACGAACAGCGTGTCGCCGTCGACGCGCGTGTGCACCGGGCGGATCGTCCGCGCCAGGCCGTCGTGCGCGGTCGACGCCAGCTCGGCGGCCTCCTCGCGGCTCAGCCCGGCGTCGGTGACGACGACGCCGATCGTCGTGTTGCCGAATTGCGTCGAGGCACCGGCGGCAAGCAGCGCGGCGGTCGGCGTGAAGCCCCGACCGCGTGCCGCGCGCACGCCGGCGACGATGCGGTGCGTCGCCGGGTCGATCACCTCGCCGAAGGCGTTGACGGCAACGATCGCCTCGACGTGTCGCGCGCCGACGCGGCGGCGCGCGATGCCGATGCCGCCCGGCGAGGAGCGTTCCGGGCCGCCCGCCTTGCCGACGGTGGCGCCGCAACCG
>JANRJF010000314.1:0-9560 GCA_033764095.1 Deltaproteobacteria bacterium | reverse complement strand
CCGCGCGCGGCGACGCGCGCACCGACCGGCTGGCCACGCCGGGCGGCGCGCGCCGTCGCGGCGCCGTGTCCCACAGGAGGTCCGGATGATCTCGTTTGCCCTCACCGACGACCAGCAGACGGTGCGCGAGTCGATGCGCGGCTTCGCCGCCGCCGCGCTGCGCCCCAAGGCGCGCGAATGCGACGAAGCCGCGGCGATTCCCGACGCGTTCTACGAGCAGGCCTGGGAGCTCGGCCTGGTCGCGACGCAGCTGCCGGAAGCGGTCGGCGGCTACGGCGCGCCGCGCTCGCCGCTGACCAACGCGATCGTGCTCGAGGAGCTCGCCTACGGCGACGCGGCGCTGGCGCTCGCCGCGGTCGGTCCGGCGCTGTTCGCCTACGCCGTCGCCGATCAGGGCACCGCCGAGCAACAGCAGGCGTATCTGCCCGGGCTGTGCGGCGACCGCTATCAGGCCGCCAGCCTGGCGGTGGCGGAGCCGTCGCCGACCTTCGACGCCTGCGCGCCGCGCACGACGCTGGAGCGTCAGGGCAGCGGCTACGTGCTGCGCGGCAGCAAGTGCGCCGTGCCGCTCGCCGATCGCGCCGGCCACTTCCTGGTGGTGGCGCGCGAGGGCGACGGGCTCGCCGCGGCGATCATCGCGCGCGACGCCGCCGGCCTGACCATCCGCGACGACAAGACGCTCGGCCTGAAGGCGCTGCCGCTCGCCACGCTGGAGCTCGACGGGGTGCGCGTCGCCGCCGGCGACAAGCTCGGCGGCAGCGCCGGCGCCGACGTCGGCCGCCTGCTGGCGCACAGCCGCGTCGCCATCGCCGCGCTGCTCACCGGCCTCGGCCGCGCCGTGCTCGACTACTGCATCCCCTACACCAAGGAGCGCGTCGCCTTCGGCGAGGCGATCGCCCGCAAGCAGTCGATTGCCTTCCGCCTGGCGGAGATGCAGATGGAGGTCGACTGCATGCGCTGGATGACCTGGAAGGCCGCCAGCCAGCTGGAGTACGGCCACGACGCGACGCGCGCCGCGCACCTGGCGCGCACCTACACCGCCGACAAGGGCATGTGGATCGCCGACAACGGCGTGCAGTGCCTCGGCGGCCACGGCTTCATTCGCGAGCATCCGGTCGAGCTCTGGTACCGCAACGCCCGCACGCTCGGCGTGCTCGAGGGCCTGGCCAGCGTCTGACCAACCGACGACAACGCACCGCCGCAGGAGACGTCATGATCGATCTCAATCTGTCGCCCAACGATGAACGCCTGCTCGCCGCCGTGCGCGAGGAGGCGCTGATCGCGCGCCGCTACGCGCGCTACTACGACGAGAACGAGCACGAGTTCCCGCCCGACCAGTTGCCGGAGGCGAAGGACCATCCCGGCTTCATGTCCACGCTCGGCCAGCGCGAGGACGGCGACGCCGGCATGGCGGTGATGACCACGCTGATCGCCATGGGGCAGACCTGGGGCGATTACTCGGTGCGCATGCGGCGCCAGGAGCGCGGCCTCGGCAACTCGGCCCTGCAGGCGGCCGGCACCGAGGAGCAGAAGCGCAAGTGGGGCGACAAGATCCTCGCCATGGCGATCACCGAGCCAGGCTGTGGCTCGGACCCCTCCCTGGTCCGCACCTCGGCGCGGCTCGACGGCGACCACTGGGTGCTGAACGGCGAGAAGATCTTCGTCACCACCGGCTGTCGCGCCGACGGCGTGGTGGTGTGGGCGACGGTCGACCGGGCCGCCGGCCGCGGCGGCATCAAGTCGTTCCTGGTGATGAAGGGCACACCCGGTTTCATCGTCGCGCACAAGGAGAAGAAGCTCGGCATCCGCGCCGACGACACCGCCGCCTACGTCTTCCAGGACTGCCGCATCCCGCGCGACCACCTGCTCGGCAACGACGAGGAGGTCCACCGCGGCGGCTCGGGGGGCTTCAAGGGCGTGATGAAGACCTTCAACATGACGCGCCCGATGGTCGCCGCCATCGGCCTCGGCATGGCGGAGGCGGCGCTCGACTTCACCCGCGACCAGCTGCGCGAGGCCGGGGTCGAGGTCACCTACGGCTCGACCCTGCACAACCAGCCGGCCGCGGCGGAGAAGTTCCGCCGCCTGGAGGCGACTTTCGAGGCGGCGCGCCTCGCCACCCTGCGCGCCTCCTGGCTCGCCGATCAGGGCGAGTCGAACAATCTAGAAGCGTCGATCGCCAAGGCCAAAGCCGGCAGCGCCGTGCGCGAGGTGACGCAGGGCTGCATCGAGCTGCTCGGCCCGATGGCGATCTCGCGCGACCATCTGATCGAGAAGTGGTTCCGCGACGTGCGCATCACCGACATCTACGAGGGCACCGGCGAGATCCAGCGCCTGATCATCGCCCGCACCATCCTCGGCTACTCGCGCGACGAGCTGAAGTGAGAGCCGGCCCCCCATCCCCACCTTCCCCCGCGCGCGCGGGGGAAGCTCGGGATGGGGGTCACGCCTTCGGCGCTTCCGGCGGCGCGGCTTGCGTCAGCGTCACCAGGTAGGCGTTGGTCTTGCCCTCGCGCACGCGGCTGGCGCGCGGCTTGAACAGGCCGAGCCAGGCGATCCAGTATTTCTGCGCGTAGGCCTCGCCCATGCGGTCGATGAGCGCGTCGTCCGTCACCAGCTCGGCGCGCCCCTCGACGAACGGACCGCCCTCGCTGCCGATCCAGATATAGAGCGGGCTGCCGGCGGCGATGCGCTTCGCCTTCCAGCTGTCGGGCGCGGTACTGAAGAAGATCTTGCCGTCGGTGAAATAGAACCAGATCGGCTTGATCTCGCTCAGCGCGCCATTCTTCCGCCGCGTCGCGACGTAGATGTACTCCGCCTCGCGCAACGCCGCCTCGGTCGCCGCCGGCAACTCCGCCGCGACCAGTCCGCGTGGCCACCAACTGCACGCGAGCAGCGCCGCGCCCGCCTTGATCACCGACCGGCGTGAGATCATGGTTGGCTTCCGCATGCGCCCCGAGTAGCACGCCCCCAGGCCACCACCAACGGGCGACGACGACGCCGCCCGCGACGCGAGGAGGATCTTGCGATGTTGAAGCTCTACCACACCGCCCAATCGCGCTCGACGCGCCCGCGCTGGCTGCTGGAAGAGATCGGCGCTCCCTATGAGCTGGTCCGCATCAGCATGAAGGACAACCAGCACAAGTCGCCGGAGTATCTGCGCGTGCATCCGCACGGCCAGTTGCCGGCGCTGGTCGACGGCGATCTGACGCTGATGGAGTCGGCGGCGATCTGCCTGCACCTGGCCGACAAGTTCCCCGACGCGCAGCTCGCCCCGCCGCCCGGCACGCCGGAGCGCGCCCGCTACTATCAGTGGATGGTCTACACCATCGGCACGCTCGAGCCGCCGGTGCTGGACGTCTTCCTCAACACCATTCAGCTCCCGGAAGCCGAGCGTTCCGCCGCCAAGGCGGAGAGCGGCCGCGCCCGCTTCGCCGAGGTCGCCAAGGTGATCAGCGCCGCGCTCGGCGCGCAGCCCTACCTGCTCGGCGACCGCTTCAGCGCCGCCGACATCATGATCGGCTCGACGCTCGGCTGGTGCTCGTTCATGGGCCTGCTCGACGGGCAGCCGGTGCTCAGCACCTACGTCGAGCGCCTGGTGCAGCGGCCCGCCTACCAACGCGCCGGCGCGGATTGACCTGGTAAGTAGCGCGGGCCTCCGTGCCCGCGCTACTCAGCGGCTCGCGCCGCCGACGGCGGTCCCGGCGGCGTCCTCGTCGTCGCGCGGACCGCCGACATAGTTGACGATGCGGCCGGCCGCGTCGCGGATCGGCGAGACCGTCACCTCGATGCGCACCAGGCTGCCGTCCTCGCGGCGCTGGATCATCGAGCGCGACCACGAGCCGTCGCCGGCCTGGCCGGAGAGGGTCGCGTAGGGCCGGCCCTGTGCCTCGGCGCGCGACACGCCGGTGAGGCGTTCGCCGGCCGGGTTCAGGTAGACGACGGTGCCGTCGGCGTCGGTGATCGCGATCGGCTCCGGCGCCTGCTCGAGCGCGGCGCTGAGCCGCGCGCGCTCCGCCTCGGCGCGGCGCCGCTCGGTGACGTCGCGCGCGATGTGGAAGGTCTCCATCGGCCCGTCCGCCCAGTGCACGGCGTGCCCGCGGATCTCCAGCACGCGCGTCTCGCCGTTCTTCGCCAGCACGTCGAACTCGAAGCGCTCGATCGGCTCGCCGGCGCGCACCCCCTGCAGCGCCATCAGCCCGTGCGGGCGGCCCTCGGGCGCCAACAGGTCGAGCCCGGCGCAGCCGACCAGCTCGGCCGGCGCGTAGCCGAGCATCTCGCGCACCGCGGCGTTGATCGAGGTGATGCGGCCCTCGCCGTCGAGCGTGAAGATGAGATCGCTCGCCTGTTCGACGAAGACGCGCAGGCGATCCTGCGCACGGCGCAGCGACGCCTCCGCCTGGCGGCGGGCGCGGTGATCGGCGTACTCCTCCAGCTCGCGCGTGATCGCCGGCACCAGCCGGGTGAGCTTGTGCTTGCTGACGTAGTCGCGGGCGCCGCTGCGCAGCGCGCTGACCGCGACCTCCTCGCCGACCTCGCCCGAGACGATGATCACCGGCACGTCGTTGCGGCGGGCGCGCAGCAGCTCGAGGGCGGCGGGCGCGCTGAACTTCGGCATCACCCAGTCGCAGGTAATGAGATCCCAGTCAGCACCGTCGAGCGCGGCGTGCAGCGCCTCGGGTGTGTCCACCCGTTGCCAGACCGGTTCGAACCCACCGCGCCGCAGCTCGCGCAGCAGCAGCAACGCATCGTCGTCCGAATCCTCGATCAGCAGGACACGCAGCGGTGTCGCCATCCCGTCTCTCAACCGCCCCCGATCCCACCCGTTTAGAGCACCAGCCCGGGGGAGTGCAACGGCGAAATTAGCTCCACAGACTACTGTCGTGACGACGCCACCAGGCGTCAGGCACTGGCGCGCAGCGCGCGCGGCAGCGGGAAGGCGACGTGCTCGACGGCGGTGGTGAGGTCGCGCACGCGCGCGAAGCCGAGGGTGCGCAGGCGCGCGACCGCGGCCTCGACCAGCAGCTCCGGGGTCGACGCGCCGGCGGTCAGCCCGACCGCACGCGCCGTCCCGAGCCAGGCGGGATCGATGGCGCTGGCGTCCTCGATCAGTTGGGCGGCGGTCCCGGCATTGCGCGCCACCTCGACCAGCCGATTGGCGTTGCTGGAGGTCGGCGACCCGATCACCAGCACGCGGTCGGCCTGGCGGGCCAGCTCCTTCACCGCCGTCTGCCGGTTCTGCGTCGCGTAGCAGATGTCGTCCTTCGACGGCAGGTGGACGTTGGGGAAGCGCTGCCGGATCGCGTCGACGATGTCGCGCGTGTCGTCGACCGAGAGCGTCGTCTGGGTGACGACGGCGACCCGGTCGGGGTCGCGCACCGTCACCACCGCGACGTCGGCGACCGTCTCGATGAGGTGCATCTGCTCGGGCGCGTGACCGAGCGTGCCGACCACTTCGACGTGGCCGCGATGGCCGATGACCAGGATCTCGTAGCCGTCGCGCGCGTAGCGCAGCGCTTCGACGTGCACCTTGGTGACCAGCGGACAGGTGGCGTCGACGACGCGCACGCCACGCGCCCGGGCCTCTTCGCGCACCGCCGGCGACACGCCGTGCGCACTGAAGATCACCAGCGCCCCGGCGGGCACGTCGGCGAGCTCGTCGACGAACACCGCGCCGCGGCCGCGCAGATCCTCCACCACGTATTTGTTGTGGACGATCTCGTGCCGCACGTAGACCGGCGCTCCCTCGCGCTCCAGCACGAGATCGACGATCTCGATCGCATGCGACACGCCGGCGCAGAACCCGCGCGGGCTGGCGACGATGACCTCGCGCTCCATGGGAGAACCGTGCCACGCGCG
Organism: Deltaproteobacteria bacterium; assembly: GCA_033764095.1. GTDB lineage: Bacteria > Desulfobacterota > Binatia > HRBIN30 > CADEER01 > JBDTMT01. The sequence goes on along the minus strand of JANRJF010000314.1, from coordinate 3,701 downwards.
CGCGACCGTCTCAAGCCAGTCGTGCTTCCGGCTCCGGCTGCGGGGGCGTGCCGCACGCCTACGCCGCGTCGTGGAAGATGATGCCGAGCGCGACGCGCTGTCCGCGCGCCAGCGGACTGACGCCGTGCCGCAGCTGGGCGCGGTAGACGCCGCGCGTCCCGCGCACCGGCCGGGTGGCGTTGGCGAACACGACCGCCTCCCCTGCCGCCGGCACCACCGCCATGCCGCGCGACTGGCTGCGCGGCCGCTGCTCGACGAACAGCAGCTCGCCGCCGGCGAAATCGCGCCCCGCCGTCGAGAGCGGAATCACCACCTGGAGCGGAAACGCCACCGCGCCGTAGCGGTCCTGGTGCAGGCAGTTGTAGTCGCCGGCCTGATAGCGCAGCAGCAGCGGCGTCGGGCGCGTCTGCCCGGCGGCGCGACACTGGGCGAGGAAGGCGGACAGCGAGGTCGGATACGCCGGCTCGCCGAGCGCCGCCGCCCAGGCGTTGGCGAGCGGCGCCAGGCGCGCATAGAGCGCGACGCGCAGCGCCGCGACCAGCGGCGGCAACGGCGCGGCGAAGTAGCGATAGACGCCGCGCCCGAAGCGGTGCCGCTGCATGTCGACGGTGGATCGAAACAGCCGGTCGCGATCGAAGTCGCGGCACAGTGCCGCGCATTGCGCGGCGCTGAGCAATGGGCCGAGTCGCGCCCAGCCGTCGGCATCCAACCGCCGCGCCAGCGCGCCCCAATCGACCCGGGCCAGGCGCGCGGCGCACGACGACGACATGCGCCGTCTCTGGCTGGCGGCGGTGGCGGGGTCAACCGTGGCGCGGCTGCGACGGCCGCGGATAGCCGGTCGCGCGCGCGGCGCCGGCGCGGCCTCGACCGCCTCGGCGGCGATCTGCTAAGCGCGGCGCCGTGCGCATCGAACTGGCCGACGGCTGTTGCGTGCGCAGTTTCGTCGCCGCCGACGCGGCGGCGATCGCGCGCTACGCCGACAACCCGAAGGTGGCGCGCGGCTTGCGCGACCGCTTCCCACAGCCGTATGCGCGCGCCGACGCCGACACCTTCCTGCGCGGCGTCGCGGCACAGCCGGAGGCGAACGACTTCGCCATCGCCACGCCGGCGGAGGTGATCGGCTGCATCGGCCTGCAGCGCCAGCACGACGTGCACCGGCTGACCGCCGAGGTCGGCTACTGGCTCGGCGAGCCGTTCTGGGGGCGCGGCATCGCGACCCGGGCGCTGATCGCATTCAGCGACTGGCTGCTGGTCACGACGCCGCTGCAGCGGCTCTACGCCTGCGTGTTCGAAACCAACCCGGCCTCGGCGCGGGTGCTGGAGAAGGCCGGCTACACCTTCGAGGGACGGCTGCGGCGCGCCGTGGTGAAGGAAGGGCGGGTTCTCGACCAGCTGGTCTACGCCCGGTTGCGGCCGTGAGCGTGGCGCGGCTCGAGCCCGCAGCGCTGCGCGCCACCGCCTGATCGCCTGCCATGCTCGACGACATCGACGTCTTCACCGCCTGGGCGCTCGGCGCCACCGGCCTGCTGCTGATCCTGAGCTCGCTGCTCAGCCGCGTCAGCGCGCGCCTCGGCCTGCCGATCGGCCTGTTGTTCCTGGTGCTCGGCATGCTCGCGGGCTCCGACGGACCGGGGGGCATCTGGTTCGACGACTACGAGACCGCCTATGCCTTCGGCACCACGGCGCTGGTGCTGATCCTGTTCGCCGGCGGGCTCAACACCGAGGTGACGCACCTGCGCCGCGCGCTGGCGCCCGCGGGCGTGCTGGCGACGGTCGGCGTCATCGGCATCGCCGGGCTCACCGCGGTCGGCGCGCACGGACTCGGCCTCTCCTGGAGCGAGTCGCTCATGATCGGCGCGATCGTCTCCTCGACCGACGCCTCGGCGGTCTTCGCCATGCTGCAGGGGGTGCCGCTGCGGCGGCGCGTTGCCCTGACCATCGAGTTGGAGAGCGGCCTCAACGACCCGGTCGCGGTGATCCTCACCCTCGCCACGTCGCGCGCCTTCTGCGGCAAGGGCGGCTTCGGCGTCGACCTGATCTTCCTGATGCTGGAGGAACTGGTGGTCGGCGCGCTGGTCGGCGTCGCGGTGGGGTTCGCGGCGCGCTGGCTGCTCGCGCGGGTGCGGCTGTCGACGCCGGCGCTGCTGCCGACGGTGACGGTCGGCCTCGCCTTCATCGCGTACGGCGTCGCCACGCAGTTCGACGGCAGCGGGTTTCTCGCCGTCTACCTGGCCGGAATTCTGATCGGCAACGGCCCACTGCCGTACAAGCTCAACGTGCAGCGCTTCCACGACTCGTTCGCGTGGCTAGCCCAGGTCGGCATGTTCCTGATGCTCGGGCTGCTCGTCTTCCCGTCGCAGTTGCCGACCGTCGCGGTCACCGGCGTGGCGCTGGCGCTGTGGCTGGCCTTCGTCGCCCGCCCGGCGGTGGTGACGCTGTGCCTGCTGCCGTTCGGCTTCCAGTGGCGGGAGATCCTCTGCATCGCCTGGCTCGGCCTGCGCGGCGCCGTGCCGATCATCCTCGCCACCGTGCCGGTGCTGATGCTCGACGACCCCAATCTCTCGCCGCGCGACATCGTCGAGGAGTTCAACCTGGTGGTGTTCATCGTCGTGGTCGGCTCCTTCCTGCCGGGCATGACGGTGCGCCGTCTGCCGCACTGGCTCGGCCTGGAGGAACCGGTGGCGCCGGAGCCCAGCGCCTCGGTCGACATCACCTCCGAGCGGCCGCTCACCGACACCCACGTGACCGTCTTCGTCGGCCCCGACTCGACGCTGGTCGGTCTCTGCATCGGCGAGCTGACGCTGCCGCCCGACAGCGCGATCATGCTGGTGGTGCGCGGCGAGCAGCTCATCGCCCCGCGCGGCGCGACGCGCTTCGCGGTCGGCGACCACGCCTTCGTGCTGTGCCCGCCCGAGCACGCCGACGCGGTGCGCGCCGCGTTCGCCCGCAGCGGGTGACGGGCGCTAGAAGGTCCAGCTCACCGGCAGGCGCGGATCCGGCGTGTAGCTGCAGTAGGCACCGGTCTTGATCGTCGTCTCGAAGTAGAGGCCGAGGTCGCGATTGGCGGCGGCGATGCGCCGGATCGCGGAGCGAATCGCACGCGTGACGTTGAGGCGGGCGCGCTCGGCGCGGGTCGAGCCGGGACGGCTGCGGCCGTGCAGGCCGACGGCGCGCGCCAGCTCGCGCGACAGGAACTCGATCTCGCGCTCCAGGCCGGCGGCGCGCTCGGGGTCGTTGAAGCGGCGCGCCTCGTCGAGCTCCTCGCGCAGATCGTCGAGCTGGCGCTTGTAGGCGGCGCGCGCCTGCTCGTCGAGCAGCGCGTGCGCCGCGGCCGATTCCTCGAAGCCGAGGCCCGACTGCGCCGCATCGGCGGCGGCGTGCGCCGGCGCGACGTCGGTGGCGCCGCGCTCGACCGCGACCAGCGTGAGGGCCGGCAGCTCCTGGCCGGGTTGGCGCAGCAGGTTGACCAGGTAGCGCAGGCCGGAGGTGTCGCGCACCCGCACCACGGCGCTGCCGATGCCGATGGTCCAGTACTCGCCCTCGCAATGGAACTGCCCCGACTGCGCGCCGCTGGCGCGCGGCGGCGCGGCGGCGCGCGGCGGCGCCTTCACCGGGAAGCGCAGCACGCGCCCGCCGGCGGGCTCGCGGCCGCTCGGCGGCACCTCCGACTCGGGTGCGCCGGCGCCGCTGGCGACGGCGGC